>CAZUXH010000022.1:0-20159 GCA_964624655.1 uncultured Rhodospirillaceae bacterium | reverse complement strand
TCTTCTATATACAGAACATACCTTAAATAATTCTTCATGCGTGCCCTGCGAAACTATTTTTCCCTTATCAAGCACTAAAATTCTATCAGAATTTTTTATTGTAGAAATTCTATGAGCTATAGTAATAGTGGTTCTATGTTTGGAAGCTCTTTTAATAGAATTTTTAATATTTTCCTCCGTAGATGCATCTAGAGAGCTGGTCGGTTCATCCAAGATTAATAATGCAGGATTTTTTAATATTGCCCGTGCTATCGATATTCTTTGTTTCTCTCCACCAGACAAATTCTCTCCGTTTTCTCTAACTATTGTATCATATTCCTTAGGGAGCCTTTTTATAAATTCATGGGCATCAGATTCTATTGCAGCTCTTTGTATTTTTTCCTTAGATGCTGTTTTATCTCCATAAGCAATATTCTCTCTAACAGTTCCATGAAGCAAGGAAATTTCTTGAGAAACAATAGCAATGTTTTTTCTTAACTCAGAAAGTTTTAAATTTTTTATATCTATTTCATCAAATAATATTTTTCCATTTTCTGGGTCAAAAAATCTTAGCAAAAGATTAACTATAGTAGACTTTCCTGATCCACTTGGACCTACTATTGCTATGTTTTCTCCAGGCAAAATTTCGATATTTATATTTTCTAAAGCAGGAATATCTTTATCAGAATAAGTAAATAAAACATTCTGAAAAACAATTCTACCCTTTGGTGTATTTAAATTCTTAGGTTCTTTGGAATTTAAAACCATGGCTTTATTATCAATACCATTAAAAACTCTTATAGCCGCTGCAGTACCCTCTTGCAAAACTGAATTTAACGTTCCTAGCGCTCGTGCTGGACCAACGGCAATAAGCAAGGCACTAATAAAGCCAGAAAACTCCCCAATGCTACTTTTACCTGAAATAATTTGCCAACCAGCTAAGAGAATAACACAAGAAATAGCAATTCCTCCTACTATTTCCATGACAGGTTCTAAGCTAGCCCTGGTAGTAACAATTTTAACATACAATTCTTTTAATCTAATAAAATAATTTGATGCTTTATTGGTCTGTTCTTTTTCTAACTGATAACTTTTTATAAGCCTTGCACCCATAAAGCTTTCAGTTATAAAAGAACTTGTTGTTGCTAGATCTTTTTGCAACGAATTAGATAAAGTTCTGCTTTTTTTTCCAATCCAAATTATTGGAAATGTCGCGATAGGATATATTATTATAACTGCCAGGGCTAAAGTCCAATTAAGCCAAATCATTGAAAGCATCAAACCTATAAGGGTAAATAAATCTCTTATAAGGTTATTGCAGCTTCTAATCATAGATTCTTTCATCAAATTAACGTCATTCATAATTCTAGACTGCAAGCCTCCCACTCTTTCAGTATTTATGTAATGAAGGTCAAAATTGATAAATGATTCATATAGCTTAGTTTGAACTTCCGAAATTATTGATTGAATAATCCTGTTAATTAAAACTGTCTGCTGATAAAGAGCTCCGCCTTTTATTAAAGTCAATAAAACTATCAGCAATGGGACCAAGACTATTTTAGACCAGTCTTTTTCTTCCAAAAATTGAAAAGTATAATCTATAGCTATGGGATATAGTGCAGTTGCACCTGCCACTACTAGCATCAAAACATTTGCAAAAATGAAAGGAAATAAATGTTGTTTACCCCATTCCCCCCAAATTCTATAAAAAACCTTTAAAGGCGATAAATTATTTGTATTCAAATTTTTATTTTTCATAAAACAAAGAATAAATGGATATAGCATTTACTGCAATAAATGTAATGTTTAATTTACTAATTCTCATAAACGATTTGCCAATAGGAAAAGATGCTCCTGGGTTTATAATTTGTTTTTTTATAATTTCTCTAAGCCTAGATTTGTAGCGTTTCAAACTTTGGAAAGATGTCAAGCACGCATTTATGATACTTCTATTATAGATTTCACAAAAAATCAAAAACACTAGTTCACAGAAACAGGTAAAAGTTTCCATTGTAAAAACTTAGAAAAACATTCAGAATAGTTCGGTAAAAATAAATGGGAGTTTATTTAATGAAAAAGTTTATTCTAACTACTTTGATAACAATCCTTAGTGTTTGTTATATTTCTAGTGTTTCTGCAGACGGGCACAAGGGCGGAGTAAAAGTTTACTGGGGTACTAGTGGATTTTTTGGTCCTTTTGATATAAGAGGATTAATTCCTTCTTTGCCTGCAGATCAATCACGAGATATTACTATTCCTATCAGTATGTTTGTAATAGATCACCCAAAAGGATTAATAGTATATGATTCTGGAAACAACTTGGCTATTTCAGATAATTTAGATAACTGTAAAGCTTACTGGGCGCCAGGTCTATGTGATTTTCTACAACCTACTCAAACTAGAGGGGATGTAATCGATAGTCTTTTGAAACAATTAGGTTACTCAGCAGCTGATGTCAAAGCTGTTATTACTTCGCATGCTCACTTGGATCATGCAGGTAATATTGAAATGTTTCCTGACGCAATCCATATCTTCCAAAAAAAGGAACTTTACCAAGGATGGTGGCCTGAAAAATTCCAAGGCCGTGAAGGAATGGGACCTTTTGTTATGGCGGATTTAGATAATGCTAGAGACTTTAATTATTTGGAACTTGAAGGTGATTATGATGTGTTTGGAGATGGGTTAGTAAAAATTCTATCAACTCCAGGTCATACTCTTGGTCATCAATCTGTAAGGGTAGCTACTGAAAATTCTGGCGTGATTATTATAGCGCAAGACGCTATCTGGATGCAAGAAAACCTAGATGGCTATCCTGCAGGACTAAATTATAGTGTTAAAGATTATACAGATTCTGTTACTAGACTAAAAATGATGCGTGACCTTCAAGGCGCACCACTTTTCATGGGGCATGACGAAAATCAGTTTGCTTCAGGTGGAAACAAGTGGTACTAGTTTAGACGCAATATAGACTTTAATTCATAAGGACCCTGATTTAGGGTCCTTATTTTGTTGAGCCAAATATAAAAGTTCTTTTAATGAAAGATGCGATTGTTTTAGATAACGTCTCTAAGAGATATGGCCCTAAAGAAATAATTCATAATATTTCTTTTAAAGTTGGGGCAGGAGAAATTGTTGGTTTTCTTGGCCCAAATGGGGCTGGGAAGACTACTACTATGAAAATGATAGCCGGATCCACTGCTGCTACTTCAGGAAAGGTAGAAGTATCTGGTATAAACATGGCCACAAGAAACTATGAAGCTGCAAAAAAGATAGGTTATCTACCTGAACAACCCCCTCTCTACGATATTCTTGAAGTTTCCAGCTATTTAAAGTTTGTTGCTAAAACAAAAGGAATTAATAAAAAAAATATTAATTCTGAGCTCAACAGAGTTGTTGAAGCATGCAAATTAGAAAGTGTTTTTAATGCTGAAATATATAAATTATCTAAAGGATTTAGGCAAAGACTGGGGCTTGCTCAAGCTCTTTTAGGGCAGCCAGAGGTGTTGCTATTAGACGAGCCCACAGCCGGCCTTGATCCCAGTCAAATTCAAGAAACTAGAGAAGTTATTCGTCGTTTCGGAAAACAACATACAGTTCTATTAAGCACACACATACTTAGTGAAGTAACTTTAATTTGTAGTAGAGTCGCTATTATTAATGAAGGTCGGCTTTTGGCCATAGATTCTCCTGAAGGACTCCAAAAAGCTTCACAACAAGCCAATACAGTAAGTTTAATTACTTCAAATAAACAAACCAGCCAGCTAAAAGAGAAATTATTAAAAATTAAAAATATTTTATCGGTTGAAATTAAAAAAAATAATAAAGATAATAAGAAAATATCAGTGGATTGTTATACCGACGATACTAAAAATATAGAATCTGAAATTGCAGATATAGTTACCTCAAAATGGGACTTATTTTACATAGAAAGAAAAAATCCTACTCTTGAGAATATTTTTCTTCAATATATTAAAGATAAGAAATAGTTAGTGGAGAGGCTAAATTAAGGGTTTAATAGCAATTTATCAAAAAGAAATGATGACCTACTTTAGGTCACCTATAGCATATTTCTTGATATCAGTGTTCTTAATTGGAACAGGGTATTTTTTTCTTTATAATGTTTTTTTAACAAGTACCGCCACCATGAATGAAACTCTAAAAAACATGGGAATATTATTAATAACCTTAACTCCAGTATTAACAATGAGGATTTTTTCAGGAGAATATTCAGGAAAAACCATGGAATTGCTCTCTACCCTTCCACTAAAAACTTGGCAAATTGTTTTGGGGAAATATTTGGGAGCCATTTCTATTCTTTTTCTGATGACCTTGACCTCTTGCATTAATCTTATTCCTATTTATTTATATGGCAATCCTTATACCTCCGATATAATTTCAGGCTATATGGGGTTTTTTCTTCTGGGAATGGCCTGTATAGCAATAGGCCAATTGTTTTCTGCTCTAACTCATAATCAAATAGTAGCAGCTCTTGTAACACTTCCTGTACTAATGGCATTTTGGTTTATAGGCTACATGCAAAACATGCAATCTAATGTTTTTATGCAAAACCTTTTAGGATACCTTTCTTTTTCTTTTCATTATGGTGATTTTATAAGAGGTTTACTCAGGTCGGAAGCTGTAACTTATTATCTTTTAGTAATAGCAACAGCTTTAATACTAAATACAAGTTACCTAAAATGGCGTAGATAAATGGAAAAATCTTTTAAATCATTTTTGATACTTTTAGTTGGAGTAGCTCTATTATCCGGCACACTAATAATGCATCTAATATTTTTAGAGGAAAATATTTTTAAATGGATTACTACCTTTATTGGATTCATTTCTATAGCATATGGAGCATACAATTTAAGACAACAAGCCGTTGGCTTTCTTAGAGGACAAAGAGGAGAAGTATTTACTACAACAATTGCTTTAATTGGAATAGTGCTAGCGCTTGGGTATTTAACTAATCATTTTACTTTTAGATTAGATATGACCAAACAAGGCCGGTACTCTCTCTCGGAATCTACAATAAATATGCTTCAACGTATAAAAAAACCTGTACATATAGTGTTTTTTCATGACCCTATGATGAGAGAAACAGATGATCTTTATAATCTAATTGCAAGCTATTCTGACAAGGTAACAATAGAATTTCTAGATCCTATGGTAAACCCTGCGCAAGCAAGATTGAGAGGAATAGAATTTGCAGGAAGCGCCCTAATGGAAAGCGAGGATAGGACAATTAGAGTTCACAGCCCGACTGAGGTAGATATCGCAAATGGGATACTTCGAGTTTCACAAGGGAAAGAACAAACGGCATGTTTTATAGAAGGTCACGGCGAAAATGACCCCTTTAGCCTAGAACATCATGATCACTTTGAAGGAGATCAAGGACATAGCCATGGATTAGAAACTAAAGTCGTAGTCCATGAGAGACATGGAATGGCAAAAGCTAGACATGGTCTAGAAAGCATGAACTACAAAGTAAAAGTCCTTCGGCTACTGGGAGAAGAAAACTTATTAAAAAATTGTAATCTACTTGTTGTTGCTGGTCCGAAAATGGAACTTAGAAAAAAAGAAATTGAAAAAATAGATCATTATGTTCAAGAAGGTGGAAACGCTTTATTTATGTTAGATCCTTTTATTAAAACAGGACTTGAAACTGTTTTATTAAAGTTAGGTGTGCGTGTTGACGACACCTTGGTCATAGATGAAGCAAATCACTTTTGGACAGATATTTCTGCACCTGCCGTAACTGCATATAATCGTCACGCTATAACTGAAGGCCTGCCTTTAAGTTTTTTCATGGGAGCAAGATCTCTTTCTCCAACAGAAAAACCTGTACCTGGAAATTCTATAAAAGCTCTAATAAATTCTTCTAAAAGAAGTTTTGCAGAAACCGATAAAAATAAAATAGATTATGAAATAGGAATTGATATTCCAGGACCTGCTACAATAATGGTAGTGGTCGTAAGAAATCCAGCATTTGTAGACCCAACAAATCTAACTATCACGCGGACAGATAATATTCCAGAAGAGAACTTTCCTAAAGTTATATCAAGAGTTGCAGTTATTGGAGACGCGGATTTTGCAACAAATTCCTTTTTTCATATATTAGGAAATGGAAATTTATTTTTAAATACGATCAATTATCTTTCAGCTCAAGAAGACCTAATAGGGATAGAACCCAAAACCTACGACTTACCTCGAGTCAACCTAACAAATAGACAAATGAAGGGTACTTTTTTTCTATCCATGGTTCTAATTCCTGGCTTGTTATCATTAATAGGTTTTGCCGTATGGTGGCGCCAGCGATGATTAATCTAAGAGCGAGTAAATCACTATTAATATGGATAATTTTAATAGGATTGATTTGCTTTATTCTAGTAATTAATTTTAAAGATAAATCTGATGAAACTGGCTTATTACAAAGCGTAATTTATACTGCAAAAATGCATGATAAATTTCTTTTTAAAAAAAGAGTTGGAAGTATAGGAGCAATAGAAATTGCTACGTCCGGAAAACTTCACAGATTTGAAAGAAACGAGACTAATGATTGGTTCTATCACAAGCCTCATACAGAAACAGAACTCGACATAATACACGAGGTCGATAGAAAAAAATCTCAAGAAATAGCTTATGTATTAAAAGGGTTCGGAAGAACTCAAAAAGAAAGAAATTTTGAACTGATTGCAAATTCTGATGAATTCGGAGTAGTTTCGCCAAGCATATTTATTTTAATATACGAAAAACCCCAAGATCAGTCTCCTTCTATGAAACTCGCTATTGGAGATATTGCACCGGATTCTGTAAGTAGATACATAAGAGTAAACCAATCACAAAAAGTAGTTACAATTCCAGATTATCAAATTAGTAATTTACTTGAGCTAATTGAGCAAAATAAAGATCCGCCTTAATACTTTTCTGTGTTTTATAATCCTATAGTGTAATAGATATAAAAATTTGTTTCTTCTTTAGATTCATATGATAGTTCTTGATATTGAAAGGTTGCTGAGATTTTTTTACTAGGCGATAAATTATTATCAAAACCAAAAGTGACAATAGGTCTCGTTTGATTAAAATTATTGTCCAGACTCACGGCACTCAAGCCATTAATTCCAGATGGTTCTAATCGATCAACATTATGAATAAGATCATGCTCAACTCCTAAGCTACCTCTTAAAAATAAATCAGAAAATAAACCAATATTAAATTGCATTCCTCCTACAACAGTAACAGAGCTATCTTTAATGCTATTAAAAGTAAGCGGGGAACTTAACCCTATTTCTGTGAAACCTTTTTGTTCGACCGAAGCCAAAAGATAGGCAAAATAAGGTTTTAGGATAACATTATCTGAAGTTTTATACCCGTATTGAAATTCTGCTACATAGCTTTGTGCCTCAATATCTGTATAGCCTTTACCTTCTTCTGAGGAACCTACGACTGCACGAATAAGCTCAGCACTTTTACGTTGATAAGCATTACCAACCTTTATCTGAAAGCCCAACTTGTTAGATTTTTCATTCCACACGACAAGCGCACCAACTAGTGGAGTTTTATCTCTAAGTTTAAAACTTGCTGGAGTCTTATGACTTAAGTTATGGTGATAAAATCCAGCAACTCGGAGATGGTTTGTAAATCTATAACCAGCTACTAGAACAAGACCATTAGTAGCAGTTTTTGGGTTATTGATAGTGGCATATCGTCCTCCCAAAGACAAACAGGCATCCTTTTTATCAAATGAATCGCAGTCATAGGTATTCATATTGGCAAAATTAACCTCTATCACTGACCTAAGATCATTAATTCCAGCAATTACATTAGGTTTAGTACTAGTTACAACTGAACTATTAGTATCAGGAGTTATGTTTTTATCTGCAGCAACTACTAAATCCCAAGTATTTCCTGAACTATTTTCTAGCGTCCAGTCTCTCCTTGCTGATCCAGATACAAAAGTTCCTGAAGTACCACTAGCAATATCACCACTCGTCAAACCACTAACTACAGAGCTATAAGTTGTATCACCAACTAAAGTGGAACTCGAATCAACCCCAAATATGGTCTGACCTGAGACACTACTAAATTCTATCTGTCCATAATCAGACGTACTATTAACAATAACATTATAGTTTGTTGGCAGAGAATTTTCGAAAGTAACAGGATCAGAAGTCGATCTACCTTGTAAATTATTGAACGTCGTAATAGTTCCATTGGTTCCCATAGAAAGATCAAAATCACCTGCCCCACTAGCATTAATTGTTCCAGTATTTGTTAAAGTTCCAATAGTGCCTCTATTAATTATAGTATCTTTAGTAGTTGATGATATTGTTCCAGAATTAGTTAAAGTTGTTATTTCATCATTCGCATTATTAGTTATTGAGTTAGATATAGTTCCAGAATTTGTTAATGTAGTTATTGTTGAACCACCAGTATTTCTAATAGCGTTTGGTGCGGTTGATGATATTGTTCCAGAATTTATAATTGAGCCGATAGTGCTGCCGCCTTCGTTCCTAATAGCTCCAGAACCACTAGTTGCAGAAATAGTACCAGAATTAGTTATAGTAGTAATTGTACTACCTGATATATTTTCGATTGTTCTTTTGTCAGCAGTAATTGTTCCTGAATTATCTATAGTTGTTATTATGCCTTGATTGTAAATACCATATTTATTATCTGTCGCTTTGATTGTTCCGTTATTTATTATTGTAGTGTTGGTTGATGTGGTAGTTGTAAGAATAGCTTGTTCATCATCTTTAACTGTAACACCTGAATTAATGGTAACATGTGAACCATTTTTTTTAATTGTCAAACCATTATTACAAGTTGCAGAGACGGTTACAGTAGTTCCCTTTACAGTTGTGCAGTCAGCAGCATATGCAAGAGCACTATAAAAAACATTAAGGGACACCAAAAATATAAATAAGTATTTCATTACTTAATCATTACGCATTAAAATATATTTTAAAATATTTTTTTTTAATATTAGAACTATGCTATTAAGTTCAAATAAGCCGCCTTAGCTCAGTGGTAGAGCACCTCATTGGTAATGAGGGGGCCGCAAGTTCAATTCTTGCAGGCGGCACCATTAAATAATAGGATTGTTTTTTAAATCTAGAATTTTTTATGGAGGAAAATTATGAACAATAACTCTTTTGATTGGAAAGATAAGGTGGTTGCAATAACAGGAGGAAGCAGTGGAATAGGAAAAGCTATAGCCATAGAAGCTAAAGCTAGAGGCGCAAAAGTATCTGTATGTGACATAAATAAAAATAATTTAGATGAAGTATCAAAAGAATTTGGATTTTTAGCTTTATATAGTGATGTGGGGAAAAAAGAAGAAATAAATAAATTTGTACTTGAAACTGAAAATGAGTTGGGGGAGATAGACGTCTTTTTTGCCAATGCAGGTGTCGCGTGTCTTGGTGATCTATCTAATACCTCTTTAAATGATTGGGAAAAGTCGATGAACGTAAATACTTGGCACCATGTATGGGCAGCAGAAGCAGTAATACCAAAAATGAGAAAACGAAAAAATTGCAGGTTTGCAACTACTGCTTCAGCCGCAGGCTTACTCTCAGAAATAAATTCTGCTTCCTATTCCTTAACAAAACATGCAGCAGTAGGCTTCGCAGAATATCTCTCAATAGTTTACGGAAAAGATGATAAGGATGGTAATGCCGTTCATATATCGTGCTTATGTCCGCAAGGGGTAAAAACAAACATGACGGCTGACATGAAAGTAGGAAATGTCGCTGCGATAGATGGAATGCTTGAAGCTAGCGAAGTGGCATCAATTACTTTAGATACAGTTTCTAAAGGAGAATTTCTTGTGCTTCCTCACCCTCAAGTAGAAGAATATATAAAATTAAAAACTAGTAATTACCCAAGATGGCTAGGAGGAATGAGAAAACTATATGCTAAATTTGGAAATCATGTATTAGGCTAAATCAAACAGGAGATTTTAAGATGAATAACAAACGAACATGGAAACTTTACTTATCTGGTGAAATTCACACTAATTGGAGAAATGAAATACAATCACTATGTACACAAAATGAATTACCAGTAATAATAAATTCTCCAAATACTAAACATTCTGAATCAGATGATTGCGGTGTAACAATACTTGGTGGCGAAAATGATAAATTTTGGCATGACAGAAAAGGTGCAGCAATTAACTCAATAAGAAATACAGTATTAATAAAAGAAACAGATATCCTTATAGTTAAATTCGGTGATCAGTATAGACAATGGAATGCAGCTTTTGATACAGGGGTAGCTGCTGCTGAAGGTAAAGCTATAATTACTTTACATGATGAAAACCTAGATCATGCTTTAAAAGAAGTAGACCAAGCTTCTCTTGCTACTTGCAGAACGGTAAAAGAAGTGGTTGCAATATTACTTTATGTAATAAATGGAAAACTTGGTGATCCTAAAGAAATGGCAGCTGAATAGTTTTTTCATGAGACTAAAGAAAAAATATTTATAAAAAACATATAAACTCAATTGTAAACATGTTGATGAGAATAAATTGTTTTAGGATTTTGTTAATTGATTAAAATATTTTTTAATTTAATAATTTTTTTAATTTTTTTCTTTAACAACCATTCTACTAAAGCAGACATGAATGATCCTTTAGAAAGTAGGATTAATTCAGATATTATTTCAAAAATTTTTCCTCAAGCAAACTATATAGATGAGCCTCAAGGAGACCCTCCATTTATTTCTGTATACGGGTCTGCAGAAACAAACTTAATTGATGAACAAATTCTACATCGATGGAGACAAGAATTCTTACAAATAAATGCAAGAGAACCTACAGAATTAGAAACTAAAGAAAAAATATCTTCACTTCAAATAAAAGGCTCACAAAAAAAAATAGGATACTTATTTTCGACCTATGAAACAACAAAAGCCAAAGGATATTCAGGAGATTATTTTGATATAATAGTAGGAGTATCTACGGAAGGAAGGCTTAAGGGATCAGTTATATTAGAACTACATGAACCAATGATTTGTCCTACTTGTGTACCACAGTCAGAATTAGAATCTTTACATGAGGCATTTATAAATACAGATGTGAACAGAAGAGTAGATCTAAATTCAGGTACTGGGGGAGGACGAGGTTATGATGGAGTCGCTGGTGCAACGATAAGTGCAACACTTACGACTAATGGTATGATCACCGGTGCAAGAAAAATAATGAGAATGACCGGATCATTTAGAGAAAATCAAGAACCGTTTTATTTAGAAGTAGATCAGTATGTAAATAGAAGTTGGGATGAACTTCTATTATGGGGAGGAATATCAGGTATCAATTTATCTAAAAGAGAAGTTTCTAATAAGCTAGGTAATGATGAAAATTTAACTATAAGCAATCCTGATAAAAACTTCATCAGCATTTACTTCGGTCTAGCCAATCCTGCTTCAGTGGGAAGAAACATTTTTGGAGACAAATGGTATTCTCATCACGTTTCTCAAGTGGGGACTGGCGACAATTTACTTGTTATTATGGGATCGGGACAATGGTCTTGGAAAAAAAACACCTATCAAGATTCTTCTCAACAAGTGGGCGATAGTAATCACTATAGTAGAATAAGTGTTTTACAAAATAATAAAGTTTTCAATTTTACTGGAAAAGATATTTTAAGCTCCACAGCCGTAAGAGCAAAAGGTAGGCCCAAAATATCTGAAATAGGTCTTTTAAGAATACCTAAAGAGTGGGGATTTAATCCTTTAGAACAATGGACATTAGAACTTAAAATAAATGAAAAAAACATAGGAAGAGGTAGTATATTCTTAGATTACAATTTGCCTAATGAACTTATTTCAGGAGACTTAGTTAAATTAGAAAACGCAGGATTTAGGCCTATTAGTACTGCATTTTTTGGAACTGTAAGACAAAGCAATTTATCAGAATGGCAGATTGAATGGGCAAATCAGGATAATTCCATTGTCTTTTTACTTTGTCTGCTTTTTGCCCTAACTATAATTTTTATTAAACAAAAAGAGTTAACTTCAAGAAGAATCATGTACCTTAGTATAAGATCTACTTTTCTTCTAGTAACATTATTTTGGTTAGGCTGGATTTCTCAATCACAGTTGAGCATTATAAACCTTATATCATACGCACAAGCTATATTCTCAGGAAAAGGATTTAATCAATTCTTATATGAACCACTTCTTACAATAATTGCTATATATACTTTTTTATCACTATTATTCCTAGGTAGAGGTGTTTTTTGCGGATGGCTTTGCCCATTTGGAGCATTACAAGAATTATTATTCAAAGCATCTAGATATTTTAAAATTCCACAGTTACAGATTCCTTTCTGGTTAAATAAAAAATTATGGTTAATAAAATATTTCATACTAGCTTCATTGATTTTATGTATATTTATAGGAAATGATTTTTCATATAAACTCTTAGAAATAGAACCATTTAAAACATCAATTACTTCTTATTTTTTAAGGAGCACACCTTATGTGCTCTATGCAAGTGTGCTATTGATCATAGGTATATTTTCTGAAAGATTTTTTTGTCGTTTTATTTGCCCATTAGGAGCTGCACTAGCCTTACTAGGCAAATTTCACCTATTAAATTTAATCCCTAGAAGACCTGAATGCGGAAATCCTTGCCACCTTTGTGAAAGATCTTGCCCTGTACAGGCAATTGACACTACTGGTAAAATAAATATGAATGAGTGTTTCCAATGTCTAGATTGCGAAATAGAATATTTTGATGATAAAAGCTGCCCTCCCCTTGTTCATCAAAAATCACTTAAAAGTATCAAGGCATAGATGTTGTTAAATACTATATTTAGTATTTTTACTACTTATTTACCCATATATACCAAATTTTTTAAAAATCTATCCATTTTAATAAATAAATAGTTGAATCAATATTAAAAATAGGTTTTTCTTATA
The DNA here is from genome assembly GCA_964624655.1 of uncultured Rhodospirillaceae bacterium. Taxonomy (GTDB): domain Bacteria; phylum Pseudomonadota; class Alphaproteobacteria; order TMED109; family TMED109; genus CAZUXH01. The sequence goes on along the minus strand of CAZUXH010000022.1, from coordinate 7,250 downwards.
GTTAATATAGGGGTCGCTCTATTTATAGTTATATTGAAAAATATAAGTCTAGAAATTCTGAGCGACGTAACATTAATGTTATTTTTACTATTAATTAAGTAAAAATTTTTAAACGGGAGGATTACCATATGTCAAAAATATTGAAATATGGACTCGTGGCTGCTATTTTTGCAGCAACAATAAGTATGATATCAGGCGCTTTTGCGCAAGGCGTTGATGTTCTTAGGGGAGGTGGCGGTGCGCAACCTCACTATGTAACAGATGACATACTTTTAAATGCAGATAAAAACCCAATGGACTGGCTGCATTATGGTAAAGATTACGAATCTACTCGTTACCATCAAGCATCACAAATCAACCAAGGAAACGCGGGTGATTTAGTAGCAAAATGGTATTTGTCTTTTGGTACTCTTGAAGGTCAAGACAGCCAATTAAATGTTGTTGGAGGACAAGGTTATGTTACTACATCATTTAATCGTGTGATTGCAGTAGACACAGCTACAGGGGATATAAAATGGAAATATGAACGTGAGCTTCCTGCTGACGTTTATCCTGAGCTTTGTTGTGACGTTGTTAACCGTGGAGCTACTCCGTATTTGGATAGCGTATACCTAGCAACTCTTGATTCACACTTAGTGCGTCTTGCTAACCATAGTGGTGAAGTTCTTTTTGACGTAGCTGTAGGAGACTACACATACGCAGAAACATCAACAATAATGCCTATGGCACTTAAAGGAACGCTGATCCAAGGAACAGCTGGTGCTGAATATGGCGTACGTGGATGGGTGCGTGCACTATCAGCTGAAGACGGAAGCGTTGTATGGAATACATACACAATTCCAGCAGAGGGTGAGCCAAATAACGATACCTGGGCTGGAGAGTCCTGGAATTACGGTGGTGGCTCTGGTTGGATTACTGGTTCTTACGATCAAGATCTAGACACACTTTATTGGCCAATCGGAAACCCTGGACCTGACTTTGACCGTCACGTTCGTTTAGGTGATAATCTATACTCTAACTCTACTTTAGTACTTGATCCAAATAATGGTGCTATCAAAGGTTGGTTCCAGTATACACCAAACGATCCGTATGATTATGACGGTGTTAACGAAGTTATCTTAGCTGATATTGATGGTAAAAAAGTTTGGTTACACGGAGATCGTAACGGTCACCTATATTCAATTGACCGTACAAACTCACGTTGTAACTGGGTTGTTCCAATGGGTAGAATCAATTGGACACCTGGATTCCGCGATAATTGTCGCCCAATTAAGGCTTGGGAAGAAGGTGGAGACCCAGCAATGGATGTGGTTTATGACCGCGTAACTCCAAATATCTATCCGTCACTCGATGGTGGTAAAGAATGGCATCCAATGTGTTATTCTCCACGTGTAAACGCAGTTGTTGTTCCATTATATAACTTCTCTATGGATCTCCAAGCGAAGAAAATGGAATGGCGTCGCGGAGAATGGTACCTTGGTGCTAAAGTTATTACCTTTAACTCAGGTAATGGTTCTATTAAAGCCTTTAATGCATCTAATGGTGATCTAATGTGGATGCGCCCTTCTAGTACTCCAGCTACAGGTGGTACTCTATGTACAGCTGGTGGATTGGTGTTCTATGGTGATGCAGAAGGATATTTCCACGCTGTGCGTGATGATACCGGTGAAGAGCTATGGCAATTCAACGTAGGTACAGGCGTTCACGGAAATCCAACAACATATACAGTTGACGGACAACAAATGGTGTCTGTTGTAGTAGGTGCTGGTGGTGGTGGAATTTGGCCATTGAGTTATGGTGAATGGCTTAAAAAACACACCAAAGGTGGTGGCGTATTTACTTTTGGTTTAAACTAAAAGTATAGAAACTACTACTAGTTTTAAATTGGGAAGGTGAGTATTCACCTTCCCTTTTTAATTTGACGAAAACTTTGTAACGAAGTAAAAATAAACTATTGAGAACTTAAAAAAATGGAGTCAATGTTACTATGAGGATCATTACCCTTTTATTTTTTACTTTTATATTTACTGTTCATTTATTTAACCTTGATTATAAAAAAGCCTATGCTGGTGAACTTTTAGATCAAATTAGAGAAACCCACAAATTAATTTTATGTGCGGGACCATATGCATGGCCATACACTTCTAGTACAAATTATCCAAGAGGATTTGATATAGAAATCATGGAAAGAATAGCTGCCAATGAAGACTTTTATTTAGATATATATTGGGCAGAACAAAAAATGAGGGGAGGCTTAGGTAAGGCTTTACGTCACTCCATTGGAAAAGGACGATGTCATATATATATGGGCCTAACAAATAGTGATAGTATGGCAGAAGAAATTGAAGAAAAGAACCTTTTGTATACTATACCTTACTTAGGAGTTGCATATGTCCCTATAGCAAATCCAGATATACCAGATTTTGTTAAAATTGAGGAAATTAAAGGAAAATATAAGCCTGGAGTAGCTATGTCTACTGCTATAGATGGATATTTCTTTTATAATGGCTATGATAGAGATCTTTGGGCAAGAAAACCTACAGAGATAGACGGGGTTGGCACACAAGAAATTTCTATAGCATTTGTAATGTCTACACAGGTTGCAAAAGCAAGAAAAAAGTATAAGAATGCTCCATTTAGAGTAATAGAAACTTTTGAGCCACCTTTAGAATTAAGATGGAATGTAGCTGGAGTAGTTCCTAAAGAGGACAAAGAGTTTCTTGATATGATAAATAAAAATTTAGCAATTCTTATTCAAGATGGAACTATTGAAGAGATTATAGAAAAATATAATGTTCCTTACTTCAAACCATTTGAAGATATAGGTTCTACCTATACTGCAAGAGATTAATTTTTCTTAGGCATATAAGGAGTAAAAATAATGACATTAGTAAAACAAATATTTTTATCTATATTTTTACTTAGTAACTTATTTATTTCTCCATCTATTTCTAATGATAAATTTCAAGAATATGGAGGAGAAGATGATGTGGAAAATCCATTTGAAGGAGACCCTCAAGCTATATTAGAGGGCTATGAGAGATTTAACTCGCGCTGTTCCTATTGTCATGGAATGAGAGGAATCGGTGCTAAAGGCCCCCCTTTAACAAGAGGTTACTTTAAAAAAAGTGGAGGATTAAATATTAATCTTTATTCTGTTATAGCCTCTGGACTCCAGGTGAATGGACAACCCACCCAAATGGGTGCATTTTCTAGAACGTTATCAGACGAAGAAATATGGAAAATAATTGCTTACATGCGTCAAGAATATAAAGATCGTAAGGCTGCTGGAAGTGAATTTAAATATGGAATATACCCTTAATGAATTTAAAATGACAAGGGTAATATATTTTTCTGTCTCTAACTGACAGGAAGTCCTATTTCTCTCAAAAGTTTTTGAAGGATCATAGCTGCATAATCTCTATAGTCTTCTGCTACCATCATAAATGCACCATATCCGCCTATTACACTTCTTTCAAAATAACCACCTAAAAAAGGCTCCTCATTTAAAATTACTAATCCATTTATCGTAATACCTTTTTCAATAGCTGCATCTCTAATAGACATAGGGTGAATTCCATTATTAGATCTTCCATCCCCTGATACATCAATAACTTTTCTAGAACTCTCAAATTGGTTGTTTTCAATTTCATCAATTGCAAAAGATAACACTCCAGCTATGGAAGTTTGTCCTCCAGGTATTTCTCTTTTTGCCCTTCTAATTATACGCGCATATTCTGTAGCATCTGCATTGTCTTTAATTACATGCCACCCACCTACTAGAGCTTGCTCTTCATTATCTGACCATTGTATCATTGCAACCGCTATACCATTACCCCCGCTTGCTCTCACGGCAGCAACAACATCAGGATGTCTAAAAGCAGCAGCTATTCCCCTAATTTGCAATTGATATTCTTCTTCGTCTACGCTAGATGAAACATCCACTGCTAGAATAAGTTCCAAGTCCACAGTTATTGCTTGCGAAAATGAATTTTTGTTAAGAAATAATATTATTAATAAAACCGATAAACTTTTTAAAATTTTCATAACTACTTACCACACACTAATTTATATTTTCTAATTCTCTTATAGCCCATTTTGCTGTTTGCATTACATTTTTATTAGGATCATCCAATAAGGATATTAATGATTCCATAACATCATTTGAACTACTACCTATCTCACCCAGGGCTTCTGCAGCTAATGCTCTATATTCTGGGTTTTCATGTTTTAATTTCTCAATAATAGCTTGCTTAGCATTAATGGCTATGGGGCCAAGTTCTGCAAAAGTTCTTAATACATTGCCAGTAATATAATCATCATACTCCAACATATAAATTAACTCTGGAACAGAGTCCTCCCCTATCAAACGAAGCGCTTGAATAGCTGCCCATTGAACATTCATATCAAAGTCTCCTAAAGCACTCACAAGATCGGGAACAACATCTTTAGCCTTAGGTCCAATAGATGCAAAAACATCTATGGCTGCTCTTCTAATCATAGGGTTCTCATCACTCATAAATTTAATTAGATAACTTTTAGCCGGTAAAGATTTTTCCCCAAAACCTGCGAGTCCTTTCACAGCCGCATAACGTACTTCTATATTAGGATCAGATATTGCTTCCAAATGAACTTTAATAATTACTCCCATAACCTGTTTCTTGGCCTCAGTAAAGTCTATATCTAAGCTTGAATTATTTTCAGTACTCGTTGTAGGCCATACCAATTCATCAGGGTCAGCCAACCAACCGATTTGTCCTGGGAAGGAAGCATCTTTTCCTACACTCCTTAATGCTACTACAGCTTCTTTTCGTATTATAGGGTCTATGTTTTGAGCTTCTTTATGTAAAAGTGGAACGGCCATTATTGCCCTAGCTCCCAAGGCCCCTAAAGATTTAATACACATTATTTTAATTTCAATTTGGTTCACAGAGTTTAAAGCAGGCTTTTCCACTTCATGCATCATTGCTAAAACAGAGATAGGACCCATTTTCCCCAATGTACTAAGAGCAGCATTTCTAACAAATTTTTCTTCGTCCCTTAATAATAAAACTAGTTCAGGTACCGCCATAGCTGCTTTTTTTCCAAAAGACTCTAATGCGCCTGCTGCTGACCATCGAATTTGCCAATCTTCGTCTGATAAAGTTTCAATCAGGGTAGGAACGGTTAAATTTGCCTGACCTCCTATTCTTTCTAAAGCCCTTATGATTTTCATTCTTAACTCATGACTTTCACTTTCTTTTAAAAGCCTTATCATTTCTGGAATTGCAAAATTTGCGTTAGAAGACAGTGATCCTAAAATTTCAACAGTTCTTATTTGTAACTGGACGTCACCTTGCTGAAGATCTAATATTCTTTTTTTTATTGACTCATAGTCTGCAGAACTTAAGGAATTAATATTAATAAATAATAATAAGCTCAATTTTATTATAAATTTTAAAAAATTATTAATAGCCATATAACCCAACTGTTAATTCAAAATATAATTCAAAAAATTTAATTAGCACAAACAATATTACACTAAAATAAAAAATTATCTTTTTTAAATAACATCATTTATTATAATAACAAAATATAGAAAATATACCTTGGAATTCTAATGTTAAAAAGTAATAAATTATTTGAAGAAACACACGAAATCTTTAGAGAAACGGTTAAGCGTTTTGTAAAAAAGCATGTGATTCCTCATCACAAAACTTGGGAAAAAGACGGAGTAGTATCAAGAGATTTTTGGTTAGAAGCTGGATCAGCAGGAATCTTGTGTCCAGACGTTCCTTCTGAGTATGGAGGACCTGGTGGAGACTTTAGACATAATGTTATTGTTGTGGAAGAAATGATGAAAGGTGGAGCGACAGGCCCTGGTATTTCTGTTCACTCCGATATAGTTTCCCCTTATATCATGCATCTGGGAACAGAATCACAAAAAAATACATGGTTACCAGGTATGTGCGAAGGTAGGCTGGTTTCTGCTATTGCAATGACAGAACCTGGCGCTGGGAGTGATCTTCAATCTGTTAAAACTAGAGCGGAATACAAAAATAATGAAATAATTCTGAAAGGACAGAAAACCTTCATCACCAATGGACAATCTGCAGATCTTATAATTGTAGCAGCACAAACCGAATCTATTCCTGGGGCTAAAGGGATATCTCTAATTGTTTGTGAAGGTGATAGAGAAGGTTTTAAAAGAGGTAGAAACTTAGATAAAATAGGTATGAAAGCTCAAGACACTTCTGAATTATTTTTTGATGATGTAAAATTACCTAAGGAAAACCTTCTTGGCACTAAAGGAAAAGGGTTTTATCATCTAATGGATGAATTACCACAAGAAAGATTAAGTTTAGCAATAGCAGCTGTGTCTGCTGCAGAAGCTGCTCTAGATTGGACTATAAAATACGTTAGTGAAAGAAAAGCTTTTGGAAAAAAAATAATTGAGTTTCAAAATACAAAATTTAAATTAGCAGAAATCAAGGCCGAGCTTTCGGTAGCACGAATATTTATTAATGACTGTGTAAGTAAACACCTAAAAGGAGATTTTGATGCAGCTCAAGGTGCTATTGCAAAACTTTGGACTACGGAACTACAATGCAAAATAATTGATGAATGTTTACAATTACACGGCGGGTACGGTTATATGAGGGAATATCCTATTGCAAAAGCATACGAGGATGCTAGAGTCCAGAGGATATATGGTGGCACAAACGAAATCATGAAAGAAATTATTAGTAGAACTCTTTAAATACTTTGAGGAATAACTTTATGAATGAAGCGTTTATTTATGATGCACTTAGAACTCCAAGAGGAAAAGGGAAAAGAGATGGGGCTTTAAACGAGGTAACTCCAGTTAAACTTGCATCTCAAACTCTGAAAGCATTAGAAAAAAGAAATAATATAAATACAGAAGATGTAGATGATGTCGTTTTGGGATGTGTACATCCAGTAAGAGAACAAGGAGCAGGTATAGCAAGGAGTGCAGTTTTGGGACCTAATTGGCATCAGTCGGTAAGTGGAGCACAAGTAGACAGGTTTTGTGCATCTGGTCTAGAAGCAATTAATATCGCAGCAGGTCAAATAATGAGTGGTCAATCAGATATGACTGTGGGAGGTGGAGTAGAATCTATGTCTAGAGTACCTATGGGCAGTTCAGGAGGGGCTTGGATGACTGATCCAGATGTTGCTTACAACACATATTTTGTACCTCAAGGAATTTCTGCAGATTTGCTTGCTACCAAATATAATTATTCAAGAAC
>CAZUXH010000021.1:0-20479 GCA_964624655.1 uncultured Rhodospirillaceae bacterium | reverse complement strand
TGGGACATGGATGTAGTTAATATTAGAAACTATGCTGATGATAGATATGGAACAGTAGATGATGTTCCTTATGGAGGAGGAGCTGGAATGATTTTAAAAGCAGATGTGTTGGGTAGAGCTTTTGATGCAAATATTCCAAGAAAAAATTGTGCAAAAATTGTTTTAACTCCGAGAGGAAAACCTTTAACACAAGATAAAATAAAAAAAATTTCGTCTCAGGAGGGATTACTTATAGTTTGTGCTAGGTATGAGGGATTCGATGAAAGATTTGTTGAGTCTAGATCGCTGGAAGAAATTTCTATAGGGGATTATGTTTTATCAGGAGGTGAACCAGCAGCTATAGTATTAATAGATAGTGTAGTTAGGCTTCTTAGTGGAACGTTAAAAAACTCTTCTAAGCTTTGTGAAGAAAGCTTTAATAATAAACTTTTGGAATATCCACAGTACACAAGGCCACTTAATTGGGAAGGGATGACTCCTCCTGAAGTGTTGTTATCAGGCAACCATGCGGAAATAAAAAAATGGCGCTTGAATAAATCTATAGAAGATACAAAAAGCAGAAGGCCAGAATTGGTAATTGATGAAAAAAAATAATCTAACTATAAAAATAGATTATAAATTGAGAGGAAAAAATTATGAGTATTATTGATGAAATTGAAAAAGAGCAGATAAAGGAAATAACTCGAAAGCGCAATGTTCCTAAATTTAATGCAGGAGATTCTTTAAAAATTCATTTGATAGTTGTAGAAGGCAATAGAGAAAGAATTCAGGTTTTTGAGGGATTATGTATAGCAAAGTCTAACAGAGGTCTAAACTCTACTTTTACAGTTAGAAAAATATCTAATGGAGAAGGCGTCGAGAGAGTATTTCCATTGTATTCTCCTCTTATAGAAAAATTTGAGGTCATTAGAAGGGGAGATGTAAGGCGGGCAAAATTGTATTATTTAAGGGATAGATCCGGCAAAAAAGCTCGTATTGCTGAAAAAAGAGTTGATAAAGTTGCTGAAGATAATGGTATTGAAAGGTCTACTTTAGAGAAAAAATCAGAGCCACAAAAAGGTGAGAAAATTAGTTTAAATGAAAAAAGTAAAGAAAAAAAGAGTGAATTAAAAGATATAAATTCTAAAAACAAAGATGATAAAAAATCTGAAAAGAACATAGAAAAACCAAATAAAGATTAATAACAAATGACCAGGATTTTAAAGTGAAAAAAAATTTATTTAATAAAATATGGGAATCTCATCTAGTAGAAGAAAGAGAAGATGGGACTTCTTTAATATATATAGATAGACATTTAATCCATGAAGTCACGAGCCCGCAAGCTTTTGAAGGTCTAAGATTGACTGGAAGAAAAGTTAGAAGACCAGATTTGACTTTAGCAGTTGCAGACCACAATATTCCTACGGAGGGAAGGATTAATGGCATTAAAGATAAATTAGCTAAACTACAGGTGGATACTCTTGAAAAAAACGTTCAAGATTTTGGCATTCTATATTTACCTTTATTAGATCCAAGACAAGGCATTGTTCATGTTGTTGGTCCTGAACAAGGATTTACTTTACCTGGATGTACGATAGTTTGCGGGGATAGTCATACTTCTACTCATGGTGCATTTGGTTCTTTGGCCTTTGGAATAGGTACAAGTGAAGTAGAACATGTTTTTGCAACTCAAACTCTAATTCAAAAAAGACCTAAAACTATGTTGTTAGAAATAGAAGGTGACTTATTAAATGGAGTGACTTCTAAAGATTTAGCATTAGGTATAATTAAAAAATTAGGTACATCGGGTGGCACTGGTTATGTTCTAGAATATGCGGGAAATTTAATTTCTAATCTTAGTATTGAGTCAAGAATGACTCTTTGTAACATGTCTATAGAAGCCGGAGCAAGAGCGGCACTTATAGCGCCGGATGAAAAGACAATATCATATATAGAAGGCAAACCATTAGCTCCAAAAGGAGAGGGTTTTGAAGAGGCTAAAAAATATTGGAAAACTTTGGTGAGTGATGAGTCAGCTGATTACGATGCAAAAGAGCATATAGATGCTAGTAAAATGGAACCACATGTTACGTGGGGAACTAACCCAGAAGAAGTAATATCGATAAATGAGTTAATTCCAAATCCTAAACACATGAAAAATGAAGCTAAAAGAAAAGCTATGCAAGATTCTCTTGATTATATGGGTCTTGAATCAGGGCAAAAATTGACTGATATAGGAATTGATAAAGTATTTATAGGTTCTTGCACAAATAGTAGAATAGAAGATTTAAGAGAAGCTGCTTCGATTATAAGAGGTAATAAAGTATCTAAAAGAGTTCAAGCCATGGTAGTTCCAGGGTCTGGATTAATAAAGTTACAAGCTGAAAAAGAAGGATTAGATCAAATTTTTATAGATGCAGGTTTTGATTGGAGAGAACCAGGTTGTTCAATGTGTTTGGGTATGAATCCTGATCAGCTAAAACCAAAAGAAAGATGTGCTTCTACTTCTAATAGAAATTTTAGAGGCAGACAAGGAAGAGATGGCAGGACTCATCTAGTTAGCCCCGCAATGGCTTCTGCTGCAGCGATTGCAGGACATTTTACTGATGTAACTAAAATATGATTAAGGAAAAATAATGGAATCTTTTGATAAAATAAACGGTATAGCAGCTCCTATGCCAGAAATAAATATAGATACGGATGCCATAATTCCGAAGCAATTTCTTAAGACAATAGAAAGAAAAGGTCTTGGTAAATATTTATTTTATGATAGGAGGTTTGATCAAGAAGGAAAAAAAAACAATTCTTTTATTCTTAATCGAAAGCCGTGGGACAAATCAAGTGTTATAGTAGCTGGAGATAATTTTGGCTGTGGTTCAAGTAGAGAGCATGCTCCTTGGGCGCTTTTAGATTTTGGAATAAAATGCGTAATATCTTCTTCTTTTGCTGATATTTTTTACAATAATTCTTTTAAAAATGGTTTGCTCCCAATAGTAATAGACAAAGATAATTTGGAAAAATTGATGGAATTTTCAAAAAATGGTGAAAATATATCGGTAAATTTAAAAGATCAGATAATTATATCACATAATTCTATTTTTAAATTTAATATAGATTCTTTCAGAAAGCATTGTTTATTAAATGGTTTAGATGATATAGGCATCACCATGGAAAAATCAAATCTTATAGATAACTATGAGAAAAAAATTAATAATAAATCATGGAATATACCTGATACTCAAAATACTAATCTATAAAAGGAAAATTTATGTCTAGTAATAGAAAAATTTTAATGCTTCCAGGAGATGGGATCGGACCTGAGGTAATGAGTCAAACCAAATTAGTAATAAATTGGTTTGATAAAAATAAGGAGGTCGGTTTTGATATTGAAGAAGATTTAATAGGTGGCGCCTCTTTTGATAAATATAAAACATCTATTACCGATAATGTTTTAGAAAAATCTTTGAATGCAGATGCTGTGTTGTTTGGAGCTGTAGGAGGACCAGATTATGATAAACTTTCTTTTAAAGACAAGCCTGAAAGGTCCTTATTAAAGTTAAGAAAAGAACTTGGATTGTTTGCAAACTTAAGACCAGCAATAGTTTTTGATGCTCTCTCAGATGCGTCAACGTTGAAGACTGACATAGTTAAAGGTCTTGATATGATGATTTTAAGAGAACTCACAGGGGGTATATATTTTGGAGAACCAAGGGGTATAGAAGAATTGGGTGATGGAAAAAAAAGAGGAGTAAATACTGAAGTTTATACTACAGATGAAATAAGAAGAGTAGGAGAGGTTGGATTTGAATTGGCAACTAAGAGAAAAGGAATAGTCCACTCAGTAGAAAAGTCTAATGTTATGGAAAGTGGACTACTATGGAGAGAGGAAATACAAAAGTTATATGAAGAAAAATATCATCATATGCAATTACATCATATGTTTGCTGATAATTGTGCTATGCAATTAGTAAGAGATCCTCACCAATTTGATGTAATAGTTACAACTAATCTATTTGGAGATTTATTGTCGGATATTTCTGCCCAGCTTACTGGGTCTCTTGGAATGTTGCCTTCCGCTTCTCTTGGAGAAAATAATATTGATGGTATTAGAAAGTCTCTATATGAACCTGTACATGGAAGCGCTCCTGATATTACAGGGCAAGGAAAGGCTAATCCAATAGCTATGATATTATCTTTTGCTATGATGTTGAGGTATTCTCTAGATAGAAACCAGGATGCAGAGTTGGTCGAAAAAGCGGTAGATTTAGTATTGCAAGAAGGATTTAGAACGGAAGATATTATGCAACCAGGGAAAAAATTAGTTTCTACAGAAAAAATGGGTATAGAAATTTGTAATAGACTTGATCGTTTAATCTAATAGATTTTAAAGAAAGAGGATTTGTTATGGGTTATAAAGTTGCAGTAGTAGGAGCAACAGGGGCAGTTGGACACGAAATATTGTCTATTCTTTCAGAAAGAAATTTTCCCGTAGATGCAATATATGCTCTAGCGTCAAAAAACTCAGAAGGGAAAGATGTTAGTTTTGGAAATAATGATATTAAAGTAGAAAACTTAGAAAAATTTGATTTTTCAAAAACAGATATAGCGTTATTTTCAGCTGGTTCTTCGGTTTCTAAGAAATGGGCTCCTATAGCTGGTGAAAAGGGATGTATAGTAATAGATAATACTTCTTGTTTTAGGATGGATCCAGATGTTCCACTAATTGTTCCAGAAGTAAACCCTGAGGATATTGAAGCTTATAGAAATAAAAATATAATTTCTAATCCTAATTGTTCAACTATACAGATGGTAGTTGCCCTTAAACCTTTGAATGATTTAGCTCCAATTAAAAGAGTAGTAGTTTCAACATATCAATCTGTATCAGGAGCAGGTAAAAGTGCTATGGATGAACTTTGGGATCAAACTAGAAAAATGTTTTTTAATGAACAATATAAAGCGAAGCATTTCTCTAAGCGTATTTCTTTTAATGTTATTCCTCATATAGATTCGTTTTCTGATGATGGTAGCACTGGAGAAGAATTAAAAATGGTTAATGAAACAAAAAAAATACTAAGCTCGTCGATAGAAGTAGTAGCAACTTGCGTAAGAGTACCCGTATTTGTGGGTCATTCAGAATCTATTAATATAGAATTTGAATCTTCTATAGACATAGATGAAGTTTATGCAACGCTTCGGTCTTTTGAGGGAATTTCTGTAGTTGATGATATTGAAAATGACGGGTATATTACCCCAATTGAATGTGTTGGTGATTATTCAGTTTTTGTGTCTAGAATTCGAGAAGATAATACCATTCCATTTGGTTTAAATATGTGGGTTGTTTCTGATAATTTAAGGAAGGGTGCTGCTTTAAATTCTGTTCAAATTGCAGAAGAATTAGTAAATAATGGATATATATAAGTATGAAAAATATAGATGGAAAAGATGTTGAGCGCCCTATATCTCCTCATTTGCAAATTTATAAACCTCAAATTACTTCAGTTTTGTCAATCTCTCACAGATTATCGGGAATATTTTTAGGGTTAGGATTAGTATTTTCGGTATTTTATGTATTTTTTTTAGCACTGGGAGAACAGAGTTATACTATTTGGCAATGTTTTTCAAACTCCTTGATAGGTAATATATTACTTTTTCTTTGGTTATTAGCTCTGGTTTTTCACGCTTTAAATGGCCTAAGACATCTTTTATGGGATATTGATGTTGGTATGTCCTTAGATTATGTAAAGTGGAGTGGTATAGCAGTTTGTATATTTTCCTTAGTTTTATCATTTATCTTGGCAATATTAATTTGGGTTTAATAAATTGAAAAATGTAGTTACACATTGGAAAATTCAGAGATTTACAGCTTTAGCGATAATCCCATTATCTCTTTGGCTTTTGTACTCTATAGTTTGTTTGAAAGGTTTTTCTTTTCAACGTTCCTATGATTGGTTTTCTAATCCATTGAATGGTATACTTATTATTTTGTTTTTTGTTATTAGTTTTTTGCATTTAAAACTAGGACTACAAATAATTGTAGAAGATTATATAAAAAATATAAAAGGTAGAAACATAGTTATTTTAATTATTGATATTTCTTGCTACATTTTTGCGGGCATAGCTATTTTATCTGTTTTTTCTATTTTGTTTTAGCATTTGGAGTTTCAATATGAGTAAAGCATATAATATAATTGATCATGAATATGATGTGGTAGTTATAGGTGCTGGTGGAGCTGGATTAAGAGCAACTCTAGGGCTAGCAGAGCAAGGGTTAAAAACAGCTTGCATAACTAAAGTATTTCCTACTCGCTCACACACTGTTGCAGCTCAAGGAGGAATTAGCGCTGCCTTGGGTAATATGGGTAAAGATGATTGGCGATGGCATATGTATGACACAGTTAAAGGTAGTGATTGGTTGGGAGATCAAGACACTATTGAGTATATGTGCAAGGAAGCTAGTGATGCTGTAATTGAGCTAGAACATTATGGAGTTCCATTTTCACGAACAGAGGAAGGAAAAATTTATCAAAGGCCATTCGGAGGCATGACTACTGAATTTGGTGATGGGGCTCAAGCGCATAGAACATGTTCTGCAGCGGACAGGACGGGACATGCAATTCTACATACTCTTTATCAACAAACTATTAAAAACGATGCTAAGTTTTTTATTGAATATTTTGCCTTAGATTTATTAATGGATGAGGGAGTTTGTAGAGGTGTATTAGCATGGTGTTTGGAGGATGGAAGCATACATAGATTTAAGGCGCAATCAGTGGTTTTGGCAACCGGGGGCTATGGCAGAGCTTATTTTTCCTGTACCTCGGCTCATACCTGCACAGGGGATGGAAATGCTATGGTATTAAGAGCAGGACTTCCGTTACAAGATATGGAATTTGTCCAATTTCATCCAACAGGAATATATGGTGCAGGATGTTTGATCACTGAGGGTTCTAGAGGAGAGGGGGGATATTTAACAAATAAGGATGGAGAGAGATTTATGGAAAGATATGCCCCTCATGCTAAAGATTTAGCTTCAAGAGATGTTGTTTCTAGGGCTATGACACTAGAAATTCATGAAGGAAGAGGAGTAGGTAAGGAATCAGATCATATATCTCTTCACTTAGAGCATCTAGATTCAAAAGTTATTAATGAAAGACTTCCAGGAATTAAAGAAACAGCTAAAATTTTTGCTGGTGTGGATGTAACTAAAGAGCCTATTCCTGTTTTACCTACATGTCATTATAATATGGGAGGAATACCAGCAAAGTACACAGGTGAAGTTTTATTGGGAAGAAATGACAAAAAAGAAACTGTTCCTGGGCTTTGTGCAGTAGGAGAGGCCGCTTGTGTTTCTGTTCATGGAGCTAATAGATTAGGTTCAAATTCTTTATTAGACTTAGTTGTATTTGGAAGAGCGGTAGGGATTGAACTAGGAAAAACTTTAGTTCCTGGTCAGACACAAAAACAACTACCTAAGGACAGTAGCGAGAAAATTCTAGCTAGGTTTGATGGTGTGAGGTATTCAAAAGGATCTGCAAAAACTTCTAATTTAAGGTTAGAAATGCAACGAGCGATGCAAGAAAATTGTGCAGTTTTTAGAACAGGAAAAATTTTGGATGAAGGTATCAAGAGGGTAAAGAATGTGTGGTCTGAATTTAAGGATATAACTGTTCAAGATAAATCAATGATTTGGAACACTGATTTACTTGAAACTCTGGAATTAAATAACTTAATAGAACAGGCAATGGTTACTATGGCATCTGCAAAGAATAGGGAAGAAAGTAGGGGAGCTCATGCTAGAGAAGATTTTCCTGATCGAAATGATGACGAATGGTTGGTTCACTCACTTGCTTGGGAAGATGAAGGAGAGGTCACTATGGGGTCAAGTGAGGTAACATTGAATACTTTAACTAACGATGTACAAAGTTTTCCACCTAAGGCCAGAGTATACTAGTAAATTTTTTATTGGAGAAAAGAATGGTAGCTTTAACACTTCCTAAGAACTCTAAAGTTATAAAAGGAAAAACATTTAATATAAGTGAAGAGATAACTAATAAGAAAATAATAGAGATTTATAGATACGATCCTGATACTGATAGCAATCCAAGGCTAGATGTTTTTGAAATTGATATGGATGATTGTGGACCAATGGTCTTGGATGCCTTGATATATATAAAAAGTAAAATAGATTCATCTCTTACATTTAGACGCTCTTGCAGAGAAGGGGTTTGTGGGTCATGTTCAATGAATATAGATGGTACTAATACTTTAGCATGCACAAAACATATAAAAGATGTGAAAAATAATATAAAAATATATCCACTTCCGCACATGCAGGTCATAAAAGATTTAGTGCCAGACTTGTCTGATGCATATAAGCAGTATGCATCAGTAGAGCCTTGGCTAAAAAGTGGTGAACCATCAAAATCAAAAAAGGAACAACTACAAAGTCCAGAAAAGAGAAAAGAAATAGATGGTGCTTATGAATGTATTTTATGCTTCTGTTGCACTACGAGTTGTCCTTCATATTGGTGGAACGGAGATGAATATTTAGGTCCTGCTGCTTTATTACAAGCCTATAGATGGCTTTCAGATTCACGTGATGAAGCTGCAAATGAGAGATTAAATTCTTTAAAGGACTCTTTTAAACTTTATAGATGTCACACAATAATGAATTGTGCAAAGGCGTGCCCAAAAGGATTAAATCCTGCTCAGGCTATTTCTAAAATTAAGTTAGCTATTTCTAAAAGAACTTAACATTATTATATATATATTGTATTCATCATCTAGATGATGTGGTTGTATTTAATTTTAGGATTAATGATTCTAGCTTTCTCTGGTGATATGCTTGTTAGAGGAGCCGTGGATTTATCAAAATTATTAAAGATATCTCCTTTCATAATTGCAGGAACACTTGTCGCATTTGGAACTTCAGCTCCTGAATTATTTGTTTCATTAGAAGCTAGCGCTGAAGGTAGTCCAGGCGCTGCCTTAGGAAATATTTTAGGTTCTAATTTTGCTAATGTATTTTTAGCACTAGGTATGGCAGCTTTAATACAAGTTATTAAGATGCCAAAAAATATGAAGTCAGCAGATATTATAGTTCTTCTTGTTTCTACTGTAGTTTTTGTTTTTGTATTATTAAATATTTCTGCAGTATCAAAATGGTTAGGTTTTGCATTTATTATTATTTTATTACTCTACGTTTTTCTTACGCTAAAAAATAATAAAGAAGATAATTTAAAAAATAAGGACCCTATAAACATAAGTATCCAGAAGTCTTCGGTTTTTTTTATTTTAGGATTAATAGGAGTTGTTTTAGGGTCTGATTTGCTGGTGAAAGGTGCTATAGATATAGCAAAAAATTTTGGAATTAGGGAAGCAATTATTGGCGTAGGTGTTTTAGCGTTTGGAACTTCTTTACCTGAACTAGCTACTTCAGTCATAGCTGCTATTAAAAAAGAAAGCAATATTGCAATAGGGAATATTGTAGGTTCAAGTATATTTAATATTTTAGCTATTGGGGGAGCCACTTTATTAGCTTCCAATAAATATGACTTAGAGAATACAGTAATTAATATCTATGATTTATTCCCATTTATATTAGCCACATTAATATTAGTGTTGTTTTTCAAATTTAAATTTACTATTACTAAGCTTTATGGTTTCTTTCTTGTAATATTTTATATACTTTGGATTACATTTATATTTTTAAGTTAGCTATATTTGATAAAATATTATAGAAAAATAATCTAAATTTTTTGGGAGATAAAATGAAAATAATAGGACATAGAATTGGTGGAGATTTCATTAAAGAAGAAAACTCTAGATTTGGCAATGTTTTCAATCCTGCGACAGGTGAAGTAGAAAGTAAGGTTGCATTGGCATCCACCTCTGATGTAGATAAAGCAGTTGAAGCTGCAAAAAAAACACTTCCTGAATGGAGTGAAACCCCGCCTATTCAAAGAGCTAGAATTTTATTTAAATATAAACAGTTAATTGAAGAAAATATTGATGAGTTAGCAGATTTAGTGGGTAGAGAGCATGGAAAAACTTTAACTGATGCTAAGGGGTCAGTTACAAGAGGTCTAGAAGTTGTAGAATTTGCATGTGGTATTCCACATTTATTAAAAGGAGAATATACTGAACAGGTAGGAACAGGAGTCGATAGTTTTTCTATGAGGCAACCGGTGGGTATTGTGGCTGGAATAACACCATTTAATTTCCCTGCTATGGTTCCATTGTGGATGTATCCTATTGCTATAGCTTGTGGTAATACATTTATTTTAAAGCCAAGTGAAAGAGACCCTTCATGTCCTATAAGATTAGCAGAGTTGCTTGAGGAGGCAGGAGCACCTCCAGGCGTTTTAAATGTTGTAAATGGAGATAAGGAGGCTGTAAATGCAATTTTGGATCATCCTGATATTTCTGCAGTATCATTTGTTGGATCAACACCAGTAGCACAACATGTTTATTCAAGAGGAGCATTATCTGGAAAAAGAGTGCAGGCGTTAGGTGGAGCAAAGAATCATATGGTAATTATGCCTGATGCGGATTTGGATCAAGCTGCTGATGCATTAATGGGAGCTGCATATGGTTCTGCAGGTGAAAGATGCATGGCAATAAGTGTTGCAGTAGCTGTGGGAGATATTGGAGATAAATTAATTAAAAAGATGATTCCTAGAGTAAGTTCCTTAAAAGTTGGCCCGTGGGATGACCCTGAAGCAGAAATGGGACCTATAGTAACTAAAGAATCCTTTGATAGAATTACTAATTTGATAGGAGAAGGAGAAAAATCTGGGGCGGATTTACTTGTAGACGGAAGAAAATTAAAGCTACAAGGTTATGAAAGTGGTTACTTTATGGGAGGTAGTTTGTTTGATAATGTTAAGCCAGGCATGTCTATATATGATCAGGAAATATTTGGCCCGGTATTGTCTACTGTTAGGGTTCCTGATTATGCGCAAGCATTAGACTTAGTTAAATCAAATCCATACGGCAATGGAGTATCAATTTTTACTAGAGATGGGGATAGTGCAAGAGATTTTGCGTCTAAAGCAAATATTGGCATGGTTGGCATAAATATTCCTATTCCTGTTCCTGTTGCTTATCATAGTTTTGGTGGATGGAAGGACTCACTTTTTGGTTCTAATAACGCACATGGAATGGATGGAGTGAGATTTTACACGAGGACTAAAACTATAAGTTCACGTTGGCCTTCAGGAATAAAAGAAGGTGCCTTATTTACTATGCCTATAATGAAGTAAATGATTGTGGAGCAAATGTTTGGTTAATTCCAAATATATTTCTAATAAATATAAAACTTTAGTTAATTCAAAAAAAGTAATTAATGATGAGGGGCAAAGAGAAGCAATTGAAGCCTTAGACGTTTTGTATTCTATGGTTAAAAGTACTTTTTCTATTAAAAATTTTTTCAAAAAAAAAAGAGTAATGGGTGTATATATTTATGGAAAAGTAGGCAGAGGTAAGTCTTATTTAATGGATATTTTTTATCAATCTATAATAAATCAGAAAACTCTTAGGATTCATCAGCATGTATTTATGTATCAAATATATGAATATATAAAAAAAGCAAATTCTATAAATAATAAAAATCCTTTTAAATATGCAGTGAATCAATTTACTAAAAATATATCTATATTATGTGTTGATGAGTTTGAAGTTTTAGATGTGGCTGATGCTATGATTTTAGAAAGAATCTATAAGGAGCTATATAGAAAAAAAATAATAATTGTACTAACCTCTAATACTGAGCCAAACTTATTGTATAAAAATGGACTTCAAAGAGCCAGATTTATGCCATTTATTGAATTAATTAATAAAGTAATGATGGTAAAAAAAATAGAAGAAGGTAAGGATTATCGTATAAGAAATAATGAAGTTAATACTTTAACAAATTTTCAAGAATTCTATTTTGGGTCTAAGAGTATTGGACTTTTAAAAAATTTATTTTTTTTACTGTCTGATAATAAAAAAATTATAAGTATGAATTTAAATTATAATAGTAGAAAAATATTTGTGCCTAAGAGTTCAAATAGAGTTGCTTTTTTTAGTTTTGATGAATTATGTAGTTCAAATTATTCATATGTAGACTATATACATTTAGCAGAAAAATTTAGCTGGTTGATTATATCTGATATTCCTAAATTGCTTTCTAAAGATAGAAATAAGGCGAAAAGGTTTCAGAGCTTATTAGATATTTTGTACGATGAGAAAGTAGGTTTAGCAATATCATCAGATTTTAAACCAAAAGAAATATATGTGAAAGGTGATGGAAGCAAAGAATTTTCTAGAACTGTTTCAAGATTATATGAGATGACTAATAAGGGTTGGCTTTATAAAATAAAAGATAAACGCTTTAAAAATTTATTTAATTTATGATATTTATATGCTTAAATTTTTAAATTATTTATAGAATATAAAATGGAGATTAAAAGTGTCCAATCAAATCAATTTACCACGGATATTACAAGTAGGTGCAAAGGCTAGTGAAGAAGTTGGCAATATTATTAAAGGATTAAATTTAAATAATCCAATTATTATAACTGATCAAATGATGGTAAAATTAGGATATACAAAACAAATTCAAGAAATTTTAAGTAAATTTCAAATAAATTGTGAGGTTTTTGATGATACTATTCCAGAGCCAACTGTTGAATCTATCCAAAGAGGGGTTAATAAAGTTAAAAATGGAAGCTATGATAGTATTATAGCTTTAGGAGGAGGGAGTCCTATTGATAGCGCAAAGGCTATAAGTATATTAGGTAAATATGGAGGAGAGATGAGGGACTACAAGTTTCCACGAATAGTTTCTGAATCCGGTATTCCTATTATTGCGATTCCTACAACTGCAGGCACAGGTTCAGAAGTGACGCGCTTTACTATAATTTCAGATGAACAAACTGATGAAAAGATGCTTTGTGTCGGTATAGCTTTTATGCCTATTGTAGCATTAGTAGATTATGAACTAACTTTGAGTGTTCCTCAAAGAACCACAGCAGATACTGGTATTGATGCTTTAACACATGCTATGGAGGCTTATGTTAGCAAAAAAGCTAATCCATATAGTGATGCACAAGCAATTGAAGCAATGAAATTATTGGCACCAAATTTGCGAACAGTTTATCACGAGGGCAACAATAGAAAAGCTAGAGAAGCTATGATGTTGGGTGCAACGCTCGCTGGAATTGCTTTTTCTAATGCCTCAGTAGCTCTAGTACATGGTATGAGCAGGCCGATCGGAGCATTTTATCATGTTCCCCATGGTTTATCTAATGCGATGTTATTGCCTTCTGTAACTGAATATTCTATTCCTTCAGCTACTGCACGTTATGCTGAATGTGCTCGTGCTATGGGAATTGCTTTATCAGAGGATGATGATAAAACAGCAAATAAGAAACTGTTAGCTGAACTTGAAGCTCTTAATGAAGAACTTAATGTTCCTACTCCTAAAGAATTTGGAATAGACAAAGAGGATTTTATGAATAAACTAGAAATAATGGCAGAACAAGCCATAGCATCTGGCTCTCCGGGAAATAATCCTAGAGTCCCAACTAATGAAGAGATTATCGATATTTATAAAAAGCTATGGTAACCTATATTATCTTAGTAAAGAAAAATGGAGTATGGCATGACACCTGAACAGGTATTATCACATCCGTCTCAAGTATTAAATGATGAGCAGAGAAGTTTTTATTTTAAAAATGGATATTTAGAATTAAAAAATTTTGTTCCTATAAAAATTGTTAATAAATTAAAAAAAGTAACAAAAAATTTTGTTGAAGAAAGTAAAAAATATAAAACTTCTAATAAGGTATTCGATCTTGCTCCTGAACATAGTAATAGAAAGCCTGTAGTTAGAAGGATAAAAAGACCGGATGAACAACATCAAGAATATTGGGACTTTGCTTCAGATTTTATAGCAAAAATAGCTGAAGATATTGCTGGCCCTAATGTAGTTTTTCATCATTCTAAGCTGAATTTTAAGTGGTTTGACGAGAGCGATAGCGTAAAATGGCATCAAGATATTCAATTTTTTCCTCATACTAATTATAATGTTTTTACTATAGGATGTTATTTAGAGGAGACAAATATGCTAAATGGACCTGTAGCGGTGGTTCCAAAAAGTCATGAGGGACCTTTATATAATCAATATGATGATAAAAATAATTGGGTGGGGTCTTTGGCTAAAAAAGACCTAAAAACAATAGATTTTTCTGATGTAAAATATTTAATGGGAGGTCCAGGCTCTATTACTATTCATAATTGTAGAACTCTTCATGCATCTCCGCCAAGTAAATCAGCAAACCCTAGACCTTTATTATTGAATTGTTATTCTTCTTCTGATGCTAAGCCGTATACTCCTCATCCTGATTTATCTAAAAATGCTTATAAAGTTGTGAGAGGTAAATTAGCTCTTTGGGCTCAACATGATCCTAGACCATGTTTAATACCTCCTGATTGGTCGGGGGGATATACTTCTATTTATGCAGCTCAAGCAGGAGAAGATTAGAAATTTTATTTAATTAATGTTGAGGAAAAACAAAAATGACTAAGGCAAAAATAGCATTGGTGGGTTCTGGGGCCATAGGAGGAACATTAGCCCATCTTTCTAGTATTAAGGAGCTTGGAGACACTGTTTTAATAGATATAGCAAAAGGAATTCCACAAGGAAAAAGTTTAGATTTAGCAGAATCTTCTCCTATAGATGGATACGATGTAAATCTAACAGGTGGTCACAGTTATTCATTATTGAAAGGAGCAGACGTTGTTATTGTTACAGCAGGAATTCCTAGAAAACCTGGAATGAGCAGAGATGATTTATTACAAATAAACCTGGGGGTAATGAAAGCAGTAGGGGAAGGAATAAAAAAATATTGTCCTAAGGCTTTTGTCATATGTATAACTAATCCTTTAGATGCAATGGTTTGGGCATTAAAGGCATATAGTGGTTTACCTGCAAAAAAAGTAGTAGGAATGGCAGGTGTTTTAGATAGCGCTAGATTCAGATATTTTTTAGCTGAAGAAATGAAAGTTTCTGTTTCCGATGTTGTAGCGTCTGTCATGGGAGGTCATGGTGACACCATGGTGCCTCTAATAAGATATTCATCAGTCTCTGGCATACCTTTAACTGAATTAATTAAAATGGGTTTTATTCAAAAAAACAGACTAAATCAAATCATTCAAAGGACTAGAGATGGAGGAGCTGAAATTGTTTCTTTATTAAAAAATGGATCTGCTTTTTATGCACCTGCTGCGTCAGCTATTCAAATGTCAGAATCTTATTTAAAAGATAAAAAGAAAATTTTACCATGTGCCACTATGTTGAATGGTGAATATTCTATAAGTGGTATTTATGTTGGTGTTCCTGTAGTTATTGGGAGCAAAGGAGTAGAAAAAATACTTGAATTACCATTAAATAAATCAGAAAAAACTATGTTTCTAAATTCTGTAAAAGCAGTTTATGGGTTAGCAAAAGCTTGTAAAAATATTGATAAGGATCTTGTAAATTTTTATAAAAAAATAAAAATTAAACATTCAGTCTAAAACTATTAGTGTAAAATCTCATTTAGGACTATATTATCTGAAATTTATGAGAATTAAATTTGATTGTAACGAATGAATATTCACGAATATCAAGCTAAAAATATATTATCTAACTTTGGAGTTTTTGTTCCTAGAGGTGAAGTCGTTTTTTCTACAGAACAAGCCAGGAGTGTTGCCAATTCTATTCAAAGTGATCAATGGGTTGTTAAATCTCAAATCCATGCAGGAGGAAGAGGAAAAGCAGGAGGGGTAAAGATTGCCTCTAGCATAGAAGAAGTCGAATCCTTGGTAAAATCCATGATGGGAAGTGTTCTTGTTACCCCGCAAACTGGAGTAAAAGGGCAAGAGGTAAAAAAAGTTTATATAGAAGAAGGGATTGATATAGATCAGGAGTTTTATTTGGCAGTTACTTTAGATAGAAGTAAAGCTCAGTACATAGTTATGGCGTCTTCAGAAGGTGGTATGGAAATAGAAGAAGTTGCTAAAAAAAATCCACAGAAGATATTTAAAACTTATATAAATCCTCTTATAGGTATGCAGCCATATCAAGCTAGATATTTGGCGAATAAGCTAAATTTGAAAGGATCCAAATATATCAATGCAACAAATTTTATATTATGCCTAGCAAAAGCAGCGCAAGAAACAGATGCAAGTTTAATTGAAATTAATCCGTTAGTTGTTACTAGGCAAGAAGATGTAATAGCCCTCGATGCAAAAATGAATTTTGATGATAATGCATTATATCGCCAGAAAAAAATAAACTCTTTAAGAGATTCAGACGAAGAAGATACTATGGAGATGGAAGCAAATAATCACGGACTTAATTATATTAGATTAAATGGAAACATTGGATGTATGGTTAATGGTGCAGGATTAGCCATGGCCACTATGGATATAATAAAATTAGAAGGCGGAGAGCCAGCGAATTTTTTAGATGTAGGAGGCGGGGCGACAGAGGAAAAGGTTAAAAAAGCTTTTAATATAATTTTATCTGACAAGAAGGTTAGATCAGTATTAGTAAATATATTTGGAGGTATAATGCGATGTGATACTATTGCTAGGGGAGTCATTGCAGCAGCCAAAGAAGCTTCAATAAATGTTCCTCTAGTAGTGCGGTTAGAAGGTACTAATGTGGAGAAAGGATTAGAAATTTTGTCAAAATCTGGTCTCAACATAATTTCTGCTGATAATTTAAGCGATGCTGCTAAAAAAGCAGTTTCAAACTTAAAAGGTTAGATTTTAGATGTCTATAATTGTCAACAAGAATACCAGAGTTATTTGTCAAGGGTTTACTGGATCTCAGGGAACATTTCATTCAGAGCAAGCAATAATATATGGTACAAATTTATTGGGCGGAGTGTCTCCATGAAAAGGAGGCACCAATCATTTAAATTTACCAGTTTTTGATAATGTATTGGAAGCTATATATAAAACAGGAGCAAATGCATCTGTAATTTATGTTCCTCCTCCTTATGCAGCAGATGCTATTTTAGAAGCTATAGATGCCGAAATGGAATTAATTGTTTGCATTACAGAAGGAATTCCCATCCTTGATATGGTAAAAGTGAAAAAGGTATTAGAAAAATCTAAAAGTAGACTTATAGGACCGAATTGTCCTGGAATTATTACTCCAAACGAATGTAAAATAGGTATTATGCCTGGACATATTCATCTTAAAGGCCATATTGGAATCGTATCCCGTTCTGGCACCCTTACCTACGAAGCAGTTGCGCAAACTACAAACTTTTCTTTGGGACAATCTACGTGTGTAGGGATTGGGGGCGATCCTGTCCCAGGAACTAATTTTATAGATATTTTAGAACTATTTTTGAATGATGATGATACCCAAGGTATTATTCTTATAGGCGAAATAGGAGGTTCAAAAGAAGAGGAAGCCGCACAATTTTTAAAAGATTCAAAGAAAAAAAAACCAGTCGTAGGTTTTATTGCGGGTCTTAGCGCCCCAGAAGGAAAAAGGATGGGTCATGCGGGGGCTATTATTTCAGGAGGACATGGAGGAGCAGCAGAAAAAATTGAATCTTTAAGGTCTGCCGGCGTGATAGTGGCCGATTCTCCAGCAGATATGGGTTTGGAAATGTCAAAACTACTAGGAAGAGGTTAATATTGTTTTGATGAAAGAATTTGAGCTCAGGCAAGAGATAAAACTACAACCTCTCAGCTAATCCAATTTTTTAGAATCTTTCAAAGAAGTTTACGTATATTATGTTATGGAAAAACTATTCATATATAATATTTATTTTCTCGGATGGGCTGAACGATGAACTTTATTCATTCTCTCTATGCTAACTGCTGTATATCCCTGCGTGGTGGATAAACTACTGTGGCCCAGCAATTCTTGCAAAGTCCTAAGGTCTACTCCCTCTTCCAAAAGGTGTGTTGCAAAGCTATGTCTTAATGAGTGAGGTGTAGCGGTTTTGGGCAAAGAAAGAAGATTTCTTATTTTTTCCATAGTCTTTTGTACTTGCCTTGCGTGTAGTCTTTTTCCTCTAACGCCAATAAAAAGAGGATCGTTGTGGTGGTAATTAGTTCTTATATTAAGCCATTCTTGTATTGATTCAGCGGCTAATTGTATAAGTGGAATTTCTCTGATTTTCCCTCCTTTACCTTTGATTCTTAAACTTGTGGTGCCTTTAATATCAGATATATCTAGTTGTAATAATTCATTAATTCTAAGTCCGGTAGCATAAATAAGAGTAAATAAAGTTTTATCTCTAATGCTTACCCAGTTATTTTTCTCAGCAGATAAATTGATAAGTTTTATAACATCACTTGATGATAAAGGTCTTGGTAATTTATTTTTTATTTTTATGGAGCGTAAGTTAAAAAGGCTAGTGTTTTCAATAAATTTATTATCGATAGAAAACTTGTAAAAAGAGCGAATAGATGCCCTATGTCTTGCTTGGGTTTTAGAAGAAAAATTGTTTTTTTCATCTTTAAATGATGAAAGCCAAGATCTGAAATCTCTAACTTTTAAAGAATTCATTATCTCTAAAGTTATCTTTTTGTCATAACGTTCATATAAAAACATAATAAATTGGAAAAAATCTGATTCATAAGCTTTGATGGTATTTGGAGCTAACAATAGTTCGTTTTTTATATATTTATTCCAATTTGCAATGATTAGATTTAAATCGTTAGATGTAATTTTTTTAAAGTTATAAATTTTTTCTTCAAGCATGAATATGTTAGCCTATGGATTGACCTGTATCTTTCCAGTCTTTTAAAAATGCTTCCAATCCTTTATCTGTTAAAGGGTGAGAAGCAAGTTGCCTAATAACATTGGGAGGTAAAGTTACTATATCTGCTCCTGTTTTTGCAGATTCTATAACATGTCTAGGATGTCTAACGCTTGCAACTAATATCTCAGTTTGTAAATGATTATAGTTAGAGTAAATTGTTTTAATTTCTGAAATTAGGGCCATACCATCAGTTGCAATGTCGTCTAGTCTGCCCACAAAAGGAGAAATATAGCTTGCTCCACATTTGGCAGCTAAAAGAGCTTGAGAAGGTGAAAAACAAAGCGTAACATTTACAGAAATTCCTTCATCCGATAATTTTTTACATGATTTAAGTCCGTCCCAGGTAAGGGGTAATTTTATGGTAACATTATTGGCGATATTTTTTAAAAAGTGCGCTTCTTCTATCATTTTTTCAAATGTTGTTGCAGCAACTTCTGCTGAAACTGGACCATTCACTATATTACAAATTTCTTCTATAACCTCTTCTATTTTTCTTCCTGATTTTTTTATCAGAGATGGATTAGTAGTAACACCATCTAGTAAACCAGTTGATGAGAGTTCTTTTATTTCTTGCACATCTGCAGTATCAATAAAAAACTTCAATTTAACCTCCTTAAATAAAAAAGAAAAAAATGTTATATTTTAATAGAATAACAATATCTTATGATTAAGCTAGTGCCAAGGATAAGAAAAATTTTTATTAATAAAGTTAAATTATTAAAAGATAGTGTTTGTAACGTAGCCGTAGTTAATCCTCCTAGAGGGAGTTTTGATTATATAACTACTGAAACATTCTATGTTGGTCAAATTGTGATAGTTCCTTTAAGAAGTAAAATTTGTTTAGGAATAGTTTTAGGAAAGGGGAAAAGTAGAATAGATAAAAGTAAATTAAGAAATATTATAAAGAAAATTGATTTACCTGAATTTACTTTAGATTTTTTAAATTTTTGTAAATGGACCTCAGATTGGACCATGCAAGACTTATCTAAGGTTTTGAAAATGTCTTTATCTTCAGAAAAATTTATAAATTCATTTAAAAATAATTTTGTATTGGAATACAACCACAATAATGTAGCAAAAATTACACTCAAAGGTTCTAAAGTTATAAAAGAAATATTAAAAAGCTCTGAGTTAAGTGTAATAGATTGCATGAACAAAACAAAAGTAAGTAGAGGTGTTATTAATAAACTTTTGAAAGATAAAGTTTTAGTCTATAAAGAAAAAAAAATTAGTAAAAATGAATATACTTTTAGACAGTTAACAAAATTATCAAATCAGCAATTACAATCATTCAATTTAATAAAAAATTTTATTAAGAATGAAAATAAAAATGTATTTTTGTTAGATGGAGTTACGGGTTCAGGAAAAACCAAAGTTTATTTTAAATTAGTAGAAAATAATATTAAAAGTGAAAAGCAAACTCTAATTCTATTACCTGAAATTGCTCTTAGTATGCAATTTATAGATACTTTTTATCAACATTTTGGAGTTGAGCCTTATCTCTGGCATTCTGAACTCTCAATCAAAGAACGTCATCAAACTTGGCTATCAGTTATAAAAGGGGAAGCCAAAGTAGTAGTAGGAGCCAGAAGTGCTCTTTATCTGCCCTTTAAGGATTTAGGACTAATAGTTGTTGATGAAGAACATGATATTTCTTACAAACAAGAAGATGGTGT
>CAZUXH010000020.1:0-20493 GCA_964624655.1 uncultured Rhodospirillaceae bacterium | reverse complement strand
GCTAATCAACTTTTAAAATTTCTGAACTTAAGATCTATGATTAACAATATTAGTCGAAATATATATCTAGAAGTAGATGGAGGAATAAACCCGGAAACTTCTATTCTAGCTGTAAATTCAGGAGCAAATGTATTAGTTGCAGGAAATTACATTTTTTCAGAAGGAGTTAATTATTATAAAAATAAAATATTACATTTAAAAAATTTTACTTAGAAAGTCTCATTTTGTTTAAAAAAATTAAAAAAAATATCTCAAGCATTTTTCATAAATCAAATTTTTATAAATTATTGCTAAAACTAGCAAATAAAGAAAATATAATTCTAAGAATAGTAGATCCATGGTCGGGAAATGGAGCTTTGGCAGATGAAATTTTTCAAGGGAGATATAATTTTGCTGGGAAAGAAATACATGCTCCTCGCAAACCTTTATGGGACCCTCCTGGGGTGGGCATCTGGTGGTTATCAGAAATGCATGGATTTTCTTGGCTAAGGCATTTTAAGGCTAGAGATGGCCAGACTTCTCAACAACACTCCAGAGCTTTAATCACTCATTGGATAAATTCAGGACATAAAAATTTTAATTCCATTAGCTGGAGAGCTGACATTTTAGGAAGGAGAGTATGCTCATGGATAGCACATTCAGATCTCTTATTAGAAGGCGCAGATGAAAATTTTAGAGAAAATTTTTTAAAAGTTTTATCTTCCCAAGCAAAACATTTGAGCAATGTTATAGAAAAATCAGACTTAGGACCTGAAAAATACACGGCATTGAGAGGATTACTAGCCTCTGGACTAGCCTTAAGCAATGGAAAAAAAAGATTACATCAAGCAAAAAAAATACTTTTTAGAAATATTGAAAAAGATATTTTTCAAGATGGTTGTTTTAAAAATGGGCAAGCCTCAGCGACTCTTGAAATTCTTTCTGACCTTTTATGGATTAGAAGTTGCCTATATGACCATGATGCTGTACCAGAAATTTTAAGCACAACAATAACTAAGATGAGTCTTTGTGTTCGCTCTATGAGGCTAGGAGATGGAACTTTAACTAGAGCCAATGGAGGAAAAGCTTTTTCTAGAGAATCTATTGATAAAATTCTTGAAAAAACTGGAATAAAATTGAATTCTAGAATTTCTGCTAGTTTAACTACCTCAGGTTATGAAAGACTGGCCGCTGGCAGGACAACAATCATTATGGACTGCAATCAAAATGATAATAGACAATATGCCGGAAGTCTAAGCTTTGAAATGAGCGTAGGTCGCGACAGACTTATTGTAAATTGCGGCCCCGCCCTAATTAGAAATAAAGAATGGGAAAAAGCATTATCTGCTAGTGCTGCTCATTCCACTTTGGTATTGAACAATACAAACTCTTCATCCTACAAAAAAAATAGAACGCCTAATATAAATATTATAAGAACAATAAAAACTGGAGAAGAACAAATCAGAGCAAGCCATAATGGTTATCTAAAAAAATTTTCCGCTAAACATGAAAGGATTCTTCAATTAGATAAAAGGGGTGTATCTTTATTAGGATCAGATAACTTAATTTCCGGCCCGGGACATAAGTTTAAGATTCACTTTCACCTGCATCCAAGAACTAATGCCCAATTATCTAGAAACAATGAAAAAATTTTAATTTCCTTGCCTAGTGGAGGCTGGGAATTTTATTTATTAAAAAATAAAAATAACTACACTTTAGAAACTGTTAAATCAATTTATATAGAAGATGACAATACAAAAAAAAACACGAGCCAAATAATAATCATAGGGGAAACCTCAAATACAGGAGCTAAAATTAACTGGTGTTTTAAAAAATCAAATCTATAAAGTAACAATACAGCCCGCGACTGAAACCCCGACGCCAAATCCCATCAACATGATTTTCATATTTGGCTTTAAAATTTTATTTTTCACAGCCTCAGCTAAGGCAATAGGTATAGTTGAAGAAGTAGTATTTCCAATTTCAGAAAAATTAACATACCATTTTTCATCTGGAATATTCAATCTAGATTTAAGTCTTCTTAATACAACAGCACTCGCCTGGTGAAATATAAAAAAATCAATTTCTTCCTGTTTCAAATGAGCTTTATTTAACAAATCATTAAAGACTTTAGGAACTTCTTTCATCGTAAATTGTAGAATCTTTTTTCCATCCATAAATAAGTTTTCTTTTTGATTTTTTTTATGTAAAGTTAAAAAACTCCCCCCACTACCGTCTGTCACGAAAGAAAAAGGACCAATTTTACCTGTTCCTTTGTTTTCTATCAGTATTGCCGCCGCACCATCAGAAAAAATAGGACGGGTTGTTTTATCATTTTCTAATATATATTTTGAATAAGTATCAGCACATACGACTAATACTTTCTTTAGTGATGACTGACCTATAAAACAAGAAGCCGCATATAAGCCATAAACAAATCCTGAACAACCTTGAATCAAATCGAAGGCCAAAATATTTTTAGGTAACTTTAATATATCCTGCATTAAACAAGCTGAAGTAGGCAATCTAGAAAAAGCTGATTGAGTAACATGAATTAAACCATCTATATTTTCTTTATCTATTCTACCTAGAAGTTTTTTAGTAGCATCTAATGCAAGAGTTTGTTCGTCTTCATTTTCTGTTGTAAGATGTCGGGTATTTACACCAGTTTTGTTTTTAAGTTTTGCTATATCCCAATCTTTATTATATTGGCCTAATTGCTCTAAAGTCTCTTTTCTACTCCCCAAAGTAAAATCTATATCTGTTATCTGCATAATCCTATTCCAAAAAACTTTACTTATAGATTGCAAAGTAAATATTAGATAGTAGCATTAAAAAAAATATCCTATTACATAATATATTATTTTTATATAAATTCATCTAAAACTTGCTTTGAGAAAAATAATGTTAGAATTAAACAGTAAAAACTTTAATATATTGAGAAAAAGAATTATTAACATTTCTCTAGAAGCAGCAGAAGTTGTAATGCAAAATATCGGATCTAAAAAAACAATAAAAAATGATGGCACTCCAGTAACTCTAGCAGATATTAAATCTGATCATATAATAACAAAAAATCTTAATCTGCTTTCTCCAAAAATTCCTGTTTTTAGTGAAGAAGGAAAAAATTTTACAGCAGAAGAAAATTTAAAACCACATTGGTTGATAGATCCCTTGGATGGCACAAAGTCTTTTGTAGAAGGAGGGGATGACTTTGTTGTTTGCATTGCTTTTATAAAAAAGCAAATACCTCTATTAGGTTGTATTGCTCACCCACCTTCAAAAAAAGTCTGGATAGGTGGTAAAGAATTTGGATCCTACTTAAAATTTCCTGGAATGAAGATTAAAAAGATTTTATGCCGAAACATTCCTGACGAAGGACCTTCTATAGCTATAAGTAGACATCATATTGGTCCTAAATTAGAAGCATGGCTAAAAAAAATAAAATTTCAAAAAACTATTAAAAAAGGAAGCGCATTAAAATTTGCTTTATTAGCAGAAGGCAAGGTAGATCTGTATCCAAGAACCAGTGCCACTTATGAATGGGATAGCGCTGCAGGACAAGCAATTGTGGAAGGGTCTGGAGGAAAAGTGCATCAACTTAATGGGAACAAATTAATTTATGGAAGACCTAATAGGATGAACCCTAATTTTATAGCTTATGGTAATTCTAATTGGGTAAAATTTTTAGTGGAATAAAATTTGATAGAAATTAATACTTATGCAGTGTTTTTTAGTTTTTTTGCAAGTTTAATTATAAACTTTATAGGCATTAAAATTATTTTACCCCTTTTAATTAATATAAAACTTATTGATCTTCCAAACCAAAGATCCAGCCACATAACACCTACACCCAAAGGAGCTGGGATCATAATAGTATTTTCTTTTGTTTTATTATATCATTTATATTTAGGCTTCTCTGATTTTTTTCTTTCAATTTCCCTGATTATTTTAGCTTCTTTTTCACTGATTAATGATTTTAAACAACTTTCTCCTCTAGTTAGATTTATATCACATATATTTGCAGTTTTAATATTTTTATTTTTATGGCCTTATGCATCTGATACAAATTTATTTGTCACATTTATTCCTTATTGGTTAGATAAAATTATACTAATTATTTCCATATTATGGTTCATTAATCTTTTTAATTTTATGGATGGTATTGATGGTATTTCTGGAACCCAAAGCATCATAATAGGAACAGGGACAATTACATCTTCTTTACTGTTTGCTCCAAAAGATATCGATCTAATATTGTTCTTCTCTGGATTTTTAGCTGGAAGTGGAATCGCTTTTCTTTACTGGAATTGGCATCCTGCCAAAGTATTTTTAGGAGATGTTGGATCTATACCCATAGGATTAATTTGTGCTGCGCTTTTTATTTTATTATATAAAAACGATTTATGGTTTTGTGTATTTATTTTATTTAATTATTATTTAATTGATGCCACATTTACTTTATTAAAAAGATTGATTAAAAAAGAAAAATTTTGGAAACCTCATAATGATCATTTATATCAAATTGCTATTAAGAAAGGGAAAAAACATTCAACAGTCTGCAAAGCTATAGGAATTCATGGAACAGTAATGATTATGCTCTCAGGAGCATCTAGCTTCTTTTATTCCAGTACTTCTATAGTAATATGTTTAGTTTTATCTATGTTATCTAGTATTTTACTTATAATCTATTTTTTAAACACTAAAGAAAATGGGATGGCCATTAATGAATAGAACTTCAAGGTTTCTTCTGGCTACTTTAGTAGATGGATTATCTGCTATAGTTGCTTTTTGGTGCGCCTATTGGCTTAAATTAGAATTTTTTCCCAAAGAAACTTTAATTACTAGTAGCATAGTATTTTTTACAACTATCATATCTTTCTGGCTTCTTGGTATATATAAAAGAATTTGGCGATATGCTTCTGCAAATGATCTAATAGTTATTGCTAAAGCTTGTTTATTATCAGTAGCCTGCTCCTCTTTTTTACTTTTCCTAATTACTAGGCTTAATGATATCCCGAGATCCACATTGATAATATATCTACTCCTTTTGGCATGTTTTTCTGGCGGAAGTAGAGTTACTTACAGACTAATAAGAGATAGGAGTCTTACTACAATATATAATGAAAACAAAAAAATAGGTGTGTTATTAGTTGGAGCTAATGACGAGGCCGAGGCATTTATAAGATCAACAAGCAAATCAAATAGTCCATATAATGTAGTGGGTATTTTAGATAATGATAAAGAAAAATGGGGAAGAAAAATAAGAGAAATAAATATTTTAGGTTCTATTAAGGACATACAAAACATAAGAAATAAAAATACAATTATTTCTAATAAATTAACAAAAATAATCATTGCCGATAGAAATATTAAAAGAGAAGAAATAGATTATCTTCTAGAAACCACTAGTTCTTTAGGATTATCTTTATCTAGAATTCCAAAATTGTCTGAATTAGATCCTACAAGTATAGAATCCGTTCAGAAAATAAAGCCTGTTGAATTAGAAGACTTACTTGGGAGGCCCGAAACTAGACATGAAAATAAAAATTTACAACAACTAATTAAAAATCAAAGTGTATTAGTTACAGGAGCAGGTGGAACAATAGGCAGCGAGCTGTGCAAACAAATTTCTGAAATGCAGCCCAAAAGTATAATACTTTCAGACTATTCGGAATTTGCTCTTTGGTCTATTACGGAGACAATTTTTAGTATAATTGATAAAAACATTGTCATCCCAGAACTTTTGGATATTAGAGATAAAAAAGCTCTAGATAAAATTTTTATTAAACATAAACCCAATATAGTTTTGCATGCTGCAGCATTAAAACATGTTCCCATTTGTGAAAAACATCCTATAGATGCAATAAGGACGAACACTCTAGGAACTAAAATAATAGCAGAAACATGTGAAAAACATGATGTTTCAGCAATGGTTTTAATTTCTACTGATAAAGCCGTTGAACCTTCTTGTTTTATGGGAGCATCTAAAAGAGCAGCAGAAATATACATTCAAAACCTAGACAAAGAATCTAAGTCTACTTCTTTTATTACAGTAAGATTCGGAAATGTTCTAGGTTCAACAGGTTCAGTAGTCCCTCTATTTCAAAGCCAAATAGAAAAAGGTGGCCCAATTACTGTCACCGATAAAAATACTACAAGATTTTTTATGAGTGTTAAAGAGGCAGTAGAGCTAGTGTTAATTTCATTAGAACAGACCATTAAACACAAAGAAAAGGGAGGAATCTCCGTTCTTAAAATGGGAGAGCCAATAAATATAGATAATTTAGCCAAACAAATGATAAGATTGTCTGGGTTAATCCCTGAAAAAGATATTCAAATTCATTATACAGGTCTTAGAAAAGGTGAAAAAATACATGAAAAACTATTTTATGATGATGAAAAACAAACTATAACAGAACATCCCGATATAATTATTGCAAAGGGAAGGGCCTATAACCTAATAAACATTAAACAAATATTAGACAATATAGAGCTGGGAGTACAAAAAGATAATTCTAATGAAACATTAGAAAATTTAAAAAAATTAATTCCCGAATTTCAACAATAATATAATAATATATAGAGATCAAAATGACTAAAAAATTAATAAAAATAAAACGGGCAATTATTTCACTTTCTAATAAGGAAAATTCTAAAAAATTATCTGATATTTTACTAAAATATAAAATAGAAGTTTTATCTACAGGAGGTACTGCAAAAATATTAACAAAACATAAATTAAAAACAACTGAGGTGTCAGACTATACTAATTTTCCCGAAATTATGGAAGGCAGAGTTAAAACTTTACACCCTAAAATACATGGAGGAATTTTAGCAAGAGACCAGATAAAAAAACATAAGCAAACTATGAATCTTCATAATATCAAAAAAATTGATCTAGTTGTTGTTAATCTTTATCCATTTCAAGAAATTTCTGCAAAAAATAACTCCTTTAATGAATGCATTGAAAATATTGATATAGGTGGTCCTGCTATGATTAGATCAGCTGCCAAAAATAATGAAAGTGTAGTAGTAGTTACAGACCCCAAAGATTACACTAAGTTAGAAAACATTTTAGAAAAAAATAATGGCTCTACTACTTTAGACTTTAGAAAGCAATTAGCCGCAAAAGCTTTTGGATATACGGCTTATTATGACAGCATCATACAACAATGGTTTAACTCCAAACTTAAAATTGACTGGCCAGAAAAATTTACTATATCAGCGAATCTTAAAAGCTTGCTTCGATATGGAGAAAATCCTCACCAAAAATCTGCACTATATTCATTCCCGGACAATAACAACACAAATAACATTGTTAATTCTAAAATAATTCAAGGAAAACCTCTATCTTATAACAATTTTAATGATGGCAATGCTGCTATTGATATTGTAAACGATTTCAATAAACCCACTCTTGCTATAATAAAACATTCTAATCCTTGTGGAGTATCTACAGGAACTAATAGTATAAATATATGGAAATCAGCACTGAGAACAGATCCAATTAGTGCCTTTGGAGGAGTTGTAGCGTTTAATAGAGAAATAGATGATATATTAGCAAAAGAAATGAATAAATTATTTTTAGAAGTAATTATTTGCCCTAAATTTACTACGAAAGCCTTGAAAATATTTTCTACCAAAAAAAATCTTCGATTACTCGAAATAGGAAAACTAATAAATAAAAAAAATAATATCAAAGATATAAGGCAAATTTCCAACGGGTTATTACTGCAAGATAAAAATGATATAACTATCAATAAAAGAAATTTAAAAATTGTTACAAAAAGAAAACCTACTCCTAAAGAAAAAAGAGATTTATTGTTCGCTTTCAAAATTGCGAAGCATGTTAAATCTAATGCGATTATATATGCAAAAAATCAAACAACTGTCGGAATAGGCGCAGGCCAAATGAGTAGGGTGGATTCTACAAAAATAGCTGCCAACAAAGCGAGAGAAGCTAGCAGTTTAGCCAAACTTAGTAAGAATTTAACATATGGATCCGTTGTTGCATCAGATGCTTTTTTTCCTTTTGATGATGGACTTATTGCTGCCGCAGAAGCTGGAGTTACAGCAGTGATTCAACCAGGAGGGTCTGTGAAAGACAATGAAGTAATAGAAGCCGCAGATAAATTGTCTATTTCAATGATATTCACTGGCATCCGACATTTTAAACATTAATATATTATTTGTTTTATTTAGGTTCAGCTACTCTATGCAACAAAATCAATCCTACCACTAAAAAAATAATTATACTTCCCATGCCTACTCGCTGACTATCAAAAATATAAACTGTGATAGATAACAACATGGGACCTAGAAATGCTGTAATCTTTCCTGACAAAGCATAAACCCCAAAAATCTGTCCTTTATTTTTTTTGTCTATAAATCTGGTCATAAAGGATCTGCTTGAGGCTTGAACAGGACCTATAAAAAAACCAATCATAGCACCAAGAATATAAAAATATAATTTATCATTAATAATTAATGTGAAAAATCCTAAAATAATAATAAAAAATAAAGATACGGCAATTACCTTTTTTGGACCAAGAATATCGTCCAAATAAGAAAATAATAATGCACCTATGCCAGCCGTTATATTTATAATTATTCCAAAAATTATTATTTCGGCAAATTCCATTCCAAAAGTACCGGCTGCATATAATCCACCAAAAGCAAATAATGTATTTAAACCATCCGTATAAATCATTCTTGAAAGAAGGAATTTTCCCTTATTATTTCCATAAAAAATTGTCTTCAAATCTATTAAAACTAACAAAAATGATTTCTTAAAACTATTATTCAATTTTTTTGAAGCTCTAGGCAAGCTTAGTATTAATGGAAAAGAAAACAAGATAAACCAAACCGCTACCAATGGCCCTGCTATTCTAATATTTCCAGACAAATTCTTTTCAACACCCAAAAGAGGAGTATCAGTTTGTACAAACCCATACAAAATTATTAATAAGCAAATTATTCCACCCATATATCCTGCTGCCCAGGATTGCCCTGAAAGTCTACCAACTTTATTTTTAGATGAATACTCAATTAGCTGGGAATTATAAAATACTCCTGCTAATTCAAAAAAAGTATTAGAAAAAATCACTATAAATAATGTGTAATAAATAAAATTGTTTGAAGGATAAGCAAACCAAAAAAGAGAAGCCCCAATAGCAGACAAAAAAGTAAATAAACTCAACCAAAATTTATGACTGTTGTTGTCATCAGCAATTTTGCCTAGAACTGGAGAAACAATAGCCACCAATAAAGCAGATATAGAAATGGCCCAGCCCCATAAAAAGGAAGCTTTTTCAGGATCTCCTACAATTAGTTTTTCAAAATATGCAGCAAATATAAACGTAATTATTACAGTAGCAAAAGGAGAATTAGCCCAATCATACAAACAATAAAAAAATCTCAATTTGAATTTTGAAAACAAGCCTTTTACTCTCCAAATGAATTTTAGTCAACTAGCAGCTCTCTAGCCTTTTGCTCTAAATCTAACGCTCTACGTGCATTTCCCGGATGAACTCTAAAAAAGGAATCTTCTATTAATTCAGGTAAATATATTGAAAGCCTTCGGAAATAATTTGCTGCACTAAAAGGATCATAACCAGCAATAGATGAAAGTTCTAAGCCCTCTATATCGGCCTCGGATTCCTTACTGGCACTCTCCCATACAAAAACATCACCAATTTTTCTAATCACTGGTTTATCGTTAATACTTATTGGTAAGAAATTTTCTTCCCCTACTTTACTTCCTTTGAAATGCAATACGTTATGTATTAATTCGTGTCCTATGATAAATGCTAATTCTGAATCATCATCTATAAAGTTTAATGCAGCTAAAGTGACAAAGATCTTAGACCCATCAGCATACGCAGTAGGGAAAGGAGACACAAGAGGTTGCACAGCATATCCACAAATCTCCTTACTTTTAATTTGAACCGTTATATGCTCCTCACCTCTTAACAATTTTAATTCTATTGCTTTTTTTATGGCAGCTTTTTTTAATAAGGACCTCAAATCATTTTTTACAGAAACACCATTAATACTAATTATAAAATCTCCTTCTTTAACACCTGCTATATATGCAGGGGCACCATTAGCGACAGAAACTATGACAGGAAATATATTATTGGGTCTCATATTAAACACTTTTGTATAAGAATTTCTCATGTTGTTAGGAAGGTCAGCCTGCTCGCCTACCATTAACCCAAAAGCATCAATAGTTTCCTCTCGGCAAAATTCTTTATTTTTTAAAAACACCCTCCAGGATATATCATGCAGACGTCTAGAGGCTGAAGCCATTGCAGAAATGATAGCCGTCCCTTGTTTAACCTTCTCATCTTCATAAAAATTAGCTCTTTCTCTCAAATCACTATTAGTTTCTTTAAAAGCACAAGAGCTTGCTAATAAAAAAATTATAATAATTAATAAGATTTTCATAAAAATACTAATTTCCTCTTATGCAGAATAAAATTTACTATGGAGCGGGCGATGAGATTTGAACTCACGACCTATTCGTTGGCAACGAATCGCTCTACCCCTGAGCTACGCCCGCTTATTTTTTGTACTAATTTATTATAATTTATTTTAGTGCACACTTTAAATAAACCAAAAATAATACTTTCTAGATTAGAGGATTATAATGAATTTTTTTTAAGTGTAAACTATAACTTAATTTCCAACTAAAGTTCAAAAATATTTAAAATAAATAATTTTATTTATAAAAATTGGTTACAATTTGATTAAATGAAATAAGTTTATATACTATATTCTCTATAAATATTGAGGATAAAAATAATTTATGAATAATGATAATGAGTTTATAGGAGCTGAAGACTCTGCTCAACCTGTGGTTCAAAACTCTGACACTGCCTCCTTTGCATCAGATGTCATAGAAGCATCTCAAAAAAGACCTGTAATAGTTGATTTTTGGGCAGAGTGGTGTGGCCCATGCAAACAATTAGGTCCTTCTTTGGAAAGTGTGGTCCAATCGTATGGTGGAAAAGTTAAACTTGTTAAAGTAGATATTGATAAAAACCAAGAATTAGCACAACAATTAAGAATTCAATCTGTTCCCACTGTTTACGCATTTTTCCAAGGCCAGCCTATAGATGGATTTCAAGGAGCCTTACCTGAGAATGAAATTAAAAAATTTGTTAGCAAAATTGTGTCAAGTTCTGGAGGAGAAGATAAAGAAAAGCAAATAGAAGAATTACTTAAGGTTGCAGAGCAAAAGTTCATTGATAATGAAATTGATGAATCATACGATCTTTTTTCTAAACTTATTTCTTTAGAAGCTAATAATCCAAAAATAATTGCAGGATTTGGAAAATGTTTAATTAGTCAGGGAAAAATTGAAGAAGCAGAAGATTTAATAGATAGTTTAGAGGATGAAGTACTAAATAATAATTCTATTCAAGGTCTAATATCATCCATTAAAATACACAAAGATAAAAAAAATGCTGGAAGCCCTGATGATTTTGCTTCAAAAGTTTTAGCAAATCCCAATGATAATGATGCTAGATTCAATCTGGCAAATGCTCTTCTTGCTAGAGATCAAAAAGAAGAAGCAACCGACCATTTACTTGAAATAGTAAAGAAAGATAGAAAATGGAAAGATGATAAAGCTAGAAAAAAAGTTTTAGAGATATTAAACGCTAATTCTGAAGATGATGAATTTACTTCTAAAGTAAGACAGAAGTTATCTAATATATTATTTTCATAAATGACCAAACCATTAAACTATAATTCACCTTTACCTAGAAAAGTTCCAATTTTTCCTCTTACAGACGTTATTCTTTTACCTCAGGGTCACATTAAACTTAATATTTTTGAAAATCGTTATCTCAACATGACAGAAGATTGTTTGAGTTCTAATAGAATAATAGGAATGATCCAACCTAAACAGAAAAGCAAATTATATGATATTGGCTGTATAGGTAAAATTGTTCAATTTTCTGAAATAGAAGAAAACAAATTTTTTATAGAATTAAAAGGAATTTGCAGATATAAAATTATAAACCATACTTTATCAGAAAGAAAATATAGAATTGCTGAAGTATCTTATGAAGAATATAGCACTGACTTAAATAGTAAAAAAACTGAAATAGATAAACATCAATTTTTAAAGCCTATGAAAAAATATTTTGATTCTAAAAATATTCAAACAGATTGGAAAATTATAGATAGGGCCCCTATTGAAGTTCTAGTTAACTCGCTTGCTCAATCATGTCCGTTCACCAGTATAGAAAAACAAGCACTTCTTGAGGCAAAAGATATCGCATCTAGATCAAATTTGATGATTACTCTATTTGAGATAAACGCAGCAGGATCTCCTGTAAAAATGAATTAACTTAAAAAAGGTAAGATGAAAAAAGATATAGATAAAAAATTATTAAAAATTTTAGTATGTCCTGTTACTAAATCAAATCTTATATACAATGAGGAATCATCGGAATTGATTAGTAAAGAAGCAGGACTTGCATACCCTATAGAGGATGGAATTCCTATAATGTTGGTTGATAAAGCAAGAAAAATTAAAGTCCCATAGCGTACATCATAAATGCTCGCTTCAATGAAGGAGATTTTTCTACTAATGAAATTCCAAACCTTCTAAATAATTTTACAGAGGGATTAGTAATCCTAAAAAATTGATTTAAATTATGAGTAGCAATAATCATATTATCCGTATCTATTCTTCTTAAATTCTGGTATTCCGAAAGAAATTTTTTACTACCTATATCTAATCCTAATGTAAGTCTACGTAATATTAATTTAGACAAAAGATCTATATCTCTAATAGCCAAATTAAAACCTTGTCCTGCTATAGGATGAAGCCCATGTGCAGCATCACCTACTAAAACTAATCTTTCAGATATAAAATTTTTGGCATAAATTAATTCTAAAGGATAAGTTGAATAAAAACTAATTTCTTGAATTTTTCCAATCCAATCTTTTACATGTCTCTCCAGTTCATAAGTTATTTTCCTCGAGTTGCCAGATGCAGATTTGTATCTGTCAAATGTAATACTTTTATGATCCGACCATATTACAGAAGAAAAATTTTGATCATTTTTTTTAATCATAGGTAATACTGCTAAAGGGCCACCAGGTAAAAATTTTTCTAAGGCTAGATTTTTATGAGATTCTTTATGTTTTACTCGACATACAAAAGCCCACTGTTCATATTTAGATTTCTTTTCTTCTATTCCAGATAAATTTCTAACATACGAATTTCTACCATCAGCGGCTATTAGTAAAGATGCAGAAACAGTCTTATTGTTATCTAACTCAATTGCAACAAAACTATTATCTACTGTCATAGAAAGAACTTTTGCTTTAATTCTATTAAATTTACGGTTTTTGTTATTTATTTTTATTCTATCATCAATACACTTAATCAAGTGTGCATTTTCAACTACATAACCTAAACTATTTACGTCTCTTATATTTAATTCTTTTTTTAATTCTTCA
The DNA here is from genome assembly GCA_964624655.1 of uncultured Rhodospirillaceae bacterium. Classification (GTDB taxonomy): domain Bacteria; phylum Pseudomonadota; class Alphaproteobacteria; order TMED109; family TMED109; genus CAZUXH01. The sequence continues at coordinate 7,029 of CAZUXH010000020.1, read as the reverse complement.
ATATTAAAATTAATTTTTGCATTTGAATTTCCATCTACCACATTAATTTTATTTATAGGCTCTGCTTTTGTTTTAATTTTGTCCCACAATCCATGTTTTTTATAAAATTTTGTAGGTCCTGCTGCCAGCGCAGTTGTGCGATTATCTTGATTTACCAGATCTATTATTGAAATCGGATCAATAATCAAAATTTTTAGATTAAGCCTTTGTAAAGAGAGGGCTGCAGAAATACCAGCAAGAGCCCCTCCACAAATAACGATATCTGCATAGATTATATTTTTATTTTTCATAATGCTTCCAAGATTTAAAATACATTTCTGGAATTTTATAATATAAATATTATAATAATAATATGACAAAATTTCCTAGAAATATATATTCACTTTCTGCTAAAGAAATTGGAAAAAAATTATTAAATTTAGAAATATGCCCAATAGATTTAATGTCATTTTATTTGGATAAAATAGAAAGTTATCATTTTACTTCACCTTACATTGAAGTTTTTAAAACTCAAGCCCTTAAAAATGCTAAATTATCAAAAAAAAGAATTCTAAATAATCGACCTCTAGATCTCTTAGATGGGATTCCTATTGCATGGAAAGATTTATTCGACATATCTGGTTACAAGACTCATGGTGGTTCAAAGTTGTTGATTAACACTAAAATAGCAAAAAATAATTCTACAGTTGTGCAAAGAACATTAGAAAAAGGGCTGATACCGATTGGAAAAACTAGAACAGTAGAATTTGCCTTGGGCGGATTAGGAACCAATAAAAATTATGGCACTCCTGAAAATGCAGTAATAACTGACACCCCAAGAGTTCCTGGTGGCTCTTCTTCAGGATCTGCAACGGCTTTAGCAAGAAATATGTGTGCTCTAGCAGTCGGAACAGATACAGGCGGATCGGTAAGGATTCCTGCCGCATGGAATAAACTGTATGGCTTAAAGACTTCCTACGGTAAAGTTCCAACACAAGGGGTATTGCGACTATCTAAATCTCTAGATACCGTGGGACCTATAACAAAAAGTGTTGAAGATTTAAACCTAATATACTCTATTTTTTCACAAGAAGAAGATCATCAGCAACTAAATATATTTAATAAGAAAATTCTTGTAGCAAGAGGCACCCCCTGCAGTAATTTAGACAAAGAAATAGAAATAGTTTTTGAAAATGTTTTATCAAAGATTTCAGCTACTGGAATTAAAATAGATGAAGTAATTTTATCTGAGATGGAAGATATGTATAAAATGCTTTCTGAATTAGGCACATTAGTAACCTTCGAGGCATGGAATCAATGGAAACATTTAGTATCTAAAAACAAAGAAGATGTTGATCCAAACGTTTTAAATAGAATGCTAGCGGGAAGTACAGTCCCCAAGAAAAACATAACTAAACTAAAAAGAGAACAAATTATTTTATCAACAAAACTATACAGCAAATTAAAAGGTTATGACGCTTTAATTATGCCTACAGTACCTATACTCCCTCCTAAAATTAAGGAAGTAGAAGAAAAACAAAAAATATATAATAAATACAATATTTTAGCTCTAAGAAATACCAGCATAGGAAATAATCTTCCTTTATGTGGAATAACTATACCCTACAAAGACAGCTCACTTCCAATAGGAATCATGTTCTATAGGAAACTTGGAGAAGACTACTCTTTACTTAAGGTTGTAAAAAAATATGACAAAATAATAAATTAACAGGGGTAACTGTATTAAGTTACCCCTGAAATAATTTATATTTTATAGATGATATCCTTTTTCACCATGTACAGAAGTATCTAGTCCCTCAGTTTCCTGATCATCAGTTACTCTTAAACCGATAAATTGTTTAACTACTAAAACAATAATCCAGGTAAGAACCAAGCACCAAATTCCCACTGCAATAACTCCTATTAATTGAGTGATAAATTGAGCACCTATATCTTGGCCCTCTACTAAGCCACCGAAGGCCTTTGCGCCTAAAACAGCAGTTAACAAAGTGCCCATGATTCCACCTATACCATGGACTGCCATTACATCAAGGGAATCGTCAATATTCCATTGGTTTTTTATAATTCCGCACATTTTATAACAAATTAATCCTGCTAAAAAGCCTAATATCAATGCTCCGATTGGACCTACAAAACCCGAAGCGGGTGTTATAGTTGCTAAACCTGCAATGGCGCCAGTTGCAGCACCTACTAATGTGGGCTTACCATGCTTTATCCACTCAATAAACATCCAAGTTAACGCCGCAACTGCAGCCGAAACATGAGTTACAGTAATTGCCATACCAGCTGCTCCGTCTGCTGCTAGCGCAGATCCTCCATTAAATCCAAACCATCCTACCCAAAGCATAGCTGCACCAACCATAACTAAAGGAGGACTGTGCGGGGGCTGAACATCATTAGGAAAGCCCTTACGTGGTCCCAAAATTTTAGCTATTACTATGGCTGCTATACCACAATTTAAGTGGACAACTAAACCTCCAGCAAAATCTTGTATACCCATTGCTGCTAGCCAGCCACCACCCCATATCCAATGAGTCACGGGTGCATAAACCAAAATTAACCATAACCCAGAAATCCAGAGAACTGCTGAAAATTTAATTCTTTCAACGTATGCGCCTACCACCAAAGCAGGGGTAATAATCGCAAAAGTCATTTGAAACATAAAAAATACATCTTCAGGTAAGTTTCCGGCAGCAGTATCAGTTCCTACTCCCATTAAAAATGCTTTAGATAAATTACCTATATAGGCTCCATCACCTGAAAAAGCTAAGCTATAAGCTCCCACAAGCCATAGAACTGAAACGAGGCAAGCTATAGCAAAACATTGCAAAAGTGCAGATAATACATTGCTAGATCTAACTAGACCACCATAAAATAGTGCTAAACCTGGTAAAGTCATAAAAAGCACCAAAGCCGTAGAAGTTAATATCCAGGCTGTATCTGCTGCTACTATACTATCCATATTTTTTCTCCCCAATTTGTTAAAAAGCTTAAAAATTCCTCATAACTAAAAATTAATGTATAATAATTAAGCAACTACTATAATAAACTCTATTAGACCATTTTACAATAGAAGGTTATATTTAATTAATATTTAATTTATAAAAGGTTATTTAATGATTAATAAAGATAAATCATTTACCAACCCAAATATTGATTTACTTGATGATTATCCCTTCAAAAGATTAAATAATCTAATTAAGAAAACAACACCTCCTAAAAACAAAAAAAAAATTATTTTATCTCTAGGAGAGCCATCACACTCTCCTCCTAAATATTTGAAAAAAAAAATAAATGATAATTTTAAAGATTGGGCTAAATATCCCCCAAGTCTAGGCACTAAAAAACTAAATACTTCTTGTTTAAACTGGCTAAGAAGACGCTTTAAAATTCCAACAAATTTTCTTAGAGAAGAAAAGCATATTTTACAAGTAGCCGGAACAAGAGAAGGATTATTTAATATAGCATTAGCTATAAACCCCCAACAGAATAAGAAAGAAAAAGCTGTGACGCTTATGCCTGACCCTTTTTATCAAGTATATGCTGGTGCGGCAGTTATGTCTGGCTCTGAACCCGTAGCTGTTCCCTCTTTGGAAAAAAATAGATTTATCCCATGTTTTGAGAAAGTAAATAACAAAATACTTAATCGCACCACATTAATATACATATGTTCTCCATCTAATCCTGAAGGAACTTCGCTGACTCTTAAAGAATGGGAATCATTAATAAATTTTTCTAAAAAAATAGGAGCAATATTGGTCGCTGATGAATGTTATTCAGAGATTTATGTAAACAAACCACCTGTGGGAATTCTTCAAGCATGCTATAAAATGAACAAAAGTCTTAAAAATATAGTTTCTTTTCATTCCTTATCAAAACGCTCCAATGTGCCCGGTCTAAGATCAGGTTTTGTAGTAGGGGATAGCAAAATTATAGATACTTACAAAAAACTAAGACACTATTGTGCAGGACAACAACCTCTTCCAATACAAGAAGCTGCTAGTAGTCTTTGGGACGACGACGATCATGCAATAGAAAATAGAAAAAAATATAAATTAAAATTCAAAATTGCTAAAAAAATACTTCAGAATAAAAGTAATTTTACTATCCCTGATGGTGGCTTTTACATTTGGCTAAAAGTAAAAAATGATGAAATTTTTACAAAAACATTGTGGAAAAAATATGGAGTAAAAGTTATGCCTGGTTCTTACCTTTCAAAATCGTCTTTTGCTAAATCATATGTTAGAATAGCATTAGTTGAAAGCAATCTGAATATATCTAAAGCTTTAAAAGCTATATCATGCTTATTAGAAGAAAATTAATAAAATGCAATCATCAAATCAAGATCAAGCAATTAGGGATAACAATAAAATTTTTTATTTTTTAAAATCAATACTATTTAAATTTTTTGGCGTTCTAATGCTTTTAGGAGCCATAGTGATTTGGCTTTCATTAATATTATTTGAAATTAAAGATTTTGGCAGCCCTTACGCTTCTAGTTCATTAGAAAATTTTCCACTAATAGCTTTGATTGGATCTTGGATAAACGGTTTCATTAATTATTGGCTTGGATTATGCTCTTGGCTTCTGCCTTTATTTCCCCTTGCTTGGGGTTTAAAAATAATTTTTAAAGAACCAATTAATTGGGCATTTATTAAAATACTTTTCTTATTTTTAAGCATTATTTTAATATGCGGGGGTCTAAAAAATATAGGGAAAGATTCTGGAAGCACAGGTCTTATATTAGATGATATATTAATAAAAATAAAAAATTTATTACCAGAAAATTTATACTATTTAAATATAAACCTATTTTCTATAATTATAGGATTAATATTATTTATTATATGCTTAAGTATAAGATTTAAAATTTATAAAAGACTTTTGGATTTAAAAATAAGTTTTTTAGGCTACTTGTTTTCTATATTTCTATTTCTTATTAGTCCAGTTGTAAATTTTATTAAAAATAATAATACTAGCAAAAAAGAATTCTCCCCAAGAAAAACAAGTAAAAGTATAAGTCCGTTTAAAAAACTTTCTAAGGGAACGAGGGAAGAAAAAGAAAAACAAGTTGAGTTAAATTTAGCATCTGAAGACACAAACTTTTATAGCCTACCTAGAATTGAATTACTGAACGAAATGCAATCAAATAAAAATATGAGAGACAGTGAAGAAAATAAAGAAAACACTGCCAGAATGTTAGAAAACGTATTAGACGATTTTGGAGTTAGGGGGGAAATAGGAAGAAGTCAGGCAGGTCCCGTAGTAACAAGATATGAATTAGAACCAGCTCCTGGCATTAGATCCTCTAGAGTTATTGGGCTTTCAGATGATATTTCGCGTTCTATGAGTGCTATTTCTGCCAGAGTAGCTGTAGTTCCAGGAAAAAATGCAATAGGAATAGAATTGCCAAACGAATATAGAGAAACGGTCTACCTCAGAGAGCTAATAGCATCAAAAACTTTTGAAAAAACTTACGAACTTCCCTTAGTTCTTGGAAGAGATATAGAGGGAAATCCAGTAGTTACGGATTTAGGCAAAATGCCTCACTTATTAATAGCAGGCACGACCGGCTCTGGAAAATCTGTAGCCGTAAATGCTATGATATTGTCTCTTTTATACAAACTAACTCCTCAAAATTTAAGATTTATTATGATAGATCCAAAAATGCTAGAACTATCCGTGTATGAAAATATTCCTCACCTTTTACATCCAGTAGTTACAGAGCCACGAAAAGCAATAATTGCTTTAAAATGGACTGTCAAAGAAATGAATGACAGATATCGACTAATGTCGCAATTGGGCGTTAGAAATATAAATAGTTATAATGAACAAATAAACAAAGCGAAAAAGAAAGGACAAATACTTACCAAAACTCTTCATACCGGCTTTAACCCTGAAACAGGAAAACCAAATATAGAAAAACATGAAATAGAAGCAGATTTTCTTCCAAACATTGTAGTAGTGATAGATGAAATGGCAGATTTAATGTTATCATCGGGAAGAGAGATAGAAATGTCTATCCAGTCTCTTGCCCAAAAAGCAAGAGCTGCAGGAATTCATTTAATTGTAGCAACACAAAGGCCATCCGTAGATGTAATAACAGGTACTATAAAAGCAAATTTACCGACAAGAATAAGTTTTCAAGTAACAAGTAAAATTGATAGTAGGACTATTTTAGGAGAACAAGGTGCGGAACAACTCTTAGGAAGGGGAGATATGCTGTTTATGGAATCTGCAAGTCAAATTAAAAGAGTCCATGGGCCTTTCGTATCAGACTCCGAAGTAGAAAAAGTTGCTAATTTTTTAAGAAGCACTGGCACTCCAGAATATATGTTTGAAATTACAGAAGAACCTGATGAGAATTTAACCGAAAATGAAGAAGACAGAGATCCCCTTTTTTCAGAAGCAATAAATTTAATTAAAAACGAACAAAAAGTTTCTACTAGTTTCTTGCAGAGGCATTTACAGATTGGCTACAACAGAGCAGCAAGAATAATAGATAAACTAGAGGCAGAAAATATTATAAGTCCTGCTAATCATGCGGGAAAAAGAGAAATCCTTATTGAGTAACAAAAAAGAGAATTATAAATTACATGTATAAATTTAAAACTTTAATATTATTTTTTATTATAAAATTTTTTATAATTAATGGGTCTTTTAGCAATGACTTAGATGAAAAAATACATATTTTAGAAAACTATCTTAATAATCTTGATAGTTCTTCAATTCTTTTTGAACAAAAATCATTTGATGGAGAAGTTGATAAGGGATGGATGATTATAAAAAAACCAAATAACATAAGAATAGAATATGATCAACCTAACCCTAATATTATACTATCCAACAAAGACTATTTAATAATTTATGATGCTGACGACGATTTAATAACACATCTGCCGATTACCGATGGACCATGGACAATTTTTACAGAAGAGAACTTAAGATTATCATCAAAAGAAAATGATACATCATCCCATGGATTTGTTAAAAATATAGAGGAAGTGAATTTTAATAATAAAATTAATT
>CAZUXH010000019.1:0-21320 GCA_964624655.1 uncultured Rhodospirillaceae bacterium | reverse complement strand
TTAAAGTGAGTTTTGAACAAAAACCTTATCGTAAGGCACTTATGGAAAGTTATGGCGCTAGATGTGTTGCTAGTCCAAGTAATGAAACAGAATCTGGGAAAAATATACTGGCTTCTGATCCTAAAAGTACCGGTAGTTTAGGAATTGCTATATCTGAGGCAGTAGAGATGGCCGCCCAAAGAGATGATACAAAATACGCACTTGGTAGTGTTTTAAATCATGTTTTATTACATCAAACTATAATAGGCCAAGAAAGCATTAAACAGCTGGAAATAGCCGGTGATAAACCAGATGTTATAGTAGGTTGTACAGGTGGAGGATCTAATTTTGCTGGAATAGCTTTCCCTTATATTGGAATGAATCTAAGAGGAGAAAGTAACATAAAGATTGTAGCAGTAGAACCTGCTAATTGTCCAAGTTTAACAAAAGGAAAATTTGCATATGATTTTGGTGATACAGGAAAGCTAACCCCTTTAGTTAAAATGCATACACTCGGCTCTTCTTTTATTCCTCCAGGTTTTCATGCTGGAGGTTTAAGGTATCATGGAATGTCACCACTTGTTAGCCATCTAGTTAATGAAGGTTATATTACACCAATTTCATATAAACAGATTGAGTGTTTTGATGCTGGTGTATTATTTGCAAAAGCCGAGGGAATTCTGCCTGCCCCAGAAGCAAATCATGCTGTCAAAGGCGCTATAGAACAAGCTCTATTGGCAAAGGAAGCAGGTGAAAGTAAAGTTATACTTTTTAACTTATGTGGTCACGGTCATTTTGATATGCAAGCTTATACCGATTATTTTGGAGGTAAATTAGTAGACCAAGATTATGATGAGAATGAAGTTGCAATGGCTCTTTCAAATTTACCATCTGTCTCAAATTAAATTGTATCTAAAAACTTTTTAATTTTGCTTATTAATAACTCTGGGTATTGGGTATGAGGACTATGACCACAATCTTCTAATTCTAATCTATAACTTTTGCCATTGATTGTATTTTCAATAATATCTAATTGCTTCATAGTACCATATTCATCACCTTTTCCTTGAATGAGCATAATTGGAACGTTAATTTGAGATAAATAATTTTCAATATTCCAACTTTTAAAAGCCTCTGATGTCCATGCATTACACCAGCCATTAAATGCACCATCTACATCCTTATGATGTTTTTTAAGCTTTTCTCTTAACCCTTTGCTTTTCCAATGTATTTTTGCTTTATTTGCTCCTTTTATAGATTCATCTTCCACAAATACATGAGGGGCTTCTAGTATTAGACACTTTGAGTAATTATTAACGCTACTACCTGCATAAATTAATGCTATAGATGCGCCATCAGAATGACCCAATAAAATTGGGCTCTTATTAATCTTTAAAAATTTAATTAATTTTGGAAGAATTTCTATTGCTTCTACGTGCATATAATCAATATTTCTTGGCCCCTTAATTGAAGTAGAGTTACCCATTCCTATTCTAGAATATATATATACGTCTCTTTTTAGAATTGTGGAGACTCTTAAAGGCCAATCTTTCCATAAAGAAATACTACCTAATCCTTCATGTAAAAAAATAATGGGCTCTAATATATTATTTTTGCTTGAAATTTTTTTAATTTCAATTTCAGCATTATGAAAGTTAAAATATTCAAATGTTTCATTCATTTTTATCTCTTAACTTAAATCTTTGAATTTTTCCTGTAGATGTCTTCGGTAATTCGGAAATAAATTCATACCACCTAGGATATTTAAAAGGAGTCAAAATACTTTTTACATGCTGAGTTAACTCTAATTCAAGCTCTTTAGATGATTTATAAGTATCATTTAAAACAATAAATGCTTTTGGCTTTATTAAGTCGTTTTTATCCTTGTGAGCAACTACAGCGGCCTCAAATATACTAGGATGATCTTGTAAAGCTGCTTCTACTTCAAAAGGCGATACATATTGGCCTGAAACTTTCATCATATCATCTGACCTACCACAATATGTATATGCACCATTTTCATCCTTAATATATTTATCTCCAGTCCTTGTCCAGTTTTTAAGAAATGTGTTTTTTGTTTTTTCTTCTTTATTCCAGTATCCTATAGCAGAAGTAGGTCCACTTATTTCTAAATCTCCTATTTCATTAGTGTCAGCTTCTGTACCATCATCTTTTAGTAATCTAGCTTTATATCCTGGAACTAAATATCCAGTGGAACCTGGAAGAACTTTATTTATTCTATTTGATATAAACATATGCAACATTTCAGTTGTTCCAATGCCATCCAAAACAGTTATTCCAAATCTAGATTTTAGTTTTTCAAATATATGTCCTGGTAGTGCTTCACCCGCAGAAATTCCTAATCTTAGAGAAGAAAATTCTTCTTTCTCATAATTCTCACTTAATAAGGATGCATATAATGTAGGCACTCCAAAAAATAGCGTAGGCTCTTTTTCTTTTATGCGCTTCATTATAGAGTCTGGTGTAGGTCTCTCAGCCATTAATAAAGATGTTGCACCTACGCTTAAAGGAAAAGTTAGTGCATTTCCTAATCCATATGCAAAGTATAATTTTGCAGCAGAAAAAAATATATCTCTAGAACTTGGTTTTAATATATTTTCTGCATAACAATTTGCAGTAGAAATAAGGTTTTTATGTGTATGTAAAGTGCCTTTAGGCCTCCCTGTTGAACCAGAAGAATAAAGCCAAAAACATATATCGTCTAAAGATGTTTCAGCAGCCTTTATAATTTCACCTTCATGAATTAATTTTGTTAATAATAAGTCCGTATTATTTTTTTTTCCAGAAACAATAATTTTTGCTTTTGATCCTGTTTCTTTTATAACATGCTTAATATCTTTATACCTAGAATTTGAAACTATTACTGCCTCAGCATTAGAGTCTTTTAACATATACTCATAGTCCTTTTTAGGTAGCATTGTGTTTACGCAAATAGGAATTATTCCTGCCCATATAGAGCCTAAAAAGGTTAAAGGAAAATCTATACTATCCTCTAATATAACCAGTATGCGATTATCTTTTTTAAGACCAATTTTATATAGAGAAAAAGCTAGTTTTTTTAAATCAATAAATAAATTCTTGTAGGTAATAGTTGTATTATCGTCTATAAAAGCTATTTTATTAAGAATTTTATCATCAGTGTTTCTTTTAATAAATTCATTTACAACATTGTAATATTTTTTAGTCATAAATTAATCCTATAAAAAGTTTTGTATATTATTTTTAAACCATTTAACACCATCTTCTTCTGGAAGTGAACCAGATGAAGCATCATGAAAAAATGGTTTACCAATTCTTAGAGCTCCCAATGAAGAGAATACTTTATCAAATCTTTTTCCACCAAAAGAAAAAGTTTCTTTATAGGTTTTATCTCCTAATCCAAATATTGAGTATTTTATATTATTTAAATTTGGTTTTTTTTTATTTAAATAATTATATAATTTTTTAGCATTATCAGGAACATCTCCTTGTCCATATGTAGAAGTACATATGAGAATAGGGTCAACAAAATTTTTTATTTTTTCAGGTTTAATATTATCCATTTCATAGATTTTAGTTTCTATATTTTCTTTTGAACAGTGATCTACAATATCATCGGCTACTAATTCAGCATTACCAGTCATGGTCCCTATTAAAATAATTATTTTTTTCTTGTTATTCATGAATTACCTTTATTCATTATTCTTGAGGATATTTATCATTAGAAATAACTACTGTAAACAAGATCTATTCTAAAGAATATGACGTAATTAATACTATACTTGAGTAATTTTATCTTATATTTATATTACTAAAAGAAAGGTTAGATTATTGATAACTTTTGAAAGAGAGCCAAATAGCTATAATCACTGGAAATTTGAGATAGATGGAATAAAAGCTACATTAAATTTAAATGTCTCAGAGGACAAGGGTATTCAACCTGGATATGAATTAAAACTAAACTCATATGACTTAGGAGTAGATATAGAGCTTAATGATGCATTACAACGAATACGATTTGAACACCCTAAGGTTAAAATTGTAGTCATTACATCTGCACAAGATAAAAACTTTTCAGCTGGTGCAAACATTTATATGCTTGGATTATCAGACCATCCTTCAAAAGTAAATTTTTGTAAATTTACTAATGAAACTAGAAATAGTTTTGAGGACTCTAGCAACAACGGTTCTATAAAATTTTTAGCAGCCATAAATGGTATTTGTGCTGGAGGGGGATATGAAATAGCTTTAGCGTGTGATGAAATTCTTTTAATAGACGATCACTCTAGTACTGTTAGTTTGCCGGAATTACCACTATTAGGAGTATTACCCGGAACAGGAGGTTTAACTAGACTCGTTGATAAAAGAAAAATTAGAAGAGACGTTGTTGATTTATTTTGTACTAACGCCGATGGAATTAGAGGAAAAAAAGCACTAGAGTGGGGGTTGATTGACTATCTTGAGCCTCCTTCTAAATTTTCTAGCTTAATCAAAGATAGGACTGATCGATTATCACAAAAAGTTAACTTAAGAAATGGTAAAAAAGGAATAAAATTTAGCTCTCTCAATAAAAAAATTACAAAAAATTCCATAAATTATAAAAATGTCTTTGTAAAAATAGATAGAAAAAAAAATATAGCAGAGTTAAAAATATTAGGTCCAAAAAATGAAGACTTAATAAAGCAAAAAGATATAAATTCTCAAACAGATGATTGGTGGCCTATAAAAGTAACCAGAGAATTAGATGATGCTATTTTAATGCTTAGAACAAATGAATTAGATATTGGCGTAATTACAATTACTTCTCAAGGTAGTATAGAAAATACTTTAAAAATTAGTGAATTTATTTATGAGAACAAAGATCATTGGTTAATTAATGAGATTATTGGTTTCTACAGAAGAACCATTTCACGATTTGATGTTTCATCAAGATCTTTATTTGCTCATATAGAGGAGGGAAGTTGTTTTGCAGGTTTATTACTAGAACTTGTTTTGGCAGCTGATAGATCTTATATGCTTAATAACTCTTTAAATAAAGAAAAGTCTAATTTTGGTCCATTTATAAGTGCTAGTGATATAAATTTTGAAGGATTGGAAATGGCGAATGGCCAATCTAGAATTTTAACTAGGTTTTCTGGCAACATAAATCTTATCGATTTAATTTACTCTGAAAAAAACAATTTATTGAATGCTGAGGCAGCTTTTTCCAGTGGCTTAATAACCGTAATTCCTGACGACTTAGATTGGGCAGAGGAAATTAGAGTTAGCGTAGAAGAAAGATCTTCTTTTTCTCCTGATGCACTCTCAGGTCTTGAAGCTAATCTTAGATTTCCTGGAAAGGAAAATCTATCAACAAAAATATTTGGCCGCTTATCAGCTTGGCAAAATTGGATATTTTATAGACCCAATGCTTCAGGAAATAAAGGCGCTTTAAAATTATTTGGCTCAGGCACAAGAGCTAAATTTGATAAAAAGAGAGTATAACTTATGTCAAAATTAAACTATCAAGAAAAAATCCCTAATAATGTAAATTTAAGCGAAGATTTATCCTTACAAAGAGCATTAGAGAACTGGCAACCTAAATTTCAAAATTGGTGGAAAGAAATGGGACCAGATGGCTTTCAAAACTCAGAAATATATCTCAGGACTGCTACTTCGGTAGATTCTGAAGGATGGGCATCATATGGAAAAATAAAGATGCCAGATTATAGGTGGGGAATATTTTTAGCAGAAGAAAATAAAAATAAAAAAATAGGATTTGGAGAATATAAAGGCAAGCCAGTTTGGACACAAGTGCCCGGTGATTATAGATCAATTTTGAGAAGATTAATAGTAACGCAAGGAGATACTGAACCTGCATCCGTAGAACAGCAAAGAATGTTAGGTAAAACTTGCCCTTCTATATTTGATTTAAGAAATTTATTTCAAGTAAATGTTGAAGAAGGCAGGCATCTCTGGGCTATGGTTTATTTATTACATGCCTATTTTGGTCGCGATGGAAGGGAAGAAGCAGAAGGATTGTTGGAAAGACATTCGGGAGATATTGATAATCCAAGAATTTTAAGAACTTTTAATGAACCAATTACTGATTGGGTAAGTTTTATTATGTTTACTTATTTTACTGATAGAGATGGGAAATATCAGTTAAAATCTTTAGCGGAGAGCGGTTTTGATCCTCTAGCTAGAACATGTCAATTCATGCTCACAGAAGAGGCTCATCATATGCAAGTAGGTGAAACTAGTATCAGTAGAATGGTAGACAAAACATTAGAAATTATGAAAAAAAATAATTCAGATTCTGAAAGTATAATAAGGAGCGCTGGTGCTATTGATTTACAAACTATACAAAAATATATAAATTTCTGGTTTTCCTCTTCTTTAGATTTATTTGGTTCAGAGATATCTACTAATGCCGCGACAGCTTTTGCAAATGGTCTTAAAGGTAGACCTGATGAATTTAAATATGATAACCATGTTGAAGATGACACTTATTTTGAAATTGAAGATTTAGTTAACGGAAAAATAAAAAATAAGAAAATTCCAACAAGAAATGCAATGAATGAAATCACACGAAGATCATATATAAAAGATTGTGAAATAGGTTTAAAAAGGTGGAATAGAATGATTCAAAAAAACGGTTTTGAATTTGCTTTTTCTCTGCCTTCTGAAAAATTTCGTAGAAGCATAGGTCTATGGTCTAGAGAAAAATTTGATATTCATGGTAATATAATATCTAAAGAAAAATTTGAAAAAAATATTAGTTCTTGGATTCCCTCTGAAAGTGACAAAGATTTTATCAAAGGTCTTATGATTCAAGTTACAGACCCTGATAAAACTGCAAGTTGGATATCTGCACCAATGAGAGGTATTAATAACATGGACATAAATTATAATTATGTTGATTTAGAATAATTATACAGAAATCCAATCTTTATATTTATTTGAATTTTTTGTAAAATCTGAAGTTTTTCCATTCCATACAGAACTGCCTTTACCTATAATAGAGATATGAGTTGAAATATTTAATGCTAAGCTTAAGTTTTGTTCAACTAATATTATAGATAATTTATTATTTATAAGGCTTTGAAGAATTTCTTCTATTTGTATTATAATTTTTGGAGCAAGTCCTTGAGATGGTTCATCTAATAATAATAGTTGAGGATTTAGTAATAGTGCTCTAGCTATAGCAAGCATCTGCTGCTCTCCGCCCGATAGATCCATACAATTATTATAAAATTTTGATTTCAATGCCGGAAACAGATCAATGACCTTTGGTATATCCCAATTACTATTAGATGTATTACTACTAACAATTTTTAAATTTTCCTCCACAGTCAATGTTTTTAAAACACCTCTGTTTTCTGGGACTAAAGTTATTCCGGATTTAGAAATTACATATGGGTTAACATTAATGATACTTTTCCCATAGTATTCTATAATTCCAGAACTTGTTTTTTTTAAATTTACTATGGATCTTAATGTAGTTGTTTTTCCTGCTCCATTTCTTCCTAATAATGCAAGACAATCACCCTTATTTAATCGAAAACTAATTCCCTGAAGTATATGGCTTTTCCCATAATGCGAATTTAAATTTTTTACATTTAGAATTGGATTCATTTTTTGATTCCTATATATCTGTCATTTACAAGAACAGATTTTTTCACTTGATTAGGAGTACCATTAAAAATTAAATCACCTCTATCTAATACATATATTTCTTTGGCAACAGAATAAATAACATTCATATCATGCTCTACAATTATAATTGTATAACTAGAAGATAATTTTTTTATCATTGATACAATTTGTTTTGTTTCTACATTACTCATTCCCGCTGTTGGTTCATCAAGTAAAAGAAGTTTAGGATGAAGTGCAATTGCTAACCCTACTTCTAGTTGCCGCTGCAGACCATAAGATAGGCTTTCAGACTTATGATTATAATATTGAGAAAGGCCAATTTGTTCACAAATTTTATAAGTTTTATCCAATATATTCTTTCTTTTATCTAACGCTTTAAAGAAATGCCATCCAATATTTAAACTTTGGCTACAGGCAATCATTAAATTTTCTTTTACAGTCATTTCATTAAAAAGTGAGTTATTTTGGAAACTTTGCGAAATTCCTAGACGAGCTCTTTTCTCTATACTTAGTTTATCAATATTATTGTTTTTAAAATAAATATTTCCCTCATCTTGTAATAAATTACCTGTAATAATTTTAAATAATGTACTTTTACCAGCACCATTTGGACCTATAATTCCATAACATTGTTTTTTGCTAATATTGATATTAATTTTATTTAAAACTGAATTAGCACCAAAACTTTTGGAAATATTTTTAAGTTTCATTATCATATTTTTTCCATGATATAATTCTTAAATTTAAGAATTATTCCCCACAATCCATCTTTCATAAAAAGAACTATTAATATAAATCCCCCTCCCATTAATAACATCCACCAATCAACTAATTTAGATAATTCATGTTGTAAAACATGAACAACAGCAGCTCCCAGTATTGCACCAGATAAAGAACCTATTCCTCCTACTATTATCATAATTAAACCTTCTCCAGAGACCGTCCAGTGAGATAACTCTGGAGATACAAATCCGTTTAACTGTGCATATAAAGAACCAGCTAGACATGCAATAGCAGATGATATACCAAAAGAAGCTGATTTATAAAATTTCACAGAACCTCCCAATGACAGAACTCTATTAGAATTTTGTCTAATAGCATCCAAATTTCTTCCAAGGGGCGAGTCTGTAATGGCAGATAAAAATAAATAAGATAATATTAACCATACAATTAAGTAATATGTAAAAAGTAATGGTTCATTTAAATCTAATCCCATAAATAATAAATCTGGTCTAGCTATTCCAGAAATGCCATCGGAACCTCCTAATGAATCATTTGTAAAAGCCCATGAATGAAACATTTCTCCTAAAGCAAGAGTAATCAT
This sequence comes from uncultured Rhodospirillaceae bacterium, assembly GCA_964624655.1. Classification (GTDB taxonomy): domain Bacteria; phylum Pseudomonadota; class Alphaproteobacteria; order TMED109; family TMED109; genus CAZUXH01. The sequence continues at coordinate 12,379 of CAZUXH010000019.1, read as the reverse complement.
TATAAAAAATATTCCATGAGTTTTTGTAATGATTAAAGCAATTAAGTAACCTAAAATTAAACCTATAATTATTGTGATCAAGCTACATAAGAAAGGATCAATACTTAAATATATATACAATATAGTAGTAGTATAGGCTCCTATTCCAAGAAACATAGCATGACCGAGGGAAATCATACCACCTCGACCTGCTAAAAAATCTAGACTCATTGCAAATAAAGATAATATTATTATCTCCGCTAAAAGAAATTGAGTAAAATAATCGCCAAAAATATTAATTAATATTGCTGAACAACATAGCGCTAAAAAAAGATAGGACCTTAGTTGTTTATCATATTGAACTGCACTCATAATTTTGAATACATCCCATCAGGTTTGAAAATGAGAATTAATGCCATTGCTGCATACATAGTTATTAAAGCAAGTTCAGGAAAAAAAACTTTTCCAAAAGTATCAATAAAACCTATGAGTAGTGAACCTACTAAAGCACCTTTTAAACTTCCTGGTCCTCCAACAACTACGACTATAAGTGTTAAGACCAGAACTTCCATATCCATTCCTGCTTCTACTCCAACAATAGGAGCAACCGTGACACCAGCAAGACCAGCAAGCCCACAGCCTAATGAAAAACTATAAAATAGAATCTTATTAGTATTTATTCCCAGCATCTGTGTGGTTTCATGGTCATCAACAGATGCCCTTACCATTGCACCCATCTTACTTTTTTCAAGTAAAAAATATAAAACAACTAACACGAATAAACCTACGAATATTACAAATAATCTGTAAGTCGGATATGTTTCCCCAACAATCTGAATAGAATTAGATAATAATTCTGGCGCACTAATCGAATGACTCATAGAACCCCATAAAAGTCTAACTGAATCTAAACCTACATATATCAATCCAAATGTTAATAATACTTGTCTCATAGGGTCTACTCTTTGAATAAACTTAAAGAGACAACTATAAAGTATAGCTCCTATAAGAGCTGTTGCCAAAGGAGCAAAAAAAAAGGCTAACCAAAAAGAATTAGAAAAAGTCCAAATACTTAAACCTAAATATGCTCCTAACATATACAAGGTGCCATGAGCTAAATTTACAATTTTCATCAAACCAAATACTATAGTCAAACCTATAGATAAAAGGAATAAAGTCATTGAAAACTGTAGAGCGTTTAATATTTCTGTAATAAGCATCTATTTACTGTAATTATAACAAACAATTAGTTCCAGGGTCTTTTACTGCTTCAATTTTATCTAGAACTTTTAAGATAGGACCTTCATCAGAATTAACTACTTCAAAAACATACATATTTTGTATAACATTATTAGTTTTAGGGTCTATATCTAAGCGACCCCTAGGACCTAATATAGAAACCTTACTTAATTTTTCTGCTAGTAAATTTTTATCACTAGTATTACCCGAGAGTGATTGAACTGCTTCAATAATCATTTTTCCAACATCATAACCCTGAACAGCAAATTCTGAAGCTATTCTTCCATATTTTTCTTGGTACATTCTTTGAAAATTTTTATTAACATCTGTTTCAATAGATGGTACGTAATTTAAAATTCCAATAAAACCTAATGCGGATTCTTTTTGAGCAGGAATAAATAAAGGAGATGTTGTCCATCCCGCACCTGTTATTTTCATTACATCTGATAAACCAAAAGAATGAGCTTGTTTAATAAAATTAATTGCCTCACCACCAGCATAAAAAACATATACGGCATCTGCACCACTATTTTTTATTCTACCTAAATATGGCCCAAAATCTTTTGTTTTTCTATGAGGCGTATATTCTTCTCCAACTATTTTACCACCAGATTCTTCAAAAGTGTTTTTAAAGGCAGCCATCTGTTCTTTTCCAGCGGCATAATTAGCTGATAATAAAAAAGCAGTTTTTATTCCATAATTTGATAACCATGGGCCCATTGGAGCATTAATTTGATGATTAGAAAAAGATACTCTAATTATATATTTAGAACATTTTTCCCTAGTAATTTGATTTGCTCCTGCATTGGCAACTATAAAAGGGGTTTTAGTCGCTACCACTAAATCTCTTACAGCTAAGGCTACAGACGATGATACTGTTCCAGCTAAAATATCTACTTTTTCAGAAGATATTAATTCTCTTGCCTTTTTAAGAGCTATATTAGGTTTGTATTCAGAATCTGCTCTAATAATTTCTAGTTTTCTATCTGATACCTCAAAATTTACTTCTTCAAAGGCTAACTCAAGAGCATTTGTAATTTCTTCACCTATAATTGCAACTGCACCTGAATATGGAAGCAACAATCCAATTTTTATATTTTCCGCTTTAGATATAAAGCTAGTGAATAAAATAAAAACAATTATCATTAAAAAAATCTTAAATTTCATACTAACCAGCGCTCCCCATATGTTAAAAACTTGTTAATATTAATACAGTTTTTGTAATAGTATTGATAGATAAAATTATTTTTTTTAATTAATTAATTAACAACTTTAACTTATATTAATGACACATCAATATATAAAGAGAAAAGCATTGAAAAATAAATCTATTCTTATTGCAGGGGGGGGAATAGGAGGTCTTTCTGCTGCTGCAGGTCTAGCCCAAAAAGGCTTCAAGTCAATTGTATTTGAATCAGCTCCTGAATTAAGTGAAATAGGAGCAGGAATTCAGTTAGGACCAAACGCATTTCACTGTTTTGATTATTTAGGTGTTGGAGATACTGCTAGAAAAAATGCTATTTACATAGATGCTTTAAAACTCATGGATGCTATTACAGGAAAAGATATAGCAAATATACCACTTGATGATACTTTTCGCAAAAGAATGGGAAATCCTTATGCAGTAGTTCATCGTGCTGACATGCATAAAGCATTATTAGATTACTGTTTGAAAAGCAGACTTATAACTGTAAAAACTAATCATACAGTTGAACGATATGAACATGGCACAAGTGATGTTATGCTTTATATAAAGGATAAAAAACCTGTAAAAGGCTCTGTATTGATAGGGGCAGAAGGGCTTCGTTCAAACATACGTCAACAACTAATAGGAGATGGGGAGCCTAATATATCTGGTCATAGCACCTATCGTTCTGTAATTCCTACAGAACAAATGCCTAAGGAACTTAGATGGAATGCAGCTACTTTATGGGCAGGGCCAAAATGTCATATTGTGCATTACCCACTAAAAGGTTGGAAATTTTTTAATTTAGTAGTTACTTACCACAGGAATGCGAAAGAAGCGATTGCAGGTCAATCTGTATCAAAAGAGGAAGTAATGAAAGGATTTGAGCATTTAGCTCCTATAGCCAGAAAAATAATTGAAAATGGAAAAGATTGGAAGCTTTGGGTTTTATGCGATCGTGACCCAATAAATAACTGGGTAGATAAACGCGTTACACTATTAGGAGATGCTGCTCATCCTGTTTTACAATATCTTGCTCAAGGTGCTTGCATGGCAATGGAAGATGCCGTTTGCCTCGCTGCATGCTTTGATAACTATAGAGGTGATGAAGAAATGGCTCTTCAAAAATACCAATCTCTGCGCATTGTAAGAACTGCTCGTGTACAATTAGGAAGTCGATTGATTGGGGAATATATATATCATCCAGACGGAGTAATAGCACAAGTTAGAAATCAAGCCATATCTGATTTAACCCCTGAGCAATGGTGTGATAGATTAGAATGGCTTTACGGTAAAAATATTTTTCTAAATGGACTAACTGTTTAAACTCAACTAAATAAAAATCCTTAAACTAATATTGACTATGGCTCTAAGTAATCATATATAAAGAATTAGTGTCCCCTTCGTCTATCGGTTAGGACACCAGGTTTTCATCCTGGAAAGAGCGGTTCGATTCCGCTAGGGGATACCATAGATATTTTTTGTAAGCAATTATTCTTAAATGTTTTATTAAAAATTGAACCTTCAATATTTACACTGTTTTACACCATTTTGAACTACTGTATTAAAAATTAGATTATTTAAATTTATAATTTATCTTATTGGAATAGGTTTTCCATTTAAATCGATTGATACATAAACAAATTTTCCTTCTGTAACTTTTATTTCTTGGTTTTTTTCTAATTGGTCATTTTTCCTTGTTACAAATGTCTCAATATCGATTGTTATAGATGTATTGCCTATGGAATGAACTTTAGTATAAAAACTTACTATATCTCCTACCTTAATTGGTTTGTGAAAACGCATTTTATCAATAGCTATAGTTGTTACTCTTTTTTTAGAGACTTGGGTAGCTAAAACTCCTCCTGCTAAATCCATTTGGCTTAATACCCAGCCTCCAAAAATATCACCAGAAGAATTTGTGTCTGCTGGCATAGCGACTGTTCTTATAGATGGTATTTTATTTTTTATAATCTTGTTCATATTTAATCCTAACATCAGCCCTTTCATCTATCAAATTTTAGAACATTTGATTTAATATAAAAAAACTTTAACGGTAGTTTAGTAATATATTTTTTCCGAAGAAAAGTTTCTGTTAAAATGAATTAAAACTGGTTAAATTAATAATGAAACTAGGAGAAACATAATGAAAACAATAATAATATTAGTAGCTTCTTTAATAATTTCTACAATAACTTATGCTGACTATTCAATTCAACATTCGTATAACTTAAAAAATGTTGAAAGTATATCTGCTGCTGGTGGAGTAAAAATTGTGATTTTTAGCGGAAATGAACTTGGTAAAGATTCTCGTGGAAATACTTCAAAAGGAAAATGCCTTGCAAGCGTAAAAGATCAAATATTATCGGTAGATTGTGAAGCTCAAGACCAAGATGGTGACATCATATATAGTTCTTTATATAGAAACATGAGTAAAGGACCGAATGGAGTTAGGAAAGTACTTGGCGGGACTGGTAAGTATGAAAACTCTAGAGACATATGTAATTATGTAGTAGAGATGATAGATGTTGAATTAGGAATTGCTTCTCTTTCTGGTCAATGTAAGGAATAAAGTCTTTATATAATTAATTTTAATTTTCTTTAGAGCCATTCATGGGATAAAATATTTGACAGATCCACATGAGTTGTTATTTTGATTATAGTTAACGGGGGTGCCAACTTGGCTGAGATCATACCCTTCGAACCTGACAGATAATGCTGATGGAGGGAGTGTAATATTGATTTCTAAGTATTTTAATAAAAATATTATTTCCTCTAGTCCTTTAGGAGAATAATATGAGCTATATAAAACCAAAAATAACAACTGGAAATCTGCCTGCTTCAAAAAAAATATATGTAAAAGGCAATATACACAAAAATATTAATGTTCCTATGAGAGAAATCAGTCTCCATGAAACTGCAGGCGAGGATCCAGTTATAGTTTATGATAGTTCTGGTCCTTACACTGACAATAACATTAAAACAGATATTAATTGCGGATTAAAAGAAATCAGAAAAGATTGGATTTCCGCAAGAGGAAATGTTGAAGAATATGAAGGTAGAGTTATTAAAGATTACGATAATGGCTATGTATCTGAAAACAAAATTACACCAGAATTTCCAATAAAACCAAAACCTTTAAGAGCTAAAAATGGTAAATCAGTTACTCAATTATCATATGCAAAAATGGGGTTGATAACACCAGAAATGGAATATATAGCAATTAGAGAAAATCAATTACGTAGTCAAATTATTAATAGAGATGGTGAAGATTGGGGAGCAAATATTCCAAATTATGTAACACCAGAATTTGTTAGAGATGAGGTTGCCAATGGTAGAGCTATTATACCAGTAAATATTAATCACCCAGAAGTAGAACCTATGATAATAGGAAGAAATTTTTTAGTTAAAATTAATGCTAATATGGGTACATCTGCCATAAGTTCATCCATGGAAGAAGAGGTTGATAAATTAGTTTGGGCCATTAGATGGGGAGCAGATACTGTTATGGACTTATCTACAGGAAAAAATATTCATAACACGCGAGAATGGATTATAAGAAATTCCCCTGTACCAATTGGAACTGTTCCTATATACCAAGCGTTGGAAAAAGTTAAAGGCATCGCAGAAGACCTAACATGGGAAATATATAGAGATACTCTTATTGAGCAAGCAGAGCAGGGAGTTGATTATTTTACAATTCATGCTGGTGTAAGATTGCATATGGTTCCTATGACAGTAAATAGAGTCACAGGAATAGTTTCTAGAGGAGGCTCTATAATGGCTAAATGGTGTCTTTCTCATCATAAAGAAAGTTTTTTATATGAACACTTTGAGGAAATTTGTGATATTTGCCGTGCATATGATATTAGCTTTTCTCTGGGAGATGGATTGCGCCCAGGATCTATAGCAGATGCAAATGACGAGGCTCAATTCGCCGAATTAGAAACTCTTGGTGAACTTACCAAAATTGCTTGGAAAAAAGATTGTCAAGTTATGATAGAAGGACCTGGTCATGTGGCGATGCATAAAATAAAGGAAAATATGGACAAGCAAATTGATTGTTGTCATGAAGCTCCATTTTATACTTTAGGGCCTCTTACTACTGACATCGCTCCTGGATATGATCATATTACCTCTGGAATAGGAGCTGCTATGATTGGCTGGTATGGTTGTGCCATGCTATGTTATGTCACTCCAAAAGAACATTTAGGTCTCCCAGATAGAGATGATGTTAAAGTGGGGGTTATTACGTATAAAATAGCTGCACATGCGGCAGATTTAGCTAAAGGTATGCCTGGTGCACAAGCTAGAGATGATGCTTTATCACGAGCTAGATTTGAATTTAGATGGGAAGATCAATTTAATCTTTCGTTAGATCCCGATACTGCTAAAAGCTTTCACGATCAGACATTACCTAAAGAAGCTCATAAAGTTGCCCATTTTTGTTCTATGTGTGGCCCAAAATTTTGTTCTATGAGAATTTCACACGATATAAGAGGGGAAGCACAAAAAGAAGGTTTTGAAAAAATGGCGAAAAAATTTAAAGAAAAAGGAAATATATATATAGATAATAAATAGTTTTAAGCTTTCTAAAAGACTTTATTAAATATTATATGAAAACATATCTTAGAGATAAATTAAAAAGGTACAAAAAATCGCAAATAATTTTGTTTGTTGTGTACTTTTTTATCAGTATAGGAATTATTGCTTTTGAAGAATTTAAATTAAATAACTATCTAAATATTATTTTATTTACACAAATTTTACTTCACATTTTTATATGTATTTCTATTATGGTTGATCTTTTCAAATGGTGGTTTAAGAACTCATTCAAATAAAAAACTTTAAATCCCTAATGTTTATCTTTAATAACTTTGTAAATTTCTGTAAAATCACCTGATGGAAAGCGTTTTAAGCCGTCTTTAAAATAACTATTTACCACTTCTGCAATATCGATAGGAGTATCAAAATTTCTCGCTTCTGATAAATACAAATCTATATCTTTATTCATTAAAGACATGCGAAATGCAGCGTCAAAGGTTTCTGTTAAAATTCTATTTGGAAACTTATCTAGAGTAGCGCTATTTTTACCCGTTGATACATTAAGAACTTGTAACATCGTTTTCATGTCTAAATTATTTTTTAAACCTAATATTATAGCTTCTGAGGTAGCCGTCATTGAAACTGCTGATAAAAAATTATTTAAAAGTTTCATAATTTGCCCTTGTCCCGGAGCATTTCCAACATAAAAAATAGACTTAGCAAAATATTTTAAATCGAGTTTAATCAGTTCAAGAATTTCCTTTGAACCACTCCACATTATTGTAATGGTGGCATTTATTGCACCTGTTTTACCACCACTTACTGGAGCGTCTATGTATTTAAAATTTGATTTACTTATTAGTTCAAGAATAGGCTTAGTTTCAGCTAGCCCTATTGTAGATAGATTTATTATTGCTTTAATATTTTCTGAACTAGATAAAATTATTTTTTTAACAACATCTTGAGATGCCTTGCCGTCTGGTACGGATATAAATATAATCTCTGTATTATTTGATAATTCATCTACTGACTCTGTAGCATAACATCCATCTGGTACCTTTTTTTCAATATTAAAAGCATCAAAAACATATATTTTTTTTTGTGATTTAACTAGATTATTAGCCATAGGCTTACCCATATCTCCTAATCCAATAAATCCGTAAGTGTTTATCATAGTTGACCAAACTCCTTTTCTACATTTAATCCATCTTCCTCAATAATTTTCCTTGCATACCTAAAGGCTTCTACTCCACAAGGTACTCCACAATAAACAGTTATTTGTAATAAAACATCTTTCAATTCTTCAAGCGTACAGCCATTTTTAATTGCTCCTCTAAAGTGAATTGAAAATTCATGCCATTTATTTAAAGCAGAAAGCATACAAAGATTATTCATACTTCTTTGTTTATCAGTAAGAGTAGTTTTAGTCCATATTTCACCCCAGCAATACTTCGTTATCAGCTCTTGAAATTCTTTATTAAAGCTATCTGCTTTATTGATTGCTTTATCAACATATTCACTTGATAAAACTTTTTTTCTTGAAGCCAATCCTTTTTCATATAATTCATCTTTCATTTTTTTCTCCTTTATTTTTATGATAACATAAAATAGTTAATTGATATTTTATGGAAAGCATATATTTAAAATGAGCAAATATAGTAAAGTAATTAATCTTAAAAAATTTCAGTCTAAAGAAAAAGAACTAAGTGAAAAAGAACTAAGAATTCAACTAGCTGCTGCGTATAGAATATTTAATCATTTTAAGTGGGACTATTTAATATATGGACATATAACAGTTAGAGTACCTGGACCTGAAAAACATTTTCTTATAAACCCTTTTGGATTGAGATATGATGAAGTTACCGCTTCAAATTTAGTTAAAATTGACATTGATGGCAATATAGTAGGAACAAGTGATCATCCTGTAAATCCTGCAGGATTTATTATTCACTCTGCAATCCACTCCACTAGAGAAGATGCTCGCTGTATAATGCACACACATACCGCTGCAGGTATGGCTGCTGCTGCCCTTAAAAACCCCATTAAAAATATAGACTTTTCAGGCACAATGTTTACAGATCGTATAGGCTATCATGATTTTGAAGGGGTAACTACGAGACCAGAAGAGTGTAAAAGATTATCAGCAAACCTCGCAGATAAAGACGTTATGATACTTAGAAATCATGGTTTATTATCTGTTGGATCAACCATAGCACATGCATTTATAAGATTACATGATCTAGAAAGAGCCTGCCAAGCTCAAGTATTAGCAAGATCTATAAATGATGAAATTATAGAGGTAACTGATAATATAGCAAAAGCCCATGCCACAGAAATTGAAAATTCTGATAAAGGAGAATTAGCTTTTAAAGCTCTAATGAGATTAATGGAAAAGAAGGATCCATCATTTAAAAATTAATTAATTTTTATTTTTATATTACTCTTTTCTATTATTTTTGACTTTAGTTTTAATTAATACCCATAACTTTAAATTATTAATTATAGGGAAAAATTATGATTAATTACGTACTTAAAAATTTTTTATTAATAATATCAATCGTACTTTTTACAAATTTTTCTTTCTCCGATGATAGTCCACTCCCAAAGGGCACTCCTGAATCAGTAGGCATCTCTGCAGATAGATTAAAGAGAATAGAGTCTGTATTTAACATTGGGATAGCAGAAGGTCGTATTCCCGGAGCAGTAATAGGTATCGCAAGAAAAGGAAAGTTAGTTTTTTTCAAGGCATTTGGAATGCAAAATGCAGCTAAAAATGTACCTATGAGTACAGATTCTATTTTTAGAATTTATTCTATGACAAAGCCTTTAGTCAGCATAGGGGCTATGATTCTACATGAAGAAGGTAAATTGTATCTTTCAGAACCCGTTGAAAAATATATTCCAGAATTCAAGAATATGAAAGTTGCAAAAACTTCAATTCAAGATACAAATTCTAACGCAATAGCTATCATTGATGCTAAGCGTAAAATAAAGATTCATGATCTTTTACTTCATACTTCAGGATTAACTTATGGTTTTTATGGAAACTCTCCTGCAAAAAATATACTTAAAGCTTCTGGTATAGGTAATTTAAATAAAATGGATATCGATTTAAAACAATATGTTTTTGAATTAACCAAACTGCCTCTAGCTTATCAACCTGGCGAACATTGGGAATATGGAAGGTCTACGGACGTTTTAGGACATCTAATAGAAATAGTATCTGAAAATAGTCTAGATAATTTCATGGTAGAAAATGTTTTCAAACCCTTAAACATGAAAGATACAGACTTTTGGGTTCCTGAAGAGAAATGGGCTAGAATAGCAGAGCCATTAGACAATAAAGGTGAACCAGAACTTATAAATATAAAAAAACAACCAAAACTTCTATCTGCAGGCCATGGTCTTGCTTCCACAGTAGGAGATTATATTAGATTCTGTCAAATGATGCTTGATAAAGGAATATTAGATAATACTCGTATTTTAGGTTCAAAGACCGTTGAATATATTAGTTCAAATCATTTAGGAAAAGATTATATAAGCAGAAAAGGTCCTTATTATCTTCCCGGAGCAGGTTATGGTTTTGGCCTAGGTTTTGCTGTTAGAGAAGATGATGGCGTCTCACCTTGGCCTGGCTCTATTGGAGAATACTTTTGGGGAGGGTATGCAGGAACGTATTTTTGGATTGACCCTAAGGAAGAACTTGTAGTTGTATCTATGACTCAATCTGTTATTAATCGAGTTTACTACAGGATGATTCTACGTAATTTAGTTTACCAATCAATAATAAATTAAATAATACGATATATATAATGAAAAAAGAATTTCTATATGACCCTGTCACTGCTATTGATGAATCTCACGCAAAAGGTGAGATAGCAAAAATTTTTAGCGATATCAGAAATACGATGGGTATTCCTTTAATTACTTCAATATGGAGAGGTTTAGCAGGAATGGGGAATAGCTTACCTGAAGTATGGTACTTAACTAAGCCAATTTATCAATCAAGAGAACCAGCAAAAATATTAGTTAAAATGATTGATGATCTAAATTTACCTATAATTAATACAACAATTTCTTCCGCAAAATTATCTAAAAAAGATATTTCTGAAATATTACAAATAATCAAAGTATATAACTTTTCTAATGGTACAAATCTAATTGCGTTGTCTGCCTTAGTCCTTTCAGATTTCAAGCCTTTAATAAATACAAAAAAAATATCTTTTTCGTCACTCCATGACAAATTTCCAGGTCTTATGTCGAAAAATGAAATTGATAAAAAGACTTGGAATATAATTCAAAGAGTAAATGCATTTGGTTCACCAAGCGGAATTAAATCGCATGTAGCTACTCTATGGAGGCATTTAGGACACTGGCCTAATTTGCTTACTTTAGTAATAGTAGAATTTGAGAAATTAGAGAGATCAGGAATTATTGATAAACTTATGGAAGAAATGCTCTATTATGTTCAGTATAATGGGATTAAATTAGAAAAAGATAATGCAAAACCTTATAAAATAGATCCTTTAGCTGTTACAACAATTAGAAATTATGTGCATACAAAATACCAAGTAATAAGAATGGTAGTGCTTGGAAATATCCTTCAAAAATTGATAGAAAATAATTAATTTAATTAGTTAATTTTTTTTACAAATTAACAATGTAAATAAACCTCCTACAAGCTTTCTCTCTGGAATGCTAAACCCACTATCTAACAACAATTTATCTTGTTCTTCTGCTCTTGGAACTATATTGCCCCATGTCATTTCATTGTATTGTGTAAGAACAGAAAGTTTTGACGAAGGATCTCGAAGATTTTTTCTTTCTGGCATTGTTTCATCAAAAATTATTAAATAACCACTTTTTTTCAATAATTTAAAAATTAATTTTAATACCTTTGCTCTATCTTCAATTGATATTTCATGGAAAACTTCAACCATAGTAACTACATCTATCGTTTCCTCCTCAGGAGGATTGTCACTATTTAAATTTATAAGCTTTATTTTATTATTTAATTTAAGACTATTTATTGTATCTATACCTATACTTAATCCTGAATTATCGATATCCAAACCATAAAATTGGGATTTATTAAAAAATTTTGATGCTTTTATCAATAATTTTGCTGTTCCACAGCCAAAATCCAATAAACTACCTCCTTCAATGAGTTTTTTATTTACAGTTTCAATATTCGGTAGAATTTTATTAACTACTAAGCTTTGCAATCCTTCAGTAATAGCTCCAATATCATATGAGAAATCAGGACTATGGAAGCATTACACGAAATGGCACAGGGTAGTGGCAGAATATGCATATGGATGACCCAATAGATGAACAGAACAACCCTATGGCTCTAACAGACTCAGCGATGTGGTCATTTTTTATTCAAGAGCTGAGCGATAAAGAATTAGATCTATTGCTGATAGAAAT
>CAZUXH010000018.1:15685-21614 GCA_964624655.1 uncultured Rhodospirillaceae bacterium | reverse complement strand
AAATTATCAAATGCATCAAAAAAAGGTTCCTTGTCTTCTTGCATATCTTTAGAATATGCTAATGGCAAACCTTTTAACATAGTAAAAACACTTACAAAAGCACCAACTACTCTTCCGGATTTACCCCTAATTAACTCTGCAGCATCAGGATTTTTTTTCTGAGGCATTATTGAAGATCCTGTAGAATATGTGTCTGGCAATTCAACAAAATCAAAACCTGGAGACGCCCAAAAAATTATTTCCTCAGATATTCTGGATAAATGCATCATAATTATAGAAGCTAAAGAGAGTGCATCCATTACAAAATCTCTATGACTAACTGCATCAATAGAATTCTCCATAATTTTATTAAAACCAAGTTTCTTAGCAGTTTTATTCCTATCTATAGGAAATGAAGTGCCCGCAAGTGCTGCTGCACCTAAAGGTGATGTATTTAGTATTTTTATAGTAGAAACGATTCTCTCCCTATCACGCCCAAACATCTCAACATATGCGAGCAAATGATGCGCTAAAGATATGGGTTGTGCAATTTGTAAATGGGTAAATCCAGGCATAATAGTATTAATATGCTGCTTAGCCTGACTTACTATAGAACCTTGCAAATTTTTTAATAAATAATCCAAATCAACTAATTGGTCTCTTATGTACATTTTATAAGTTGTAACCACTTGATCATTCCTAGACCTAGCAGTATGTAATTTTTTTCCCGCTTCTCCTATAAGTGCTATTAATCTAAACTCAATATGCATATGTATATCTTCTAAATCATCAGAAAATAAAAATTTATTTTCTCTTATTTCCTTTTCTATAGTTTTTAATCCTTTTTGAATTTTTTTATTTTCAGCAAAAGAAATTATTTTATTTTCCGCTAACATTGCAGAATGAGCACGGCTTAAGGCTAAATCATGAAAATAAAGCCTTTTATCAAATGAAATAGACGCGTTAAATTTTTTCATAATACTAGAAGAACTCTCACTAAATCTTCCGCCCCAAATCTTTGAAACTTTTTTGTTTAAATTATCTTTTTCTTTGCTCATAATAGAAACCATTATTACTTTAAATATTATAATTAATTATTAGGCTATTAAAAATATGTTCTTTAATAAAAAAAACTTTAAATGCATAGTATTTTTTTTTTTAATTCTACCATATAGTAACTATTACATTCAACCATCCGAAGCTTCAGACACTATTAGCGTAATAGATAAAATAAAAAAAGAACATAAAATTATTTTTCTAGATAGCATAAGCATCACTAATTTAAACCTTAAAAAAACTAATTTTAAAAAAATACAATCAAATCAAAAAAAACTGATTATTAATTTTTGGGCACTTTGGTGTGCACCGTGCATAAAAGAAATTCCTGATCTTAAAATTATTTCTGAGCAAATAAAAAACTTTAATTATAAAGTAATATATATAAATCAAGACAGCAAAAAGGATTATGAAAAAGTAATAAAATTTGTAGAAAAAAATAATTTAAATAAAGAATCAATTTTTTTAGATCCCAATAAAACACTTTCAAAAACATTTCAATTAAGAGGAATTCCTACAACATTCATAGCGGATAAATTTGGGAATGTGAATTGGCGCATAGAAGGAATAATTAATTCAAAAGATAAACAGTTTATTGATTGGTTAAAAAATTAAACAAGTCATTATAATTATAAGCCCTATCAAAATTAGGATACTTATTAACTAAATTTTCAGGAGGCTTAAACCAAACTCCAAAATCTGCAGATTTTAACATATCTACATCATTGAATGAATCTCCAGCTGCAAATACTTCAAAATTTAGTGATTTCAATGCTTCAACAGAGGACTTTTTTTGATTTTTTTGTCTTAATTTATAGCCCAAAATTTCTCCGCTATTACCAACTAAAAGATGGTGACAAAATATAGTAGGGTTGCCTAATTTTTTTAATAAAGGATAAGAAATTTCATAAAATGTATCTGACAATATTATTACCTGATTATTATTAGATAAATTATTTATAAACTCTATAGCACCTTCAAAGGGATTTAAAACATCAACGGCTTTTAATATATCATTAATTTTAAGTTTCTTTTCCCTCAATATTTTTAATCTAAAAGACATCAATTTATCATAGTCTTCTATATCTCTGGTAGTTAGCTTCAATTTTTCTATTCCAGTAATATCTGCTAAACTAATCCAAATTTCAGGGATCAAAACACCTTCTAAATCTAGGCAAATTATTCTCAAAATATTATTCCAACTAAGTTAGTTTTTTAATAAGCTCAGGTACTATCTCAAACAAATCTCCTACTAGACCATAGTCTGCTATTTGAAAAATAGGAGCATCTTCATCTTTATTTATAGCAACAATTATTTTAGAATCTTTCATTCCTGCTAAATGTTGTATTGCTCCCGATATTCCTATTGCCATATATAATTCTGGGGCTACAACTTTTCCAGTTTGACCTACCTGATAATCATTCGGGACATAGCCCGCATCAACAGCTGCTCTACTTGCACCTATTGCTGCTCCAAGTTTATCCGCTAAAGGATCTAATATTTTAAAATTATCTGCGCTACCTAATCCTCTACCTCCAGAAACTACAACTTTAGCAGCAGTTAATTCCGGTCTATCTGATTCTGATAAATCTCTTTCTATATAATCAGTTCCAGAAAATACCTCTGTTTCTGGACCTTCTATAATATTTGCAGCACCACCTTCTGCTTCAGCAGGAGAAAAAGACGTAGACCTAACGGTAATAAATTTTTTCCTATCTTTAGAGCGAACTGTAGCTAAAGCATTGCCTGCATAAATTGGTCGAATAAAGGTGTTTTCATCTATTATAGAACTTATATCAGATATTTGTTGGCAGTCAGCAAGTGCAGCCACCCTTGGCATTAAATTTTTTCCGAAAGTGCCAGCATCAACTAATATATGCGTTGCTTCTTTTGCAGTCTCTAAAACTGTTGGAGCTATTACTTCTGCTAGAGATCCAATAGTATCTCCTTTTACTTTTATAACATTTCTTATATTCTTAATTTGAGCACATAAATTAATAATATTCTCTGATGAATCTATACATAAAATATCAACTTCATTACTGATTTCTAAGGCTGCTGTAACACAAGCATATACTCCTGAATCCAATAACCCTCCTTCAGAATGCGCTATAACTAAAACTGCCATTATCCTACTCCAACTTCTTCTTTTAAAATTTTTACTAACTCATCTACATCTTCTAATTTTTTTCCTGCCGTTCTACTTTTAGGCTCTTCTACATTTAATAATTCCAACCTATTATTATATTCAATCCCCATATCGTTTAAGGAAATTTCATCTATAATTTTTTTCTTAGCTTTCATTATATTTGGTAAAGAAGCATATCTTGGCTCATTTAACCGCAAATCAGTAGTAATTACGCAAGGTAATTTTAAGTTAAGAGTTTCCAGCCCTCCATCTATCTCTCTTACTACCTTTAATTCACCATTTTTAATATCAACTTTTGAAGCAAATGCTCCCTGCGGCCAATCAAGAATTCCTGCTAACATTTGACCAGTTTGATTACAATCATCATCAATTGCTTGTTTGCCTAAAATTACTAAATCTATCTTTTCTTTCTCTATAATATACTTTAGTATCTTCGCGATCATTAAGGGTTCTGTTTCATTTTCATATTTAATATGAATTCCTCTATCCGCTCCAATAGCAAATGCGGTTCTTAGGGTCTCTTGGGCTTCCATTGGTCCAACGGAAATAACTATAACCTCCTCTGCTATTTTCCCTTCTTTAAGTCTTACGGCTTCTTCTACCGCAATTTCATCAAAGGGATTCATTGCACTTTTTACATTATTCTTTTCAACAAGGTTTAATTCAGGGTTTATTCTAATCTTTACATTATAATCTATCACCCTCTTAACAGCGACGAGAACTTTCATAATTACTAACTCCAAATATTTTTCAAAAATAAATTTGATATATAGCCTCTATAATAAAAATAGAATTTTTTATCTAGAAAAAAATATTGTTATCAACAAAATAAGAAGTATCGCTAGTGCTTGTAAACCTACTCTGGCTCTCATCAATTTATTTCCCCATTTTTTATTAAAATTGCCACCCTTAAGCATAGATATTATCCCTATTGCTAAAATTACAAGAACAGCGAATAAAACAAAAAACATTAAAGAGTATATTAAGGACTCTAAATTCACCAATTATTACTCCATTATTATATCAAATTCATTTTGGTTTAATTAAAGACAATAATGATAACAAATTATTTTTTCCAAATAAATTTATAATTTCGTTTGCTGATTTTCCTCTTGCTTTCATTGACTTTATTGTCAACGCTCTAGTTCTCTTAGACAATCTAACTCCATTTGAATCTAAAACCAAAGGATGATGAAAATAAACTGGAGTTTTTAATCCTAATAAAGATTGTAATAATCTATGAATATGAGTCGATTCAACTAAATCTTCTCCTCTACTAACTAAACCTATATTTTGCAAGTGATCATCTAATGTTGAAGCAAGGTGATACGAGGCAGGAATGTCCTTTCTACCTATCACAACATCACCAATTATGCCTACCGGAACTTCGTGTTGCCCCAACCTAATATCGCTCCACAATAATTTTCCTACTTTTTTAGCTGCAGCCCTAATATTTATTCTCCAAGCAAAATTTTTATTTTGTTTAATTTTTCTTTCTCTATCTGATTTACTCAGCCTCCTACAAGTACCAGGATAAATCGAGTGGTCTATTCCATGGGGAGCATTTCCAGCCCTCAATATTTCTGCTTGTATTTCTGACCTAGTACAAAAACATGGATATATAATATTTAATCTATCCAACTCTTCAATTGCCGCTTTATAATCAGACATTTTTTCTGATTGTCTTCTTATTTCTTTTCTATATTTAATTCCTATCCAATCTAGATCATCAAATATAGATTTTTCAAAATGTGCTTGGGACCTCTGTGGATCTATATCTTCTATTCTAACAATAAATTCACCTCCTAATATTTTAGATGCTTCAAAAGCAAAAAAAGCTGAAAAAATATGTCCTAAATGCAAATGACCTGTTGGACTGGGAGCAAAACGTGTAAAATTTGAATAAAATTTATATTTCATGATCAATCGTATTATTATTTTTACTTAATTCAAAATATTTTTTTCATTACTAGAATATGTATTTTATATATATTATATTCAGTTTAATGGAAGATGATATTTTAATTACAGGTCCCACTTTAAACTCTAAAACTGGAAAAACAAAACAACTAGTGGTGTTTTTACATGGATGGGGGTCAAATGGAGAAGATCTAATTCAACTAGCTCCTCTATTTTCTGAGAAGTTAAATGATGCTTTTTTCTTAAGTCCTAATGGACCAGAAGCATGTCCACAGAATCCGTTCGGGGGCCGACAGTGGTTTGGCTTAGATTTTTTAGAAGATGGAACACTTGATAGAACAAATACACCTACAAAGCTAATTAAAGCATCAGAATACGTAAATAAATTTTTAATATATTGGCAAAAAAAATACTCAGTAAAATCTATCGATACTTTCTTAGTGGGTTTCAGCCAAGGGTCTATGTTAGCATTAGAGGTTGGTATGAAAAAAGAATTAGGGGGGATAGTTTGTTATTCTGGTTCTTTTATTAGCAATCAAAAAAAACTTAGCTATCAACCAAAAGTAATGCTTATCCATGGCGATATGGATGAAGTAATTCCTTTTAAAAATATGCAAAACGCTGAGAAAAAATTAAAAAATCTAGGAGTAAAAACATCTAGTTTAGAATGTAAAGGTCTTGGTCATAGTATAAATGAAATAGGAATAAAAAAAGGAATAGAATTTATTCAAACTTGCATGACTGAATAATAAATTTATTATCAAAATATATATTTTGTGTAATTATACTGTAATATTTATTAGCTATAAATATTATATGGGGGG
>CAZUXH010000018.1:4363-15585 GCA_964624655.1 uncultured Rhodospirillaceae bacterium | reverse complement strand
TTGAAAAATTTAAAACTTCTGATTTAACATTTGACCATGTAATACCAAAATCAAAAGGTGGAACAACTTGTTGGGAAAACGTTGTTGCCGCCTGCTCTAAATGCAATTTAAAGAAAAGTGATTTGTCCACTTCAAAAGCTAAAATGTCTCCAATAAAAAATCCCTATGAACCCACAAATTCACAACTGCAAATTATTGGAAAAACATTTCCACCCAATTATCTCCATAAAAGTTGGCAAGATTATTTATATTGGGATTCTGAGTTAGAAAAGTTTTAAAGCAAATTTATTTAAGCATTTTAGTAAAATTCTTTACCTCAGGTAAGGGCCATAACTTTTTATCACTTTTTATTTCAAAAACATTCAGCGTCATTGATACTAGAGTATAATATCCACATATCGCTACAATATCAATAACTGCATTTTTTCCGAGTAAATTTATAGCTTCTTTATATAATTTATCAGAAACTTTTTTTTTTAAATTTACTTCAGCCGAAAAATCAAAAACAGTTTGCTCTTTTTTATTTTTAAAAATTGGTCTCATGCCAAGTTCTATTTTTTTTATATACTTAATATCAATTCCAAATTTTATAGCTAAAGGAACGTGATGTTCCCATTCAAATTCAGAGGACCAGCACCTTCCTGTAGTTATAATCGCCAATTCTGATAATTTTTTTTTAAGATTACTATCGTATCTTGCATATTTTCCTAAAAGTTGTGCATGTGATGCTAACTTTGGATTATTTAACCAAACCTGCAAAGGGCCTATTACATTTCCCCTAGGTCCACTTGCTATCTCATTGTAAACTACTGATTGTTCTTCATTCATATTTTCTATTTTTAAATCTTTAAATCTATTCAATTAACTTCCTTTCTATATTTTATTCCTTATAGCCTTCTAGTAACCATAATTTATATTCTTTCTTTTTACCCTCTCTTATTTTTCTAGATACAGTTCCTAAATATCGAACTTTATCAAAAAATTTTACAAAATGCTTATTATCTTCTTCTACTGAAACCATTATAGAAATTTTATTTTTCAAATCTTTATGTTTTGTTACCAATTCATAATGATCATGTATTTTTCCGTCTGTATTCCACCTTACCCACTGAATTGGTCGAGGCTTTAGGTAGTATATTGATTCAGCTAATATTTTACGATCATCTGCTACTAATACTGCATTAGGGTAATGAGAATATATTTCTGATATGTTAATCACTACTTCCTGCCATCCTCTCATTTTTTTAAATGGATCTAATTTAAAATTCAAGTAAGCAAAAACAGGAAGAGAAAAGAGAACCACTAAAGACGTAAAAATTGAAATATAATAAGCTTTTTGTTCTTTTTTAGACCAATTAGCCAAAAACAAGGCTATCAGGATAGTAGCAGGCACATATGATACTACAGCCCAATTTGCATGAGCTCTAGAAAAAAAAGCTTGTATCACCATTATTAAAATTGGAGTAATTGATAAAAATAATATCAATTTTTGCTTACTGGGTAACTTTTGATATCTAAATGCCAAGTACAATAAAATTATAAAATTTATAGGACCAAAAACCGCAAATTGTTCTAGAAAAAAAATAAAGGCATTATAAAAACTATAACTCGTACCTCTAATATTTGCATTATCAGCTGTATGTTGGAATGTAATAAAGCCATTTTCAAAATTCCATAAAATATGAGGATAAATTATTAAAATAAAAATACTTAAAAAAAATAATATTTTTTTTTTATTTAAGCTTACTAAGTATTCTTTAAAAAAATTTTTATTTAATATAATAAAAAACAAAAAAGAAACAGGTATTAATATAATTGCATATTTTGACAAGAAACCTAAAGCAAATGAAACTGTTAAAACTGCCCAAAATAAATTCTTATATTTTTTTTTATCACTAAATAAGCAATAGCATAGGCACCAAATAATTAGGCTTGAAAAAAACAACATAGGAACATCAGTACTTATTATTCCAGAAGAAAAACTTATTCCTGGTATAATAATCCATATACTTCCAGCTAAAAATGCTGCCCTTTTTCTATGTGTTGCATCACTCAACAAATAGGCAGAAAATGCTATAAAAAAAGCTGAGATGGAATACAATATAGGAGAAATAATTCTTATACAAAACTCCGATATACCACAACTAGATGTTGTTAAACTCAATAGCCAAGCCAATAAAGGGGGTTTAGAATAGTATCCCCATTCATTATTTAGTGACCAAGTCCAATATTGAGCTTCATCGAAAGCCAAATTAAGATCCAATACATTCCAAGAAATCAATCTAAAAAATAATACAAATATAACAATCAATAAAAGACTTATTATCCATTGATTTTCTTTGATAATCATTTTAAATTTTTTCTTTTACCTGTGCTGAACGTCTTTTTATTAATATTAGATTTCTAGAATAAATTATTAACCCAGCCCCTTGTCCTACTATAAAAACAGGATCCTCGCGATGAATTGCATAAGCAAACAAAGTAGCTCCTCCTAAAAGAGAAAAATACCAAAAACCAGTAGGAATTACGCTTCTTTTTTTTATTTCTGAATATATCCATTGTAGAAAAAAACGAGCTGAAAAAAACATCTGACCCATAAATCCTACTATTAGCCATAGTGTTACTTTATCCATTTTTGCTCCTTATCTTTTTTGTGTTTAATAACTTCATTATCTAAAATTTTTATGGGGAAAGGAGATCTTTTTATCAACCAAAAAACTCCCCACAAATCTATAATTCCAACTCTAAGTCTTTGCCAATTCGTATATTTTGACTTTCCTCCTATTCTAGATCTATGAGACACTGGCACAGATATGATTTTTCCACCTTGTCTCTTCACCAATGCTGGTAAAAAACGATGTATATGATCAAAATAAGGCAAACATAAAAATAAATCCTTATTAAAAAGTTTAATGCCACATCCGGTATCAGGTGTGCCATCCTTTAAAATAATTCTCCTTATATATAGCGCCAATTTAGATGCAAATTTTTTAGAAAAACTATCTTTTCTCGTAACTCTGTTGCCTATAATTAATAATAATTCATTGTCTTCATTTTCAGACCAAACGTTGCGCATCCTTTTAATATCTATAGGATCATTTTGACCATCTCCATCTAAAGTTATTATTAAACCATTATTAGCCTTAATTATCCCAGTTAATAAGCTTGCACTCTGCCCAGAACGATTTTGATGTTGAACTAGAATTATATTACTGTCACTTTTATTTTGATATTCACTAATTAACTTTACTGAATCGTCTGTAGAACAATCATCTATCAAAATAATTTCATCACCTGCTTGACTGTCAATTACTTTTAAAACCTCTTCCAACAACTTAATAATATTATCTCTTTCATTATAAATAGGTATAACTACTGAAACTTTTTTACTATTCATAATAATTTACTTTTCTTTAGTTAATATCATTAAAGCTAATTTTTTAACTCATTTATTTTTTTTGACACTAAATTGTATTCTTCAGAACCAACAGGTAAATTTGATAATAATTTTTCAAGAAGCCGAAGTCCTTTTATATTATTTTTATTTAATATTTCATATTCTGATACCACCCATAAAGCTAAAGGGTGGTTTTCATTAATGATAAGAATTTTTTTATATAAATCTATAGTATATTCATCTTTTTTATTTTGAAATAATCTTGATTCTGCCAAACCTATTAAAACTTCTATATCTTTATCATTTAATTCATATGCCTTAGTATAGGCTAATTCAGCTCTATCAAATTCTTGTAATATTAAACTTGATTTTCCTAACATTTTCCAATCACTAATATCATTACTATCATTATCTAATAATCTTTTTTCAAGCTTATCAACCATTGATCTAATTTTGTTGTCATTTTCAGCTATAGAAAATTTTACTTCTAACTTGGATATATTATCTAAAATGTTTTTTTTCCATTCAAATTCCTCAGGAACTTTTAATTTAATCTCTTCCCATATTAAGCGCGCTTGCTCGACATCTCCCTTTTCTAAAGCAGCTATACTAATATAATATCTAGACAAACTTCCTTCTTCAGTACTAACAGGTGATAAATTAGATACTTTTAAAAAAATGCCCATAGCTTCTTCTGAAATCAAATTTGTTATCTCTTTATCAAGATTATAATTTATTAAAGCCTCTCCAAATGATAATAAACTATGCGCATCCATATCATTTTGAGATAAGCTAAGAATCTTTCGCCAAACTCCAACGGATTCCTCCGTCCTTCCCAAAGTAGATAAAACATTAGCCTTAGATGATAATGCTGCTATATCATCAGGGTTTTTTACAATTTTATTCTCAATCTCATTCAGCGTAAGATCCCAAAAAACATTAGGAATTTCGTCACTAGTTCTTGAATAAATTGAAAAATCTGGCATTTCTGGTTTGCCATTGATGCCATAAACCACAATGGAAAAAGTCAAAATGAATAGTATTATAAATTTATATATAAATGGAAAATTTTTATTTTCATTTGATTTTTCATAACTAGAATTCGAATTAAAATCTAATATTCTTCTCGTAATCTCATCATTTAAATTACGAAATTCTTTTTCATTTAAATTACCTAAATCATAATCTCTCTTTAATATAAGAACTTGCTGTTTATATAAATTTATATTTCCTTCTTCAATGGTTAAATACTTAGATTTCTGTCTAATCATATAAAAATACGAAAATATTAATGTTAATATGATCAAAAATATTATTAAATATATTATAGACATTAATATTATCTTTCTTTTAAAATCTTCTCTGCTTTTTCTCTGTCTTTTTTACTCATTGTGTTATTTTCTTTTTCTTCTTTAGTTGGCTTTGAGTAAAACTTGTAAGCTAAGAATATACCTAATAATATAAATACTAAGGGTCCAATCCATAAAACTAAATTCTTAAAAGAAAACGTAGGACTAAATAAAATAAATTCTCCATAACGAGACACAAGAAATTCTTTTACCTCCTCTTTTGTTTGACCCTCGATCAACTTATCATTAATAAGTTTTTTAATATCTGAAGCCAGCGGTGCATCCGATTCTAATAACGATTGGTTTTGGCAAACTAAACATCTCAATTCCTTATATAAATCTTTAGCTTCTTGTGAAAATTCATACTTAACTTCAGAGCTATTGTTATCTTGGGAAAATGCAATAAATGGAGCGATGCAAAAAATCAAAAGTAATATATATATCCTAAATTTAATCATTGTTATCTATCTTTTTTAGAATCGGTAATATAGTATTATTTAGATCATCTTTTAAGATAGGTCCTACATGACGATATCTAATCTTACCCTTGCCATCTAAAATAAAAGTTTCAGGAACGCCATAAACTCCTAAATCAATAGAGGCAAGCCCTGACGCATCTATTCCAATAGAATAAAATGGATTGCCACTTAATTCCAATAATTTTTTAGCCTCTTGCATATTGTCTTTATAATTTATTCCATAGATCCTAATGCTGTACTTATTTTTAAGTAACATCAGATTAGGATGTTCAACTTTACAAGGGACACACCAACTTGACCAGACATTTACTATAGAAGGCCTAGAATGAGAAAAAACCTCCTCCACTTTCAATAATTTATATTGTTCTAATTTTTTAAATTCTATATTAGGAAATTTTTTATCTATAAGAACTGAGGGCAAGTGAGAAGGATCCTCATTTAAAAAAAGTTGTCTTCCAAAAAATAAAACTATGCACAAAAAGACTAAAATAGGAATATAGTAAAAATATTTTTTCACTTATTAGATCTCCATTTTATATTTTTTTTATTTTTCCTATCTGAAAAGGAAAGCACACCTCCTAAAGCCATGAATGATAACCCAATCCATATAAAATTTACTAAAGGAGAATAATAAAATCTAAAATAAAAAGCTTTATTCTGTCCTTCTTGTTCACTTAAAACTATGTATAAGTCATACAAAAATTTTGATAGTATTGCAGGTTCCGAGGTATTCATTTGAGATGCAGGATAAAACCTCCTCTCAGGATGCAAAAAAGAAATATCACCATTTTTATGTTCTATTTTAATATTAGCAACACTCGCTATCCAATTAGGTCCAATCCTTTCCTCCATAGATGCAAAAAATATTTTTTTATCTTCTAGAATTATATTCTCACCAATTTTTAAGCTACTTTCTAATTCTACTTTCCAAGAACTAGAAATTGTAGCTCCCAATATAAATATCGAAACGCCTATATGAGCCAAGCTCATGCCATAAGCTGATCTTGGATGAAAAATTATTCTTTTTAAAATGCCACTTAAAGATTTGCCCCTATATATTCTAGTAATAAAATCATATATAGTTCCAACAAATAACCAAATAGCCACAAAAACGCCCAAGTATACTATATAAGGTCCTCTTTCAATATAAATCAGAAGAGATGTAAGCAAAATACTTATCAAAAACATAAAGATAATTCTTTCATAAATATTATCAAATACAGTCCTTTTCCAAGTAAGCATTGGGCTAAAGCCGCAGAGAATAATTGCAGGTATCATTAAAGGAATAAAAACGGCTTCAAAATATGGGGGACCCACTGACACTTTATTATTTGTTATTGCATCAATAAATATGGGATATAAAGTTCCTAGTAAAACTGTAGCAGCAGCAGAAGAAAATATAATATTGTTTATTACGATAGCACCCTCACGACTTATAGGCTTAAACATATTGCCCGATTTTAATTTTGGAGCATTTTTTGCAAAAAGCGCCAAGCCACCCCCAGTAAAAAGAATTAACATTAATAAAATATAAATTCCTCGAGAAGGATCAGACGCAAATGCATGAACAGAAACCAAAACTCCTGATCTAACAATAAATGTTCCCAGCAAACTAAAAGAAAAGGCTATTATTGCTAATAAAATAGTCCAAGCTTTCAAGGTATTTCTTTTTTCTGCAACTATTGAAGAGTGAAGTAAAGCAGTAGTTGCCAACCATGGCATAAATGATGCATTTTCTACGGGGTCCCAAAACCACCATCCTCCCCATCCGAGCTCTCTATATGCCCACCAAGAACCTAGAGCTATTCCAATAGTTAGAAAAGTCCAAGAAAGAATAGTCCATGGTCGCAGCCACTTTATCCATATTGAATCATTTTGCCGTAAAATGAGTGCAGCTATAGAGAATGAAAAAGCAATGGATACACCTACATAGCCTAAATATAAAAAAGGAGGGTGTATAGCTAGTCCTATATCTTGAAGTATAGGATTAAATCCTTCTCCTTCAATCTTAGGAGGCAATAATCTTAAGAAGGGGTTTGAGGTGAATAATATAAAACTAGTAAAAGCAATTGCTATTAATCCTTGAATAGAAAGAACGGTAGATTTTATTTTTAAAGGTAAATGTTTACCAGTTAAAGACAAAGCGGCCCCGTAACTAGCCAAAATTAAAACCCAAAGCATAAGTGAACCCTCATGGTTTCCCCAAACTCCAGTAATTTTATAAATTAAAGGCTTCAATGAATGGGAGTTGTTAGCAACTAATAATACTGAAAAATCAGAAGAAATATAAGCCCACATTAGCGATATAAAAGAAGCTAAAATAAGAAAAAAATAAACGTAAGAAGAGTAAATAGAAGCAGCCATGCTTCTATTAGAATTTAATTTCAATCCTATAATAGGTAATATAAACTGTAACATAGAGACAGAAAGCGCCATAGCTAGACAAAAGTGACCAATTTCTACCAACACTAATTTTCATCTCCTTCTTTCCATTTACCAGAATCTTTGAGTGCTTCAACAACTTCAGGAGGCATATAATTTTCATCATGCTTGGCTAAAATTTTATCAGCAAGAAAAATATTATTTCTAGAAATAGTTCCCTCACATATTACACCTTGTCCTTCTCTAAATAAGTCAGGCAATATACCTTGGTATTTAACCATAATTTCGTTAGACCCATCTTCTACTAAAAAGCTAATAAACATATTTTCTTGCTTTTTCATAGATCCTTCTTTTACCAAACCTCCTATACGAATTAATCTATTCTCTATATTATTTTTTTCTAATATCTCTGTCGGTGAATAAAAGTAAATTAAAGAATCTCTTGTGGCTATCAATACTAAACTTAAAGAGATGGAAAAAGCAACTACCCCTAATAATAATATTAAAATTCTTCTTCGTCTTTTTAATTGAGCAATATTCATTATTCTTTTTTAATTTCGTTATTAGCAAGAGCATTAAATTGTTTTTTTATTTTTTTGTTTAAAATTATGCTTTTAAGAGCAAAAATAATAACTACAATACCAGTAAAAATATACGCAGAGATTACATATAAAAGTTGATTTTCCATATCTTATTCCTAATTAAATCTTTATTTGCTATTAAATTTTATATTTTTTAAAAAAATAGATTTTACCCTTCTGCTATATATTTCTGATTGAGCATTTAACAATACAAATGCAAAATAAAAAAACATAAAAGAAAGTGCCATAAGTATTAGTGGTGTAAGCATTTCTATATGTATACTTGGTCCACCAGACCTAATAATGCTAGCAGGCTGATGAAGAGTATTCCACCAGTCAACTGAAAATTTAATAATAGGAATATTAAATGCACCTAGTAAAGTTAAAATAGCAGAAGCTTTTGCTCCTTTTTCCTTATCTTCAATAGATCTCACTATTCCTATATGTCCCATATATATCAAAAATAATATAAATACTGATGTTAAACGGGCATCCCATACCCACCAGGTTCCCCAGGTAGGCTTTCCCCATATAGATCCTGTAACCAGAGCTATAAGAGTAAAAATTGCCCCTATAGGCGCACTACATTTACACAACAAATCAGCTATAGGATGACGCCATATAAGAGAAAAAATACTTAAAATTGTCATCGTTACATATATGAACAAAGACATCCAAGCCGCAGGCACATGTACGTACATAATTCTAACTGTTTCACCTTGCTGATAATCAGGCGGTGAACTAAATAATGCAAACCACAACCCTAAAAATAAAAAGAACAACGTTAAACCAAAAAACCAAGGACTCAATATTTTCGATAAACTGCTAAATCTTGAAGGATTTGCGAAATAATGAAATAAATTAGACATTAAGAGTTATTCCTTATAATTATTCCCAACCTAATCTAAGCGCTTTTGCACCTAAAAATGGTACTATGATTATTGATATAGGTAAAATTGCACCTAGCAAATATAAATAACTTATTCCTCCATCTCCATTTATCTCAGCTGTTATAGCTCCCGAACCTAATATAAGAATAGGTAGCACCAAAGGGAGAATTGCTAAGCTTATAACGACCCCTCCTTTTCTTATAGTGCAAGATAGAGCAGCTGGAACTGCACCTATCAAAGTAAGAGAAGGGGTGCCTATAAGTAATGTAAGAATTAATATCCAATAATATTGCCAATCCAAACCTATTATAATAGATAAGACAGGAGAAAGAAGCACTATGGGCAACCCATTTGTCAACCAATGAGAAAAACACTTTGCTATAACTATCAATTCTAAGGATATTCCAGACAAAACTAGTTGCTCTAAGGTTCCATTTTCAAAATCACTTCTAAAAATATTATCTAAATATAGCATTGATGAAAATAGTGCAGCCATCCAAATTGCTCCAGCTGCTATCTTACCTAAAAGTAGTGAATCCGTGCCAAAGCCCAAAGGAAATATTAGAATAGCCAATAAATAAAAAAATATTGCCGCTAAAGCCTCACTTCCGGCTGAAATAGTAGTCTTTATTTCTTTACCCACTAATATAAAAAAAATATTCAATACAACTCCTTCAATTCTCTTTTCCCAAAAAAAGAGTTTTTGAATTAGAAATTTCAATACTATCATGAGTAGAACATACAATTGACCCGCCATTACTTATATGGTTTTTCATAATATTTTCTAATTTCATTTTATTAAAATCATCCAAAAAAGAAGATGGCTCGTCCAACAACCAAATTTTAGCTGGACAAAATATAAGTCTAATTAGACTTAGCCTTCTTTTTTCGCCAGCCGAAAGCCAAGAAACAGGAAATTGTAAATATTCTTCAAAGGAAAGGATTTCTACCGCATTTCTAACCTTTTCATTATTTACTCGCCAAATATTAGCATAGAAATTTAAATTTTCTTGTACTGAAAAAACTGACTTAAGCGCATTCAAATGCCCAAGCCAAGCTACCACAGGATAATTAAAATTTATTGAGGGAAAGACTTCTTCGCCAAACCAAATAATTTTGCCAGAATAGGTGGGCACAAAACCTAGTAGACATCTTAAAAAAGTGGTTTTACCGGAACCATTTTTTCCCTTTATAAAATATATATCTCCTTCATAAAGTTTAATACTAATATCTGTAGCAATTTGTCTGCCTCCTCTTTCAAAACTTGCTTCTCGAGTTTCAATTAGAGGAATTTTTTTCAATTTTTCTCCTATTGTTTATTCAAAAGTTCTTTTATCTTCTATTACTATTCCATCATTCGGAATAGTTCCCATAGAAACTAATTCTACTTCTGCTCTCAGTTTTAATTCAGCTCTTATTTTATCTTTAATATTTTCTATCGTTACATCTTTAGTATCTGTTTCTACTAGCATTTTAATCACATCTTCGTGTTTTTTACTATCTACTAATAATCTTAATTTTGATTTAAAACCCAACTCATTTTCAATATTAGCAATCTGTTCAGGTCTAACAAACATTCCTCTAACTTTTGTAGTCTGATCAGCTCTACCCATCCACCCTTTTATTCTCGTCGCTGTTCGTCCACATCTACTTTTTTCCATAATAACTGCCGAGAGATCACCAGTTGCAAATCTAAATAGAGGATAATCTTCATTAAGAGTAGTTACCACTATTTCTCCTACTTCTCCATCTTCTAAAATTTTATCTGAGCCTGGCTTTACTATTTCTAAAATAACCTCTTCATCACAAAACATTCCTTCTTTATCCCAACTCTCATAAGCTACTAAACCTAAATCAGCTGTTCCATATGATTGCAATACTTCACAGCCTAGTTGACTTAAAAGTTTTCTTAATGACGGAGGACAAGCCTCTCCTCCAACTAAACCAGTTTTTAAACAAGACACATCTATATTATTCTCATTGCCCTTTTCCAAAATAATTTTAAGAAAAGATGGTGTTCCTACGTATCTATTCGGTTGTAATTCACTTATTGTTCGTAGTTGTAGTTCAGTATTTCCTATCCCTCCGGGAATAACATTTATTCCAATTGATCTAGCTGCTTGATCCATCATAAAACCTGCAGG
>CAZUXH010000018.1:0-4263 GCA_964624655.1 uncultured Rhodospirillaceae bacterium | reverse complement strand
TATAATATTCTAGCTCAGTATTAGTATCTATTCTACAGAGAACATTTATTTTAAAAGCGCTAGTATCACTACGCTCTATTATTAATTCTAGTTCACATCCAGGAGATATATTTTTTTCTATATCTAGTAAAGTGTATTTTTCTGTTCCATTTAGAATTAGAGTTTCAGCACTTTCGCCTTTAGTAAATTCAACTGGCAGCACTCCCATACCAACTAAATTTGAACGATGTATTCTTTCAAAGCTTTCTGCTAAAACAATCTTAACTCCTAACAAATAAGTTCCCTTTGCCGCCCAATCTCTTGAAGAACCAGTTCCATATTCTTTGCCAGCAATTATAATTAACGGAGTCTGAGATTCATCATATCTTATAGATGCATCATAAATTGATAACACTTCTTTATTTTTTTTAAACTTCGTGTATCCACCCTCTATGTCTGGCACCATCTTATTTCTTATTCTTATATTAGCAAAAGTTCCTCTTTTCATTATTTCATGATTTCCTCGTCTACTCCCATACGAATTAAACCTTTCTGCTGATACTTGCCTAGCTACCAAATACTCTCCTGCAGGAGAATCTTCCTTTATTACACCTGCTGGTGAAATGTGATCGGTTGTAATGGAATCTCCTAATAGAGCAAGACATCGTGCATCTATAACATCTCTTATGGATTCAACTTCTTTTTTCATATTTTCAAAATAAGGAGGGTATCTCACATATGTAGAAGTTGGATCCCAATCATACGTAAAACTGGATTGAACTTTAATCTGTTTCCAATCCTCAGCACCATCAAATACATTATAATAACCCTTAGAAAACATTTCTTCTTTCAAACACGATTCAAGCACTTCTTTAATTTCTGACGAAGATGGCCAAATATCATTTAAGAAGATTGGTTTTTCATCATGTCCATAACCCAGTGGTTCCTTAGTAATATCTTTAAGCATAGTTCCAAAAATAGCGTATGCTACTACAAGCGGGGGAGAAGCTAACCAATTAGCTTTTACAAAAGGATTTACTCTACCTTCAAAGTTTCTATTTCCGGACAATACAGAACAAACTGTTAAGTCTTTATCTACTATACTGGACTGAATATGTTTATCAAGAGGACCTGAATTACCGATGCAAGTAGTACAACCATAACCGACAACATGAAAACCTAATTTTTCTAAAGGTTCAATTAATCCTGCAAAAGTTAAATACTCCTTAACTACTTTGCTTCCTGGAGCAAGAGAAGTTTTAACCCAAGGCTTAGAAGTCAAACCTAGTTCAACAGATTTTTGGGCTAACAAACCTGCTGCTATCATTACTGAGGGATTAGATGTATTTGTACAAGACGTAATAGCAGCTATTGCTACATCTCCATTGATAATATTTTCTTTATCTCCTTTATACTTTTTAACTGGTAAATCTTTCGATAATACGCTAGAAACTTCCTTTAAAGGAACTCTATCTTGAGGTCTTTTGGGACCAGCCACGCTAGATTCTATTTTTGATAAATTTATTTCTAATATATCTGAATATAGAGGATGTTTAGTATCCGAATCTCTCCACATTCCTTGCATTTTAGCATAAGTTTCAACTAGTTTATATTCTCTTCCTGTAAATTCTAAATATTTACAAGTTTGGGAATCAATTGGAAAAAAACCACAAGTAGCACCATATTCTGGAGCCATATTTGCAATAGTTGCCCTGTCGGCTATAGCTAAGCTATCAAGGCCAGATCCAAAAAATTCAACGAATTTACCTACGACACCTTTTTTTCTAAGTGCTTCTGTTATAGTTAAAACTAAGTCTGTTGCAGTTACTCCTTCTAGTAAACTTCCATGTAAATTTACTCCCAAAACCTCAGGTATTTTCATAGAAACTGATTGGCCTAACATTACTGCTTCTGCTTCAATTCCTCCTACTCCCCATCCCAACACAGCTAAACCATTTACCATAGTAGTATGGCTGTCGGTTCCTACCAATGTATCGGGATAAATAATATCCATATTATTTTTTCTTTCACACCATACTACCTTTGATAAATATTCTAAATTTACTTGATGGCATATTCCAGTCCCTGGAGGAACTACCCTAAAATTCTCAAATGATTCTTGCCCCCATCTTAAAAAAGAATATCTTTCTTTATTTCTTTCAAATTCAATTTTTACATTCTCATCAAATGCATCTTTATATCCTGCTCTGTCTACTGAAACTGAGTGATCGATAACCAAATCAACTGGAACGAGAGGATTAATACATTTTGGATCTAAACCAAAACCTTGTACTGCTTGCCTCATAGCCGCCAAATCAACTACAGCTGGTACGCCAGTGAAATCTTGCATAAGAACCCTTGCTGGCTTATAAAAGATATCTGTATTACTTGATAGTGCATTAGTACTTTCAACTAAAGAAATAATTTGTTCTTCTTTTACAGATTGATTATCAGAATTTCTTAATAAATTTTCTAAAACAATTTTTATTGAGAAAGGCAAATTATGCACATCACCATAAAGATTGGATGCTTTATTCAAAGAATAATATGTATATTTTTTTGAATTAAAATTTATAGTTTCTCTATACTTATCTGATTCGTCATCTGCCATATTAAAAAGCTCCTATACTTGCGCTCTTAGTTTTTTATCAACTTAGCCTTGAATAGTCTCTATTAATTCCCCGTTTGAAGAAAACAAGGCCGCCAAAATTCCTTTTTCACCTGAGTCAAGCGTAATTCCATATTTCCCAGAAGCAAGTCCTTTATTTTCTGGATCAAAGCCTCTAATATATCTAATTGTTTTTCCATAAGGCTCATCAAGGTTTGAAAAACCTCCTCCCCACCATAATTCATCGCTTTGAGCTTCTAGAGGTCTATCTTTAGCCAATCCCGCAGATACAACTAAAACATTTTTTTTCTCATTAAATGCTAATCTTTTAAGTGCAGAAATATACTTATAATGTCCATTATGTTTTGTAAGGGATTCTTGAATTTCAGCAGAAGCGCGTGACAAGGCTACAGCCCCATCCATAGAGGCATTTTTAAGTAAACTGGGTGCAATGCCATAAGAAGATAAAATTGAATCTAAACCTCTGCTATACATCCAATCTACTAATTCTTTGGGATTAGGTGAAATATGGAGCTTTCTTGCTTGATCAACTAATTCTTCATATTGCCCTCTCAAAAAAACTACATCATTTATATCTGAAGAATAATTAGAAATAAAACTAGATCTAAGTAATAATGCCTCATCTAAAGCTTCGGCAGAAAAATTTTTCCCACTTGACGTTGGTCCATAAATATTTCCAGTAAATACTAACCTATCTAAAAGATTTTGCTTTTCCAAAATTTTTTTTGAAATAACGGTGAGTGAGCTTGCTCTTCCTTTGATAGCTCCTATTACCCAAACCCGCTTAAAAGTTCCTAAGTTATGTAAACGTAGATTTTTCAATATATTTTTCTTGTTATTAAAATTTAAATTTTACTGATAAATTATATTTTTTGTAAATTATCCTCTACTTTCTTTTTTGCATCATCCATATCAATCTTTTTAATTACTCCAAGTTCTCTAATAAATCGATCTAAGGCTAATTCATAAAGTTGCCTCTCACTATAAGATTGTTCTGGATCCTCTGCCCCTCTATATAAATCTCTAAGTACTTCAGCTATAGAGGTCATATCTCCTTTATTAAGCTTATCCTTATAATCTTTTTCTCTTTTGGCCCACATGGTTCTCCTAATTTTAGTTCTGCCTCTAAGCGCTGAAAGTGCATCTTTTAATTCTTTTTCTCCAGAAATATTCCTTATACCTAAATTTTCCGCCTTATTGAGAGGAATACGAAGAGTCATTTTTTCATTTTCAAAGTGAACCACAATAAACTCTACTTCTGTTTCAGAAAAAGTTTGTTTTTCAAAACCTAAAGTTTTTCCTAAACCATGTTTTGGATAAATAATCCATTCACCTTCCACGAATTTTTGTGTTAATAAATTCATCGATAGAACTCCTAATAAAAATTGCTAATCTGTGTTTCCAGGATTTTTTGAAAAATATTTTTCATACTTGCCTTCTTCTCCATCAAATTTCTCTCCATCAGGAGGAGGAGTGCCTTTTCTGGTTATATTAGGCCAAATATTTGATTGTTCAGCATTTAAGTCCACCCATTTTTCTGCTTGATCATCAGAATCAGGTAGAATAGCCTCTGTAGGGCATTCCGGCTCACAAACTCCACAATCTATACACTCATCAGGATGAATTACCAGCATGTTTTCTCCCTCATAAAAACA
>CAZUXH010000017.1:0-21788 GCA_964624655.1 uncultured Rhodospirillaceae bacterium | reverse complement strand
AAATCTGCCGAAAGCGAAACCGAAACAGAAGAATAAGATGCAGATGCAGAAACTGAAACAGATGAAACTTCTGAAGATCAAAAAGAAGAGAGTAATGAAGATAAAAAAGAAGACAGTAAAGAAGAAAAATAATTCCTTATTAAATTGGAACTCGAATGCTTGCTTTAGTTGGGCTAGGAAATCCATCACTTAATCACAAAAAAAACAGACATAATGTCGGTTTTATGTTTATAGACTACATAGTAAGGCAAAACGAACTCGGTTCATTTCAAAAAAAGTTTGACTCATTAATAATACAAACAAAAATTTCTTCGAAGACTGTTTTATTTATAAAGCCTCAAACTTTTATGAACAGATCGGGGATCGCTATAGCAAAGATAATGAGGTTCTATAAATTGAATATGAATAACGTAATAATTTTCCATGATGACCTTGATATAAATTTAGGGATAGTAAAGACAAAAATAGGTGGTGGAAATGGCGGACATAATGGTTTAAAAAGCATAGATGAAAATATTGGAAAGAATTATAGAAGAATCAGAATTGGAATAGATCATCCAGGAAAAAAAGAATTAGTAAATAAACATGTTTTAGGAAATTTTAAGAATGCAGAGGACATCATAATAAAATCTCTAATTAAAAATTTTACCCTACAATTAGAAAATTTTATAGAATATTTTAATAATAGTGAATCTATAGATTTACCTTCTAAAATAAAATTAATTGAGATTAAATAATTATGGGATTTAACTGCGGAATTATAGGCTTACCTAATGTCGGAAAATCGACGCTTTTTAACGCTTTGACTAGCACCCAGTCTGCTGATGCAGAAAACTATCCTTTTTGTACAATTGAACCAAATATAGGAAGAGTAGCTTTAAATGATGAAAGATTATTAAATATTTCTAAAATAGCAACATCTAAGTCGGTAATACCAACTTTTGTAGAATTTGTAGATATTGCAGGATTAGTTAAAGGAGCTAGCAAAGGAGAAGGCTTAGGAAATAAATTTTTAGCAAACATTCGCGAAATAGACGCTATTTGTCACGTCATAAGATGTTTTGAAAATGATGATATTACTCATGTTTCTGGAAAAATAGATCCTATAAAAGACTTAGAAATCGTTGAAACTGAATTAATAATTTCTGATATTGAAAGCTTAGAAAAAAGAAAACATAATCTTGAAAAGAAATATAAAGCTCAAGATATAAATGCAATAAAAACAGTTGAATTTATTGATCATACTTTAAGTTTTCTTGGTAAGGGAATTTCTGCGAGGCAAATCCCTTTATTGAAAGATCAACATGAAATTTTTAAAAGTTTTAATTTATTATCAAGCAAACCAGTTTTGTACATAGCAAATGTCCATGAAGAAGATATAAAAGAAGGAAATATCTACTCAAAAATGTTAAAGAAAGAAGGATTGGATAAAAATATTGCAACTATTACATTATCGATAAAGTTAGAATCTGAAATTTCAGAAATTTCTGACATTAATGAAAAGTCAGAGTTTCTTAGTGCTTTAGGAATATATCAATCTGGCTTAAATAAATTAACAGAATCAGGATATAAACTTTTAAATTTAATTACTTTTTTTACTGCAGGAAAAAAAGAATCAAGAGCTTGGACTGTAGAGAAAGGAACAAAAGCTAACAAAGCTGCTGGAAAAATACACAATGATTTTTTCAAAGGATTCATTGCCGCAGAAACTATTTCCTATCAAGATTATATTTCATGTAACGGAGAACAAAAGGCTAAAGATTTGGGTAAAATGAGGGTAGAAGGAAAAGACTATAAAGTAAATGATGGAGACGTTATGCTATTTAGGTTTAATGTTTAAAAGAAGGTAAAAATATGAATCATAAAATCTCTATAAAATCTGCTGATGATAAAAATCTCCCCATATATGTATCTGAACCAAAAGGGATTAGAAAAGGGGCAATAGTAATTATTCAAGAAATTTTTGGAGTAAATAACCATATTAAATCTGTAGCTAATAAGTTTGCTGAAGAAGGATTTATAGTTTGGTCTCCCGAAATTTATCATCGTCTAGGTGAAGAAATTCAATTAGGATACGATGAAAATTCAGTAACAGAAGGAAAAAAACTAAAAGACAAATCAGGCTGGGAATTACCTGTTATGGATATATTATCTTGTGTAGCAAATTTAAAAATAGAAAATTCTAATGTTTCATTACTAGGATTCTGTTATGGAGGATCCTTAGCATGGAAAAGCGCCTGTCAAGGTTATGGTATAAGTAGTTCTGTTTGTTTTTATGGATCTCAAATTACTGATTTCCTTAAATTAAATAACAAGTGTCCCGTTCAAATCCATTTAGGTGAGAAAGATATTTCCATTAACTTAGAACAACAACAAAATATTTTAGATTATTCAAAGAAAAGCAAACAACTAGTAGAAATACATAATTATAAAGAAGCTGATCACGGGTTTTTTTGCGAAGAGAGAAAATCTTTTCACAAAAATTCTGCAGAAATAGCTTTTTCTAGAAGTGTAGATTTTATTTCAAAATTTTAACAATAGGAGCCCTATATGATACGTAAGTTTATATTTTTAAATTATTTATGTCTTTTATTTATTTTTACTATTTCATTTTTTGAAACGCAAGCGCAAGAAGTCTCAGAACAAGCCGAATATATTGAACCTCCTAAAGATCTAATAATTATCGATCTATTAGAGGGCACAGGAAGAATAGCAGAAAATGGTAAAGAAATAGCTGTACATTATGAAGGGTGGCTTTTTGATCCTAATTTTGAAATTAATAATAATAATCCAGATATAGAATCTATTTCCCAAAATTATTGCGAAGCAAAAGGAAGACCTTTTGATTCTTCTATTAAAAGAGGCACACCATTTTCATTCTTTTTAGGAAAAGGAAATGTAATAGTTGGATGGGAAAAGGGTGTTTTAGGAATGCAGGAAGATGGAAAAAGATGTTTAATTATCCCTCCTCATTTAGCGTATGGAAATAGGTCTGTAGGAGGAGGATTAATTCCGGCAAACTCTACTCTTATTTTTGAAATAATTTTATTAGGGGTAAGATAAATTATGTCAGATAACAAACCTTTCATAGGTATTATTGGTGGCAGCGGACTATACGAGCTTGAGGAATTAATTAATCCTAAATGGATTAAAGTATCTTCTTTATTTGGTGAACCTTCAGGTGAGATCTTAATTGGAGAACTAAATAAAATTAATATAGCTTTTTTACCAAGACATGGGAAAAATCATACTATAAGTCCTTCTAACATTAATTATAGATCTAATATAGATTGTCTAAAAAAAGTAGGAGTTACTGACATTATTTCATTTTCAGCAGTAGGCAGCTTAAAAGAAAATATCAAACCAGGAGAATTTTTATTGGTCGATCAATTTATAGATAGGACTTTTTCAAGAAAAAAAACATTTTTTGATGATGAAATAGTTGCTCACGTATCTATGGCACAACCTGTTTCTAAGCAACTTGTAGATATTATTATCAATGCTCAAAAAACCATTCCCTTACACCCAACTGGGACCTATATAAGTATGGAAGGACCTCAATTTTCTACACTAGCAGAATCTGAACTCTATCGTTCATGGAATTGTGACGTAATAGGTATGACAAATATGCCTGAAGCAAAACTAGCAAGAGAAGCAGAAATGGGCTATGCAACTGTCGCTATGATTACAGATTATGATTGTTGGCATCCAGATCATGAAAACGTATCAGTCGAACAAATTATTGATATTCTTCAAAAAAACTCAAATAATGCAAAAATGCTTATAAAAGAAATATCGAGATTAATAAAAGAAACGACTTGGAATTGGAATGATCCTAGCTATTTTTCTCTGGAAAATGCTATAATTACCCCAGAATCTGCTAGAACCAAAGAATCACTTGATAAAATTAAATATATTGCGAGCAGAGTATTAAAAAATTGAATAAATTATTTTATTTCTTTCCATATTTTCTTATAAGACAAAAATAATAAACTAGTCATAAATAATAAAAATAGAAAAACTTTAAAACCCATTCTTTTTCTTTCATGCATTTCAGGATTAGAAGTCCAAGTTAAAAAGGCTACTAAATCTATTGCTTCCTGCTCTAAACTAGCTTCAGTAGAATCATAATATTCAACATCATCTCCATAGAGCGGCTGAGGCATAGCAATAATATTTCCTGGATAAAATTTATTGTAATATCCATTAGCAATATCAAAATCTTCGGGAGCATCTTCATAGCCCACAAGAAGAGAATACAGGTATTTTGATCCATTAGCTCGGGCCTTTACTATTAAAGATAAGTCAGGAGGGGCCACTCCATTATTCATAGCTTTAGCCGCCTTTTCATTTTCATAAGGATCAACAAATTTATCAGAAGGCAATGCACTTCTATAATACATTTCTCCTTCATCATTAGGACCATCTTTAGTCTCATATTCGGAAGCTATAGTTTTGATTTCTTCATCAGAAAAACCTAAAGATGATAGGTTTCTATAAGCAACATATTTTAAACCATGACAACCTGCACATACTTCACGATATAATTGTAAGCCTCTTCTAGCACTAGGTATGTCAAATTTTCCAAATATTCCTTCAAAAGAAAATTTTATATCATATAGTTTTTCAGAAGGACCTGCCGCATAAATACTATTTCCTGACAAAAACATATAAAAAGAAAAATACATAATTAATTTAACACAAATTTTAAGATTCATATTAAGCTTCTTTTTCATTAGATTTTTTAAAAATATTTTCACTAATACTAGAAGGTAATTTCCTCGGCTTTTCTATAAGACCTACTATTGGCATTAGCAATAAAATATGAGCAAAGTAATATATTGTTGCTATTCTTCCTATTATTATAAATTTACCTTCAGGAGCGTTACCACCTACCCAGGTAAGAATTATTAAATCAACTATCAACAGCCAATAAATTTTTTTATAAATAGGCCTAAATGTTGCTGATCTAACTTTTGAAGTATCCAACCATGGTAAGAAAAATAAAATCATTATAGCGCTTATCATAGCTATTACACCACCCAACTTATCAGGGATAGCCCGGAGGATTGCATAAAAAGGCAAAAAATACCACTCTGGAACAATATGTGCTGGAGTCTTTAGTGGATCCGCCGGAATATAATTGTCAGGGTGTCCTAAAAAATTTGGGGCATAAAAAACTACTAGAAAGAAAATAGTTAAGACAAAGCTTAAACCGAATAAATCTTTAATAGTATAATATGGGTGAAAAGAAATAGAATCTTGTGGTCCACTTCTATCTATACCTAATGGATTATTTGATCCATGTGTATGCAATGCAATGATATGTAAAATAACTACACCCACTATCAAAAATGGGAATAAATAATGAAGTGCAAAAAATCTATTTAATAAAGCGTTATCTACTGCAAATCCTCCCCACAGCCAACTTACTATGCTCTCACCTACTAAGGGAATTGCAGAGAATAAATTGGTAATTACAGTAGCTCCCCAAAAACTCATTTGCCCCCAGGGTAGAACATATCCCATAAATGCTGTAGCCATCATTAAGAGTAATATTATTATTCCTAACCACCATAGTAATTCTCTAGGAGATTTGTAAGAACCATAATACAGCCCTCTAAATATATGAATATATACTACTATGAAGAAAAATGATGCTCCATTCATATGAACATATCTTATTAACCAACCATAATTTACATCACGCATAATATGTTCAATACTATTAAAGGCTCCGTCTACACTTGGGTTATAATGCATCGCAAGAACTATTCCAGTTACAATTTGTAACACTAAGAAAAATCCTGCAAGTGATCCAAAATTCCACCAATAATTAAGGTTCTTTGGAGTTGGATAGTCAACTAGAGTATGCCTTAAAGTACTAAATATAGGCAATCGATAATCTATCCAACCTATTATTCCTGAATTACTTTCTTTATTTGACATAGCAAAACCTTTAAATAATTAGCCTATTTTAATCTTTGAATCACCTATAAATTCATAGGGTGGTATCTCCAGATTTGAGGGAGCTGGTCCTTTCCTGATTCTTCCTGAAGTGTCATAGTGTGAGCCATGACAAGGACAAAACCAGCCGTCATACTCTCCTTGTTCACCTAGAGGCACACAACCCAAGTGAGTACAGACTCCTACCATTACCAGATATCTTGGATCTTTAACTCTAACTTCATCCGTTTCTGGATCTTTTAAATCTTCTATTTTTGTATTTTGTGCTTCAGTAATCTCTTCATCTGTTCTACACCTAATAAATAAAGGTTTTCCTCTCCATAAAACACTCATTGATTGCCCTTTTTCCAGAGAAGAAAGATCAACCTCAATTGAAGCTAATGCTAAAACATCTGCTGAGGGATTCATCTGATCTATCAATGGCCAACCTGCAAAACAAGCGCCCGCGGCTACTGTAACTCCCGAAGAAATATGAATAAAATCCCTCCGAGAAGAATCTTTTTTATCTTCATTATTTGACATTATAAACCTCTGACATAACTTTAAGTATAAAAAAAGTTTTTAAAATAAGATGCGGATTTAAAATATGTATATTATTCATTTTGACAAATTAATAAAAAAAAATTTAAAGTTATCTCTATTTACATATTAAACTAGATTTGAACAAGCTTTTTTCAATTAAAAATAAAAAAAACTATGAAAAATATGAATTACCACGTTAACAATATTAAAAATATTGAACTTTTTTTTAAATCATTAAGAAATGATATATGTAATTCCTTTGAAAATATTGAAAACTCTAATCCTAATAATAAAAATAAACCCCACAAAACTTTCAATTTTAAAAGGAGTAAATGGAAAAGAAAAGCGGATAAAGGGTTTGCTAGTGGAGGTGGTGGCGTAATTTCAATTATGAAAGGAAAAGTATTTGAAAAAGTGGGTGTTAATATATCTAGTGTTCAAGGTAGATTTTCAACAGAGATGCGAAAAAAAATTCCTGGAGCTAATAAAACAGGAAAATTTTATGCCACAGGCATCTCCTTAGTAGCCCATATGCACTCTCCCTTTATCCCTGCCGCGCATATGAATCTGAGATTTATTCATACCACGAAAAGCTGGTTTGGTGGAGGTATTGACTTAACGCCTGCGATAGGAAATGCAAAAATTATTAAAAAACATTTTCACTCTGATCTAAAACAAATGTGCGACGATCATGATCCCACATATTACAAAAGATTTAAAGAATGGTGTGATAATTATTTTTATTTACCGCATAGAGAAGAAGCACGGGGAATGGGCGGAATATTTTTTGATAATATAGATAAAGATTTAGATAAAAATTTCCTTTTTATTCAAGATGTGGGGAAAGTTTTTTTACAAATATTTCCTGAAATAATTAAAAAAAATATGCATAAAAGATGGTCAAATAAACAAAAAGAAAAACAATTAATAAAAAGAGGTAGATATGTAGAATTCAACTTGCTTTATGATAGAGGAACAGCTTTTGGACTCCAGACAGGGGGGAACATTGATGCCATATTTATGTCTCTGCCACCAAATGTTTCCTGGTTATAGATCTTTTTTCAATTGTTTCATACAATCTTCGTAACTAGGCAAACAATTTTTATCTAACCACCAATTCCTCGTATTTTTTAAAGCATTTCCCATCTTATCACCCTGAACAAATCCTATTTTTTTTGCATCTTTTCCAGTACAAGGAAATTTAGGAGGTTGGTTTTCTAAATACTTACGAAGAATTGTGTATTGTTTGAAATTAATAATTTTTAAAATTAATTTTAAATATTCTATCTCTTCTTTACCAAAATCTAACCAAACTAATTTGATATCTTTTTCTGAAACACTTCTTGTACTTTTCACCCATTCTGTAATTCTTACCAGCAAACGATTGTCATTTTTGGACAAATTAAATTTGTTTGAGATAGACAAAATAATTTTTTTAATTTTTTTTCTATTCTCATTTTTTAAAAGCAATGAAAGTAATATTAAAAACTTTTTTTTAGGCTTATGTCTTAATGAAATATTTTGTAAATATTCTTTCAAAATTTTTGGTTGTATTGCTAAACTATAATCTTTTTGTTCTGTAAACATATATTTCAACAAATCATGTCTCTGCATTTCATTTATAACAACTGAAGCATTAGCATTAAGTAAAATCTTCGATGTTTCTGAAATAATCCTTTCCCCTGATATAAATCTAATATTTTTAGCTTCTTTTATACATGCCTTAAGAGACAATTCATGTATATTTTTTGAAAAGCGGGAGAGAAATCTAAAATACCTAATAATTCTGAGAAAATCCTCTTTAATTCTCTTTTGTGGATTTCCTATAAAACACAATTTTCCTTCTTGAAGGTCCTTAAAACCCTTATTTAAGGGATCATAAATAGTTCCTTGATCATCTCCATATAAAGCATTTAAAGTAAAGTCTCTTCTACATGCATCGCCATACCAATCTTTTCCAAATTTTACTACTGCATGTCTCCCATCAGTTATAATATCCTTTCTTAATGTTGTGATTTCGAAAGTTTTACCCTTTAA
The DNA here is from genome assembly GCA_964624655.1 of uncultured Rhodospirillaceae bacterium. Taxonomy (GTDB): domain Bacteria; phylum Pseudomonadota; class Alphaproteobacteria; order TMED109; family TMED109; genus CAZUXH01. The sequence continues at coordinate 13,262 of CAZUXH010000017.1, read as the reverse complement.
AATAACTTTAATTGTACCGTGCTCAATACCAACAGGCTTGACTTTAAATCCCTTCTTCTCAAGTAGTTCTGAACATTTAATAGGTGGGTGTTTGGTGGCAAAGTCTATATCTTTAACAGGAAAACCAGTAATCCAGTCTCTTACACAACCACCAACCGCTAGCACATTATCAGGACCTCCTAAGGCATCCATAATTCTCTTTGCGTCCCCCTCTCCCCATGGAGGAGTAACATTTAAATTAACGGTCAACATACCCTGGAACTATTCCTTCATCTGTATACGTAGGAGGAATGTAATTTCCTCCTGGTTTTTCTGAAAAGTAATAGAATCTATAAAAAATTATAACACTACATATTATCATAATTCCAAAAATTAAATAATAATACCAATTATTAAAGACTGCCTTACCTTGTGTATTATATTTTTTTCTATAAATTAAAGTGAATATAATCACACAAATTGCAATTATGATTATGATCACTGGTAAAAATCGTATTATATAAGGCAGCATGTTAACCTCTAAAGTTTATATATATTTTTTAAGTATATCACAAAAGTTTACTATTATCTTTGCAGTAGAGCCCCAAACTTTTTTATCTTTCCATAAATACTCATAAAAGCTGTAATTTTTTCCTTTATAAACGTTTGAAATTATTTTTCTATTTTCAAAATCTAAAAAATAATTTAATGGAACTTCAAATACTTCCGAAACCTCCCTCTTATTGACTTTGGGAATATAATTATTGTTTATCAAAGCTACTATAGGCGTTATTTTAAAGCCTGTGCCTGTAAAACAATGATCTAATTCCCCTAAAACATTTATACATTTTTTCTCCATGCCTATTTCTTCTCTGGCTTCTCTTTTCGCACAATTTTCCATATTCTTATCATTAAAATTATATTTTCCTCCTGGAAAGCATACCTGACCTGGATGATGCATCATCTCTTCGGGTCTTTTAGTTAATATGACATTAAAATCGTTATTTCTTTGTATTAAAGGAAATAATATTGCCGCAGAAATATACTTTTTTCCTGTCATTAATGGTTTTTCTTTAGATAAATCACTAATATTTTTTTTATTTCTACTCATTAATATTTTTTTTATCTTATCTTCAAAATTGTACATATCTAACTCTTGAAATTTCTTTTAATAAAAAGTTTCCCTATCAAGTGGAAAAAATACATTATTACTTATAATTCCTTTTATCATCTTATTTTTTTGCTTTTTAATCTCAATAAAATCAGCGAGATCATAATATACACTTCTGGAAACTCGGGCGCTAATTCCTTTTTCAAAAAAAACATAAGGTATTAGCTCTTTCGACTTTTTTAATTTTTTCATCCAAAGAGGATGAGTAGGCCCTAATTCTATTTTCTGATCGAGATTAGTTTCAAAACAGAAAGATTTTAATCCTTTTTTATTATTTATTAACTTAAAGCTTGTTATTATAAAAGGAACATCTTCCACTTGTACCAAACAATCTTCTACTGGTGTTCTCAGGTGATAAGAACCGTCTTCATCCAATTCTAATATTGTAGAAAATAATTTAATTATAGATTTGCGATTTATGAGCGTTTCATGGTAGAACCATTCACCGTTGTAGTTAATTTTAAAAGGAATATTAGTCATATTTATTAAGATATCTGATTTAGGTACTTTCCATTAATTTAAAACATATTTTTACATAAAAATTACTACTTATAAAGGCAAGTTTTAAGAATATAATATAGATTGGACTTACCAAATGAAACAAACCAAGCTCAAAAATATTGACGATACAAAGCCTGGCAATGAAAAAGACGTAGAAGATCTAACCAATAAAATTTCAGATATAAGAGATCACATTGAAGAAGTCGTTTTTGGACAAAAAAATGTAATAGATCTAATTATTATAACTCTATTATCTGGTGGACATACACTTTTGGTCGGACTTCCTGGCTTAGCAAAAACTAGATTAGTAAGAAGCTTGGGAACTATAATGGGACTCAGTAGAAAAAGAGTTCAATTTACACCAGACCTTATGCCAACCGATATATTGGGAACAGAAATACTTGAAGAGACAGCTAAAGGAAAAAGAACATTTAGGTTTTTGGAAGGACCAGTTTTTGCTCAATTTCTTCTTGCAGATGAAATAAACAGAGCAAGCCCAAGAACTCAATCTGCTTTATTACAGGCAATGCAAGAAAGAAGAGTTACTGTTGCAGGAACCAGTTATGATCTTCCAGAGCCATTTCATGTGCTTGCTACTCAAAACCCGATTGAACAAGAAGGAACTTATCCTCTTCCAGAAGCCCAACTTGATAGATTTTTAATGCAAATAGATATTCAATACCCTGAGGAATCTTTTGAAAAAGAAATGCTGCTAGCAACTACAGGAGTAGATGACAAACAAGTAAAACAAATCCTTTCCTCGAAACAATTAATAAATGCTCAAAAGCTTATTAGGGCTATTCCGGTAGGAGAACAAGTTGTTGAATCAATATTAAAACTTGTAAGAAATTCAAGACCTAATTCATCTGAATTAAAAAATGTTAAAGAAGGTCTTCTTTGGGGAGCTGGACCAAGAGCTAGTCAATCATTAATGATAGCTTGCCGGGCGAAGGCAATAATTGATGGTAGATTGGCGCCCTCCATTGATGATGTTTTAGAATTAGCTGCTCCTGTACTTAAGCATAGACTAAACCTTACATTTTCTGCAAGAGCTGAAGGAATAACTGTAGAAAATATAATAGAGGATATAAAGAAACTTATTTAATAGGATTATTAGAAAGTAATTTTAAATTTCATGAGAAAAATTGCCGAAAATATAGCAGCTACTCTTCCAAATTTAGTTTTAAACGCAAACAAAATTGCAGAATCTGTATGGGCAGGAATTTATAGTAAAAAAAAAACGGGTCCTGGGGAAGCTTTTTGGCAATTTAGAAAGTATGAGCAAGGTGATCCTGCTCATTTAATAGACTGGAGAAAAACCGCAAAAACTAACGAAGCTTACATCCAAGAAAGAGAACTAGAAACTATACAGAATATAGTTTTGTGGAGAGACACTTCAGACTCAATGAATTATTGTTCAAATAAAAATTATGAAAAAAAAATAGATCGCGCCAACTTAATAATTCTAGCGCTTTCAATCATTTTATCAAAAAGTGGAGAAAACATTTCACTTAACGGACACGAAGAAAAATCTATGAGAGGAAAATCAGCTGTAGATTTTATAGCCCAAGAAATTTATAAAAATGCCGATAATGCTCATAGAGAAAGCCCAAGTATTAATAATATAAAAAACAATTCTCTTGTAATCTTAGTGGGTGATTTTTTGACTCCTTTAAGTAAACTAGAAGAAGATATTAAAAAACTTGTTAATAAAAATATTCATGCAGTCTTTATCCATATCTTCGACCCTAGTGAGAAGTCACTCCCATACAAAGGCAGAGTTAACTTTAAAAGCGAAGAGCATAAAACATCTGTAATGATTGGCAATGTAGAAAGTATTAAAAATGATTACTTAGAAAAATTTAATACTCATTATAACAAGTTCAAAGAAATAATTCATTCCTATTCATGGAACTATATTAGTCATGGTACAAACAAATCAGCTACAGATACAGTTAGAAAGATTTATCACTTAATATCCAACAAAACTAAATTAAGCAAAATAAAATGAATTTATTAAACTCAATTTCATTTTCTTCCCCTTATGCTCTTTGGGCAATTAGTGTTCTTCCGGGTATCTGGTTTATTTTAAAAATGTACCCTCCTTCTCCAAAAAACATAACTTTCCCACCAATTCTATTTTTAAAAAAATTAACTCAAAAAGAAGAAACTAGTAGTGCTACGCCTATATGGCTTCTAATATTTAGAAGTTTAATAGTACTATTGATAATTTTTGCATTTGCAAACCCTGTATACAATAAATCTAGTGAATTAAATAATGATGGTCCCCTATTACTAATTTTGGATGATGGCTGGCCTAGCTCAATTAATTGGGAAAAAAGAAAGCAAAAGGCGCTCGAATATATCGAGAAAAGTGACCAAAAGAATTTACCAATCATTTTAATTTCATCTACAAAAACTGATCAGGCAAATGATGAGATTATTTTGATGTCTTCAAATGACGCAAAGGCAAAACTAGATACAATGAATCCTAATCCATGGCCTTCAAATATTTCTTTTCTAAGAAATACATTAAAAAAAGTTTCTAAAGAAACAAAATATAACATTGTCTGGATATGGGATGGCATCAATCATGACAAACAAGAAAATTATCAGAGAATAATATCAGAACTAAGCAATTTAGGTGATCTAGAAATTATTAATTATCTTAATGATTTTTCTACAAAAATTATTTCAAAAGTTAAAAATACTGGCGATAGTAACTTGCATGTTGAACTAGAAAGAAGTCTTGGATCAATTGAAGAAAAAATATTTATAAGAATTTTAGGATTAAATGGTGAAATTATTGGTAGAAGAGAGGTTTTGTTCCCTAAAGGAGAAAGAATTTCAAAAATAGACATACAAATACCATCACAGATTAGAAATGAAATATCATATATAGAAGTTGAAAATTTAAATAATGCTGGTTCCATATATTTACTAGATGAAAAATGGAAAAAAAGAAATATTGGTATTTTTGGAGATAAATATTTATTCAAAAGTCAACCCCTACTATCTCCTATATATTATTTAGATAGAGCATTAAAACCTTTTAGTAATTCTATAATAGACAACTTAAAAAACATTATCTCAGAAGAGATTTCTGTTATTTTTCTTCCTGATGTAGGCAAAATTAATGAAGAATTAACTAATAACCTTAACAAGTGGATCTCAGATGGGGGAATTTTAGTAAGATTTGCTGGCCCCAATTTAATTGAAACAAATGATAATCTTTTGCCCGTAAAACTAAGAGCCTCTAGCTCTAGAAATTTAGGAGGCGCATTAAGTTGGGAGCAACCAGCTAAAATAAAAAAATTTTTAGATTCTTCTCCTTTTAATAATATTGAAATAAATAGAGACATACTTATAAGTAAACAAGTAATAGCAGATCCAAATTCAATACGTTTATCAGAAACCTGGGCATCACTTGAAGATGGAACTCCCTTAGTTTCAGCAAAAAAGGTTGATAAAGGCTGGAATATACTATTTCATGTTACGGCTAACGCAGATTGGTCAAATCTACCTTTATCTGGAACCTTTGTAGAAATTTTAGAGAGAATTGTAAATTTATCTTTTTTATCTCAAGACCTCCTAATTGAAGAAAGCCTTGCTCCATATAGTTTGCTTGACGGATTTGGTAGATTATCAGAACCATATCCTTTTTCATCTTTTTTAAATTTTGGAAATAAAAACATATCTATTAATTACACTAATAGTCCTGGGTTTTATGGAAATGAATTATATAGAATGGCTGTTAACTTAGGAGAACATATAAACCCACTAGAACCTTTAGTTGTTACATTCCCTGAAAATGTAGAATATCAAAAATCTACTCCCGATAAATCAATCTATCTAAAATTTTGGCTAATAACTTTGGCGATATTTCTTTTATTAATAGATTCTTTACTGAGTTTAACTTTAAGAGGAAAAATAAATTTTAATACTAAAAATAGTATTTTAAAATCGACTATGATTTTAGTAATTATCTTATTCTCTTTTCAAATAAATAATATTCAAGCTAATGAAGAAATTCTTTCTCTTACTCCTAGCCTAGGATATATTCAAACTAACAATGAAGAAATAGACATAATTTCTGCAGCAGGACTTTCAACTTTAGGAAAAGTTTTAGAACAAAGAACTTCTATAATTCTTGGTCCTCCAAAAAGAATTATTATAGAAGAAGATAACATTTCTTTTTTCCCTTTTATCTATTGGCCTATCTATGAAGGTAGCAAAAGCATATCTCAACAAACAGTTTCAAAATTACAAAATTATATTGAAAATGGAGGCTTATTGCTTTTTGATACTAGAGATGCAAATCCTTCAAAAACTATAGGAAATGAAATTTCTACCGAACAGAAATTACTTAAACAGATTTTAGGCCCTTTAGACCTGCCTGCTTTAATACCTATCCCAAAAGATCATGTATTAAGAAGATCATTTTATCTATTAAATGAATTCCCTGGAAGATGGTCAGGAGAAGATGTCTGGGTAGAAGTGACTGCGGAAAACTCAAGAGATGGAGTTTCTTCCATTATCATTGGAAGAAATGATTGGGCTTCAGCATGGGCTAAAATAGATAATAAGCCACAGTATGTTGTTGTCCCTGGAGGAGAAAAACAGAGGGAATATTCCTACAGGTTTGGTGTAAATATAGTAATGTACGCCATGACAGGAAATTACAAGTCTGACCAAGTACATATAAAATCTATTTTAAGAAGATTACAAAATTTAAATTTAACTGAAGAAAGTAGGGATTAAAAAGGTATGAGCGCTATATCGATTACACCATTTATACCCTTGTCAGTAATCATTATTTTATTAGTTTTTACTATTGTTATATCTTTTGTGAGCTACAAACTTAATGCAAAAGGATCTTTTGTAAAAATGCTTACAATTTTTTCTCTAATATTTTGTTTATTAAATCCTAAAATAATAACAGAAAATAAAATTGACATCCCAGACACATTAGCTTTGATAATTGATTTAAGTCCTAGTCAGGAAATAAATAAAAGAAATTTTATAGCAGAAGATGTAGCTAAAATTATAAAAGAAAAGTTAAATAAATTTGAAAATTTAGAATTAAGAATTAAAACCATTGAAGATAAAAAAGGAACTAAAGTTTTTAAAGCTTTATCATCTCTTTTAGGTGATGTACCTAGAAATAGAATCGCAGGAGCAATTGTAATAACTGATGGGCAAATCCATGATGTTCCCAATAAGTTAGATAATTATAATTTTAAGTCTCCCATACATTTTTTAATTACCGGTAATAAAAATGAGAAAGATAGAAGAATTTTAATTGAAGAAGCTCCTAGATTTGGAATAGTTGGTGAAGAAGTATCTGTATATATAAAAGTTGAAGACTCATCTTCAAACTCACCTAATGCCTTAGTTTCTGTAAACATAAATGGAGAAGAGAGCAAGACCCAATCCATACCTATTGGTGAAAAAGTAAAACTCACCTTACCATTAGAACAACCAGGAATAACTAACCTAAATATATCTGTGGAAGAAGGACCTGAAGAATTAACCTTAAAAAATAACAGCTCACAAGTTAGCATTAATGCTATTAGAGAAAGATTAAGAGTTATGCTTGTTTCAGGAGAACCCAATATGGGCCTAAGGTCATGGAGGAATCTATTAAACTCTGACCCTTCCGTTGATCTTATGCATTTTACTATTTTAAGACCACCTAAGAAACAAGACCTAACTCCAGTTGGAGAACTTTCTCTTATTCCTTTTCCAACAAGAGAATTATTTCAATTAAACTTAAAAGAATTTGATTTAATAATTTTTGATCAATACCACCTTAGAGGAATACTTCCCACTAACTATTTAAAAAACATCGTAGAATATGTTGTTAAGGGGGGAGCTCTACTAGATGCTACAGGACCCAAATATGCCGGCAATTTTAGCCTAGCATATACTCCTCTTCAAAATATACTTCCGACTGAACCCACTGGAGAAATTCTAAATCAAAAATTTATTCCAGAATATACTGATGAAGGCCTCAGACATCCAGTCACTGCAGAATTGAACAATATAGAAGATTATGGAGAAAAATGGGGACCTTGGTATAGAATGGTGGAGTCAGTTGCTTTAAATGGTAATGTTCTATTACAAGGGCCCGATGATAGACCCCTATTAGTGTTAAATAGAATAGGTAAAGGCAGAGTAGCTCAAATTTTATCTGATCAATCTTGGGTATGGACAAAATCTGAAAATGGGAAAGGACCTCAGGCTGCAATGCTTAGAAGACTCATTCATTGGCTAATGAAAGAACCAGAATTAGAGGAAGATGATCTTATTGCTACGATTAGCAATAACATTATTCATATAACAAGAAATTCTCTAACAATGAATGAAGATCCTGTTGAAATTCTAAGTCCTAGTGGATTAATATCCAAAATAAATTTAGAAGATGCAGGTCGTGGGAAAGAAACAGGAAAGTTAACAGCATTAGAAGAAGGTATTTGGAGTCTCTCTTCTGGTAAAAACTCTATTAATATTATGGTAGGACTTGAAAACTATGAAGAATATATAGATGTAAGGGCTACAGACTTGATAGTGCAAAATATTGCTGAAGAAACTAATGGCAATATTTTTTGGATAGAAAAAAGTGGTAATATAAAAAGTCCAGATATTGTATTCAAAAAGAGAAGCGGGGAAAATAAAGATAAAGATACATTACAATTAATAAAAAATGAGCAATATTTTATCAAAGGGATAGAACAAATTTCCCTAGCTAATTGGTTTATAGTATTATTTTTTTCTATCTCATCTCTATTCTTTGCCTGGTATAGAGAATCAAAATAGGGAATTATATAAGATGAATACTGGACCTACTTTAGAAATAGAAAAAGAAATACTATCAATTTCTAAAGGAAAAATATGTGGTATAGATGAAGTTGGAAGAGGAGCACTTGCAGGACCTGTAATCTCAGCAGCAGTAATATTAGATTTTGATAATGTACCGTCTAATATAAAAGATTCAAAAGAATTAAGTCAAAAAGAAAGAGAATTGAAATTCTCAGAAATTATTTCTAGTGCCTTAGACATCGGTATAGGTAGTTCAGATAATAGAGAAATAGATGACATAAATATTCTACAAGCCACCTTGTTATCAATGAAAAGAGCCTATCTAAAACTATCAGTGCATCCAAAAGTTGCCTTAATAGATGGAAATAAAGCTCCTGATATTAAGTGCAAAACAAAAACTATTATAAATGGGGACAATAAAAGTTTATCCATTGCAGCAGCATCTATAATAGCTAAAGTTCATAGAGATAAATTAATGCGAGAGATACATAAAAAACTACCCTGCTACAATTTTAATAATAATGTTGGGTATGGAACAAAAGAGCATTATAATGCTATAAGATTAAATGGGGTATCTGTATTTCATAGAAAGTCTTTCAAATTGTTTCATTAAATAATAGAATTGTAAATCATGAGCGAAAAATACATTTTAGGGAATTGCATAGAAAAAATGGCTGAATTAAAAACAGCTAGTATAGACATGGTATTTGTTGATCCTCCTTATTATTTACAACTAAAAAAAACCCTTACTAGACCAGATCATTCTGAAGTCAAGGGCGTCAATCATGAATGGGACAAATTTGAGAACTTCGAGTCCTATGATAATTTTACTACAAGTTGGCTTACAGAAGTTAAAAGAGTTTTAAAAAAAGATGGTACATTGTGGGTGATAGGCTCATACCATAATATTTATAGAGTGGGCACATATATGCAAAATTTAGGCTTCTGGATATTAAACGATATTATATGGAACAAGACTAATCCTATGCCTAATTTTAAAGGTAATAGATTCACTAATGCTCACGAAACTATTCTATGGGCAGCACAAAATAAAAATTCAAAATATAATTTTAATTATCAGGCAATGAAAACGATGAATGATGATATTCAGATGAGATCAGATTGGCATATTCCTATCTGTTCTGGAAAAGAAAGAATAAAAAATAATGGAAAAACACTCCACCCTACTCAAAAACCTGAAGCGTTACTGCATAGAATTATATTATCATCTACAAAAAATTCTGATACCATACTTGATCCTTTTTTAGGAACGGGTACAACAGGAGTTGTTTCTAAAAGACTGAATAGAAACTTTATTGGAATAGAACAAAACACTACATATTTACAATTTGCAAAAAAAAGAATCTCTAACACAAAAATCATCGATAAAAAAAATACGACAATTTTAAAAAATATGAAAAAGGAATCTAAAATACCCTTTGGATCATTAGTAGAAAGAGGATACTTTAAAATTGGCCAAAAATTACATGATATTAATAAAAACTTTGAAGCCACAGTCAGAGCTGATGGGAGCCTTATAGAACAAAATGGTCTCGAAGGTTCAATCCATAAAGTAGGAGCAAAACTGCAAGGCAATGATGCTTGTAATGGTTGGCAGTTTTGGCATGTTGAAAAAAAAGGTAAATTAATTTCGATTGATGAATATAGAAATAAAGCAAGGAATATTATAAATAATTCTAATCAAAAAGCTTAATTATTACTTTTTTCATTAGAGTAGGTAATTTATCTTTAGCAACATCTGCATTTATCCATATACCATTTTTTAAATCTAAATTGTATGTCTCAGCATAGTTTATTTTTAAATTAAGCTTAAAATGGGAAAATTCATGAAAGATCATAGTGTTTTTATTTTTTATAAAACTTAAATTTTTAGCATAAGCGTTTATTCTTTTCTTTAAAATAGCATCTTGATCCGTGTAGAACCAACCATAACTGGGAAACGATAACATTCCGCCCAGCAAGCCTTTAGTAGGGTTTCTAACAAATAGCAGTTTATCATCTATATTTCTTTTAATGACAAAACATTTTCCATTCCTAGATTTTTTATAGTTTTTCTTTTTAGAAATTGTATTAAATTCTAAATTCATAAAACTTTTGCAATCCATTTTTAAAGGACATTTTGTACAAATTGGGTTTAATTTTTTACATATCATAGAACCTAGATCCATTATAGCTTCAGCAAAATCTCCAGGCCTACTTTCGGGTATCAGTGAATAAAAATCACTCAGAGATATTTTTTTTAATTCAGTTTTTGATTTTAGATTATAAAATCTAGTTATTATCCTCTCAGCATTTACATCAACTGCTAATGCTTTCTTATTAAAAGCTATTGCTCTAATTGCCCCCGATATATAGGCACCTATACCAGGAAGACTTATGAGGTTTTTTTCGTCTGAGGGAATTTTACCATTAAATTTATCAACTATTATCTTTGAAGCAATATGAAGATTTCTAGCTCTACTATAATATCCTAGTCCTGCCCACTCTTCCAAAACCTCTTCTGAAGAAGATTGAGATAATATAAAGATATCTGGAAACCTTTTTAGAAATTTTTTATAACGATTTTTTACAGTATTTACGGTGGTTTGCTGAAGCATTACTTCGCTTATCCAAACCTTGTAAGGATCAATTTTTTTTCTATCTAAATTCCTCCAAGGAAGAATTCTTTTCTCTGAATCATACCAGTTTAACAATTTTAAAGTAATATCATCAGTCAATTGTAATAACTTTCTTAAAAATATATATATATTTACTTACTAAATGCTTTAATATGATTTTATCAATAATATAAAAATATAATAGCTTTAAGATTATGAAAAATTTGAAAAATACATATCCCCGTTCTTTACGCTCAGTTTCACATAAAATTACTAATAGAATTTTCAGAGATAGAGGATTTAAAGAAGAAAAAATTATTAATGAATGGGAAAATATAGTAGGAAAAGAAATTGCAAATTTTATAATCCCTACAGGGTTAAATAAAAATAAAACTATTAAAGTATTATGTGATTCTTCCTTCGCTTTAGAATTACAGCATATTTCTCCAAAAATAATAGATAGAATAAATTTAAATATGGGATATAAAGCCGTTAGCAATATTCAAATAATGCAGACAAATTTAACTAACAATGAAAACCAAAATAAAAAAAATATTGAAAAGGATATAATTTCAACAAAAGAGCATCTTGAAATGGAAAAAATTATGAATAATGTTGAAAACGAAAAAATAAGAGAAAAACTCATTAGTTTATCAAAAACAATATTTGTTAAAAAAGAAAATGAATAATATGAAAATATATATAAGGAATTAATTATGAAATTGTTTATTAATATTATTATAGCACTTATACTACTTTTTAAAGGCGTATACACTTATTCCTTTGCAGACGAACTTATTCCCGAAAGAATATTAGGTGACCCTAATGCTAAAATAACTATAGAAGAATACGCCTCACTGTCATGTGGACATTGTGCAAATTTTCATAATGAAGCACTTGCAGAAATAAAAAAAGAGTACATTGATACAGGAAAAGCTAAATTAATATTTCATGACTTTCCTCTCGATAGAACTGCTATGTATGGTTCTATGGTTTCTCAATGTATGACTGAAGGACAGTATTTTCCCGTTTTAAGTAGACTTTTTAGAAAACAAATGGATTGGGTTCAATCAAGAAATCTAGACGAATTGTCACAGGCCATTTATTCTACTTTAAAACCACTAGGCATTGAAAAGAATAAAATAACCTCTTGTTTAGAAGACAACACTGAGAATAATGAAAGATGGGAAGCATTGTTAAAGAATAGAAAAATTGCTATGGAAGAGAGAGAGATTGAATCTACTCCGACATTTTTTGTGAATGGAAAGAGAATTAAAGGAAAGTTTAACCTACAATCTTTCAAAGAAAATATAGATTAATATAAATCTGATCCCCAAAAATCAAAGAATATCTTGTGTATTTAACACAATCACATACAATATAGGGTATGAATAATGCATATTTAAGTAAAATTAAATTTAGTATATTACAGTAGCAAATAATTTATAAATGAAATTTACAAAACTAAAAATTTCCGGCTTTAAATCCTTTGTTGATCCTACTTATATTGATATAAGACAAGGTCTTACTGGTTTGGTAGGTCCAAATGGATGTGGAAAATCTAATATAGTAGAAGCAATAAAATGGAATATGGGAGAATCAGGACCTAAAAATCTTAGAGCTGGAGAAATGGATGATGTAATATTTGCTGGAACAAGAGGTAGAGCGTCCCGTAATTTTGCTGAAGTTGTAGTTAGTATTGAAAATAATAGAATGGATACAACAAATAACTTATTAAGCGATGAAGAGATAAATATTTCTAGAAAAATTGTTAAAAACGAGGGATCTATTTATAGAATTAATGACAAAGAAGTTAGGCAAAGGGATGTACAGATATTATTTGCAGATCAATCTACTGGTTCAAAATCAAATGCAATTGTAGATCAAGGGCAAATTGGAAAAATTATAAATTCTAAACCGGAAGATAGAAGAAAAATTTTAGAAGAAGCAGCTGGTATTTCTGGTGTGCACGCTAGAAGACATGAAACAGAATTAAAATTAAAATCTACAGAAGCGAACCTATTACAATTAAGTGAATTGCTTGAATCCGATAAAATTAGGCTAAAAGAACTCCTACGTCAGGCTAATCAAGCTAAAAATTATAAATCTTTGTCATATAAAATTAGAAATTTAGAAGCAGAAATTCTTTACCATAAATTGAAAGCTGCAAA
>CAZUXH010000016.1:17527-22323 GCA_964624655.1 uncultured Rhodospirillaceae bacterium | reverse complement strand
TAGTGTCAAAACACGAATATTTGAGAGAAGGGTCAGCAATAGAAGACTTTATGAGGCCTGATCGGGTTGTTTGTGGCGTTGAAACAAGCTATGCAGAATCAATTTTAAGGGAATTGTACAGGCCATTAAACTTAAGAGAAACTCCTATCCTTTTTACTAATAGAGAAACAGCTGAATTAATTAAATATGCATCTAATAGTTTTCTAGCTACAAAAATTACTTTTATTAATGAAATTGCTGATATTTGTGAAAAAGTTGGTGCAGATGTTCAAGATATTGCTAAGGGGATTGGTTTAGATAAAAGAATAGGTCAAAAATTTCTCCATCCAGGGCCCGGCTATGGGGGATCTTGTTTCCCTAAGGATACAAGGGCTTTAGCAGAAATAGGAAGAGAAGTTAATTCTAGAATGACTATAGTAGAGAGCGTAGTTACTGCTAATGAGAAACGTAAAATAAATATGGTACAAAAAATTGAAAAAGCTATAGGTGGGCTAAACAATAAAATAATTGCTATTTTGGGTATAACTTTTAAGCCTAATACAGATGATATGCGAGATTCTCCATCTTTGATAATTATACCTAAATTAAGTAATAATTGTAAAAAAGTTAAAATTTTTGATCCAGCGGGCATGGATAATGCAAAAAAAATGACAGAGTTTAAAAATGTTCAATGGTGTGATGACACTTTTTCTTGCATAGAGGATGCTGATGCTATGGTCATACTTACAGAGTGGAATGAATTTAGAGCTTTAGACTTAAAAAAAGTAAAATTACTTTTAAAACAACCTGTTATAGTAGATTTAAGAAATATATACAGAGAAAAAATAATGCAAAATGAAGGAATAAAATATTTTGGTGTTGGAAGAGGAAAAAGCGATAAATGAAGGATAGAAATCATGTTTTTGATAATACTATTCTTAGAGCTTATGATATAAGAGGAATAGTAGGTGAATCTTTACATAATATAGATGCAGAAATTATAGGGAGAGTATTTGCTTCTTTAGTATGTTATGAGAACAAAAATAATATAGTTGTATGCATGGATGGAAGGTTATCCTCTCCAAAATTATCTGATTCTCTTGTAAAGGGTTTAAAATATTCTGGGGCAAATATAATTGATATAGGAATTGGTCCCACCCCTATGCTGTATTTTTCTTCTCATCATTTTAATGCCGCTGGAGCTATAATGATTACCGGTTCGCATAATCCTCCAGAATATAATGGATTTAAATTTATGAGAGGAAAAGATTCTTTTTTTGGGCAAGACATAATTAATTTAGGTAAAAGTGCTGCAAAAGGAAAATGGAATGCTAGTAGCGGAAAATTTATAATTAGGGCTGTAATGTCTGACTATATCAATGCTTTATTAAATTCTACAATGATTGAAGATATAGATAGTAATCTTAAAGTAGTTTGGGATGCTGGAAATGGCGCTACTGGTAAAGTGCTAGAAAAACTTATAAAAAAATTACCTAATTGTAATATTTTATTAAACTCAGAAATAGATGGAAATTTTCCTTCTCATCATCCAGATCCATCAGAACCAAAAAATCTAGAGCAGTTAATTAATTGTGTAAAAAAAAATAATTTTGATGCAGGAATAGCATTTGATGGTGATGGAGATAGAGTTGGTCTAGTTACAGGAAAAGGAAGAATAATATGGGGAGACCAAATTTTAGCTCTTTTATCAAAAAAAGTTTTAAAGAATTGTCCAGGCGCAAAAATAATAGCAGACGTTAAAGCTTCAGGCATTCTAACTAAAGAAATAGAAAAACAAGGTGGAGAATTGTTTACATGGAAAACAGGACATTCTCTTATAAAGACTAAAATGAAAGAAATAAATTCCCCTTTAGCTGGAGAAATGTCCGGTCATATTTTTTTTTCCGATAGATATTACGGCTATGATGACGGTATTTATGCAGCTTTAAGAATAATAGAAAATGTAGAAAATAATAGTTACTTAGATGATTTTTTAGATTCTCTACCTAAAGTTTTTAATACTCCTGAAATAAGAATAGAATGCTCAGAGGAAGATAAATTTGAAATAGTTAATAAGTTAATTTCTATTCTAGAAAGCAATAATATTAAAGTTAGTAAAATTGATGGTTTAAGAGTTAAATATGATAATGGCTGGTGGTTATTAAGAGCGTCAAATACACAGAATGCATTAGTTTTAAGGTTGGAAGCAGAGACTTTAGAATATCTTGAATTTGTGAAATCAGAAGTGAGAAAATATATATTGCCATTTGGATTAAGTGTTAATCTGTAGATCAATTTAATCTTTGTTTTACTGAAATATTGAATATGTTTATTATAATATATATATTAACAATGACATAAATAAATGAGTAAAGAGATGAATATAAGAAATTTTTTTAAGGTTTTTATGAGCGAGAAAAAAGTAGATGAAAATGATGAAAATTCTACTAATATCTTATTAGATGAAAAAGTTGCGCCTAAAAAGCCTTCTTTATATCAGGTGTTAATCTTAAATGATGATTATACACCCATGGAATTTGTAGTATTAGTTTTAGAGCGTTTTTTTGCAAAAAATAATAATGAAGCTACACAAATTATGTATCATGTTCATAAAAAAGGAATAGGTGTCTGTGGGATCTATCCTTATGAAGTGGCTGAAACTAAAGTAGTTCAAGTTATGGAATATGCAAAAAAACACCAACATCCTCTTCAGTGTACTTTGGAGAAAGAATGATGCTATCAGGAAGATTAGAAAAAACACTTAGAAATGCTTTTGAGATAGCAGGAGAGAACGGACATGAGTATGCAACTTTGGAGCATTTGCTTTTAGCTCTTTTGGATGATGAAGATGCAAGTGAAGTCCTATTATCGTGTAATGTAGATTTAGAAGAGTTAAAATCAATTCTTGGAGATTTTATAAGTAATGAATTGACTTCTTTAAAAGTAAAAAATTTTACAGAAGTACAGCCTACAGCTTCCTTTCAAAGAGTTATTCAGAGAGCAGCTCATCATGTGCAAATGTCAGGAAATGAAGAGGTAACAGGCGCGAATATTTTAGTTGCAATTTTTAGTGAAAGAGAAAGTCATGCTGTCTTTTATCTTCATGAACAACAAATGACCAGACTTGATGCTGTTTCTTATATTAGTCATGGTTCTACTAATAAGATTGCTAAGACAAATGCAGCGGAAAAGGAAGATCAAAAAAATAGTGAAGTTAAAAAGAAAAGTGCTTTAGATGTTTTTTGTATAAATCTAAATGTAAAGGCTAAAGAAGGTAATATAGATCCTTTAATTGGTAGAGATAAAGAAATAGAAAGAACTATTCAGATTTTATGTAGAAGAACAAAAAATAATCCTCTTTTTGTTGGAGACCCAGGCGTTGGCAAGACAGCTATAGCAGAGGGTTTGGCTAGAAAGATAGTGAATTCAGAGACACCTAAAATTTTGAGTAAAGCAATTATTTATAGCCTAGATATGGGGGTTTTGCTTGCAGGTACAAGATATAGAGGAGACTTTGAAGAAAGATTAAAAGCTATTTTAAAAGAAGTTGCTAGCAGCAAAGAAGCAATTCTATTTATTGATGAGATTCATACAGTAGTTGGTGCAGGTTCAACTAGCGGTGGTTCTATGGATGCTTCTAACCTACTAAAACCTGCTTTAGCAGCAGGTAGTTTAAGGTGTATTGGGTCTACAACATATAAAGAGTATAGAAATCACTTTGAAAAAGATAGAGCATTAGTTAGAAGATTCCAAAAAATTGATATTGGAGAACCAACTAAGAAAGATGCAATAAAAATTTTATCAGGCTTAAAAACTTACTATGAAAAACACCATAAGGTTAAATATACAAATGCAGCAATAAAAGCTGCAGTTGAATTGAGTATGAGGTATATCAATGATAGAAAATTACCTGATAAGGCAATTGATGTGATTGATGAGCTTGGTGCTTCACAAATGTTATTGCCTGAATATAAAAGAAAGAAGTTATTAGGTGTTAATGACTTAGAAGTAGTTATAGCTAAGATGGCACGTATACCTCCAAAAAGAGTTTCTACGAATGATATTAAACAGTTGGCAAATTTGGAAAGAGATTTAAAATTAGTAGTTTTTGGCCAAGATGAGGCCATAGGACATTTGTCTGATGCAATAAAATTATCGAGGTCAGGCCTTCGTGAAATTGAAAAAACTATTGGTAGTTATTTATTTTCTGGTCCTACAGGAGTAGGGAAAACAGAAGTCTCTAGGCAATTAGCTAGACATCTAGGAGTAGAGCTAATTCGTTTTGATATGTCTGAATACATGGAAAGGCATTCTGTTTCGAGATTAATAGGTGCCCCTCCTGGCTATGTTGGATTCGATCAAGGAGGATTACTCACGGATCAGGTAGATCAAAATCCGCACTCAGTTCTTCTTTTAGATGAAATAGAAAAAGCACATCCTGATTTGTTTAATATTCTATTGCAAGTTATGGATCATGGTAAATTAACAGATCATAACGGGAAAAGTATAGATTTTAGAAATGTACTTCTTATTATGACTACTAATGCAGGAGCTGCTGAGCTTGCCAAAATGCCTATAGGTTTTTCTAGAGAATATGAGGAAGGGGATGATTCTGAGGCTATAAAAAAATTGTTTACTCCCGAATTTAGAAACAGACTTGATGCAACAGTTAGGTTTTCAAATCTTAAGCCAGAAGTTATGGAAAAAATAGTTGAAAAATTTGTTAATCAACTGGAAGTTCAATTGGCCGATAAAGGTGTTACTATTGAATTAAGTGAAGCGGCAAAAAAATGGTTTGCAAAAAAAGGATTTGATCC
>CAZUXH010000016.1:0-17427 GCA_964624655.1 uncultured Rhodospirillaceae bacterium | reverse complement strand
TCTTTTTCAATTATATTGCTCTCTTCAACTATAAATTCCCTAACAGCCTTTTTAAATTTATCATTACGTATATAGTGAGAACTATGGGTTTCGACAGGTAGATATCCTCTTTGCACTTTATGGAACCCTTGTGCTCCACCTTCAACAAAGTTAATTTTATGACTAATTGCCCATTCAATGGCCTGATAATAGCATAATTCAAAGTGAAGGAATTTAACATCTTTTAATAAACCCCAATATCTTCCAAAAAGAGTAGTTTTCCCTATTATATGTAGTGCACCCGCTATAATGATTCCATCTTCTTTAGCGAAAATTATAAGCAACTTATTACTAAATTTATTTAAAATTAAATTAAAAAATTTCTTATTTAAATAGGCACTTCCCCATTTTTTATTCGTAGTATTGATATAAAACTCAAACATATTATTTATGTCTTCAGAAGTAATATTATCACCAGACTTTTGAATAATTTCTAATTTAGAATTTTTTATATATGTTCTTTCCTTATTAATAGTTTTTCTTTTTCTTGAACTTAAGGAGAGGAGAAAGTCATTAAAATTTTTATAATTATTATTTTTCCAATGGAATTGCTCTCCAATCCGGTGTAAAAATCCTATTTTTGATAAATTTTTTGCTTCAAAATCTGAACAAAAAGTAATATGAGCGGATGAAAAATTTAGAGCATTGGTATGGTCTTCAACAATTTTTCCAAAAAGTTTAATTATTTCGCCTAAAGACTTTTTATCAGTTTTGTTTTTTATTAATATTCTATTTCCAGTTACTGGAGAGAAAGGGATGCTTGCCTGAAGTTTAGGGTAATAATTTCCTCCAGCATTTTGATAGGCATTTGCCCAGCTATGATCAAATACGTATTCACCCTGGCTGTGTAGTTTAATATAGAGGGGAGCCACAGCTATAATATTATTATTTTTTTCTAAGGAAATATGGTATGGCAACCATCCTGTATCCTCTCCTATTGTGCCAGATTCCTCTAGGCACCATAAAAAATTATAGTCCAAAAAAGGGTTTTCATCTCCTGCACACTCGTTCCATAAATTTGCTGGAATGTTACTTATTTTTTTATGAATTTTAAAATTTATCATTTCTAATTTTAACTAACTTCAAATATTCCATCTATTTCCACAGGAACATTTCTAGGTAAGTTATTAGTTCCCACAGCAAATCTAGCATGTTTTCCTGAATCCCCAAATATTTGAATCATTAAATCTGAAGCACCGTTAGCGACTTCAGGTTGTTTGTTAAAACCATCAATACACGATACAAAAACTCCTATTTTAATACATTTCTTTACTCTAGTAAGATCTCCTTTCAAAGAGTGTTTAAGCACTCCTACTACATTTAAAGCACATATACGTGCTATTATTTTTGCAGTTTCAATATCAATTTCCTTTCCTACTTTACCGGTATAATTTATTTTTCCTTTTTCAAATGGGACTTGTCCTGCAATAAATGCTAAATTATTTGATATTATACAAGGAACATAATTTGCAGCAGGAGAAGGGGCATCAGGTATAATAATTCCTTGAGCTTTTAAATTATCTTCTATTGAGTTCATTTTACAATCCTTTCTAAAAATTATAAATGTAAAAGTAAAATATACTTTTAATTAATAATGATTATAATTAAATAAATCATCAGGAGCCATTGTTGTTTAAACTTAATTTAATATCTAATTTGTTTCTTTTGTTTCTATGTAATGTGTTTTTTATAAAAGCTTCTGCTGAAAATTTTATTAGAAGTCATAAAGCAGTTTATTCTTTGGAACTTATGTATGTAAGTAATAAGAGCCAAGTACATAGCTTAAATGGTATTATGAAAATAAGCATAAAAAAAGTTTGTGATGGTTGGGTTTTTAACCAACATACTGAGTTGGATGTAAAAGATAGAATGGGGAATCAGAATAAGAGTGAATTTAGGTATTCAACTTGGGAGTCTAGTGATCATAAAAAATTTAGGTTTTTATCAATTAGTACTTTAGATGGAGAAGAAACTTCACATGTAGAGGGTTATGCCTATATAGAAGAAGACTATGGTAGAATTATTTTTGAATATCCTGAACATTCTTCACTTTTGATTTCTTCTGAAACATTATTTCCTATGAATCATTTTTTTTTAACAATGAAAAAAGATTATGTTAACAACCCTTTATCGAATGAATTAGTTTTTTCTGGTGAAGACGAAAATTCTATCAACTTGGTAAGTACCTTTAAAAAATCTTTTCCGAATAATAATATTATAATGGTTAGATCTGCATATTTTTCTTTATCAGATTTTTCAGAAAAGCCAGATAGTGAAGTGGAATTAATGATGTTCCAAGATGGTTTAGTAAATTCAGTTATATTTAATTACATAAACTATAAATTAAAAGGCAATCTTTTAGAATATGAATATTTATTAGAGCCTAATTGCAAATAATTTTTAATATTTTCTTTCTAACTTTTTCCCAGCTATCAGTATTGAAATCTGATTCTTTGATTTTTGGAAGAATTTTTCTTAATTTTTGATGTTGTAGAAAGTGTATTTTATATATATTTTTTGTTCTATTAGCTACCGAAAGTATTTGGTTTGGAGAATCATCAATAAAAATCACGGGTTTTTTAGTTTTTTTGCTTAATTTTAGACATGCCTCACCTTTTGTTCCTTTATTTGGAATTACATCATAAGGCATATCGTGGTTTCTTAAAGACTCTACTCTATAATGTGCATATTCTTTTGGCATATTAGTAAGTATTATTATGTTTAAAAACTTGTTCAACTCCTTCAAGTTTTTTTTACAATTATCTATTAATTTAAGTTTTAAGGTATATTTTTTAAAAAAATCAGTTATTAGAGTAGGTATAATTTCTGATTCAAGAGGTTTATTATTTTTTAAATTTATAATATTTCCATTTAGTTTAAAGGATTTATAAGAAAAAAAAAGACTATTAGAAGTAAGGTAATGCTCAAATGCTTGCATAAACTGAAATATTACTTCATCAGCATCACAAATTAATAATGGCAAGTTAGGATCAATATTCACTTTTTCAATAGTAGTAAGCACCGATATATAAAAATTTATTTAATTTTCTCTTCTTTAAAGATTACATGTTTTCTTATGTTAGGATCGTATTTTTTTACTTCTAACTTATCAGTCTTAGTTCTACTATTTTTTTTAGTTACATAAAAAAAACCTGATTCAGAACTTTTTAATCTAATTTTTACTGTACTTGGTTTTGCCATAACATTAAATCCTTTTTGCATTGGAAGAATAACTATTCATATGAAAGTGTCAATTAGTTAATTTTCGTAATAAAAATTTATCGTTTTGTTTTTCTAAATCTTCTGTATTTTGAAATTGGCTTTTCTTGTTTTTGAATTATTAAATCTACTGCTCTATTAATTCCAATTTCAAATATATCTTCGTTTTTAGGTATACTCGCAGAAATGTTTTCATGTTTAACATAAGGACCGAAGCGACCTATTTGAGCAGTAATCATTTTTCCAGTTTCTGGGTGACTGCCAATATTTCTTGGTAATGAGAGGAAATTTCTAGCTAGCTCAAGAGTCACATTATTAGGATCAATGTTTTTAGGTAGAGTAACTCTTTTGGGTTTGTCAGTTTTAGAATTCTCACCAAGTTGAATATAAGGTCCATAAGGTCCATTTCTTAATGAAATTTCTTTATTGTCTTCATATTCGCCCAAAATAATTGGTTCTTGGGTGTTTTCTTCATCTTTTCCACCCACTAAAAGTTGTGTATTGAATTTACATTCTGGATAATTTGAACATCCTATATATCCTCCAAAGCGCCCATATTGGATTTTTAGATTTCCAGTATCACATTTTGGGCATTTCCTAGGGTTTTCTCCATTTTCTTTTTCAGGAAAAAAATGTGGGCCTAAATCATTATCAATCCTTTCTACGACTTCTTTCACTCTTAAGGAGGAAGCACTATTAATTGCTTCTTTATAAGGTAGCCACCATTCTTTGAGTACATGTTTCCATTCGATTTTGCCATCAGAAATATTATCTAACTGCAATTCAAGGTTTGCTGTAAAGTTATTCTCTATGTATTGTTTAAAATATCCGGATAAAAAAGAAGTAACTAGTCTTCCCTTAGATTCTGGAATGAACCTCTTTTTTTCGTATTTTACATACCCTTTTTCTTGAATTACAGATACTATATTTGCGTAGGTAGAAGGTCGTCCAATCCCTAATTCTTCTAATTTCTTTACTAAACTCGCTTCAGTAAACCTTGGGGGAGGCTGAGTGAAGTGTTGACTTTTTTCAGAAGAAATATATTCAATATGATCATTTTCATTTAAAATTGGAAGGGTGCTTTCCTTTATATTATTTGCTGCATCTTTTTCATCATTTCCTTCAGTATAAATCTTTTTAAAGCCATCAAATACTATAGTAGAACCGCTAGCTCGCAGTTCATATTCTTTATTCGTTGATAATATAGTTACTGAAAGTTGATCAATTTCAGCACTAGACATTTGAGAAGCTATTGTTCTTTTCCAAATTAGTTCATACAATCTCTTTTGACTTTCAGTCATAAAAACCCCAATTTGATTAGGAAGCTTTGAACAATCTGTGGGTCTTATGGCTTCGTGAGCTTCTTGTGCATTTTTAGATTTATTTTTATATTTCCTGTTGAATTTTACTACATAGTTATTTCCATATAAGTTTTCTATTACTTTCTTATTATCTTTAATAGCTGTATCTGAAAGGTTAATTGAATCAGTTCTCATATAAGTTATAAGCCCTATAGTTTCCCCTTTTATATCAATTCCTTCGTAAAGACTTTGAGCAATACTCATAGTATATTTGGCACTATATCCTAGTTTTCTATAAGCTTCTTGCTGAAGAGTAGAGGTAATAAAAGGTGGTGCTGGATTTTGTTTAACTCTTTTCTTATTTATTTCTTCTATTTCGAATTGTTTTAATTTGATTTGATCCAAAATATTATTAGCTTCGGTTTCATTCTTTATTTGTAATTTATCTAATTTTTTTTCATTGATAGCATACAAGTTGGCAATAAAATCTTTGTTTTTAGGAGTTTTAAAAATTGTTTCTATAGTCCAATATTCTTGGGAATTAAAAGCTTCGATATCTGTTTCGCGTTCACAAATCAATTTAAGTGCCACAGATTGAACTCTTCCTGCAGATTTAGACCTGGGTAGGGCCTTCCATAAGACTGGAGATAATGTAAACCCCATCAGATAGTCTAGTGCTCTTCTGGCTTGATAGGCATTTACCATATTCAAATCGATTGTTTTTGGGTTATCAAAAGCTTTTAGTATAGCTGATTTGGTTATTTCATTAAAAATTACTCTTTTTACTTCTATTCCTTTTAATTTGTCTTGCTCATTTAAGATTGATTGTATATGCCAGGCAATGGCTTCGCCTTCTCTATCTGCATCTGTAGCTAGCCATAGTATATCTCCTCTAGAAATAGAATTGTTAATCTCATTGATTTGTTTCTTTTTGTCAGAATTTACTTTGTAAATAATTGCAAAATCTTTTTCAGGTAAGACTGATCCGTTTTTATTGGGAAGGTCTCTGATATGACCATAAGAAGCAATAACCTTATAGTCCTTTCCTAAATATTGATTTATTGTTTTAGCTTTAGCAGGAGATTCTACCACTACAATATTCATTGAATTTACCTTAATATTTTTTATTATTTATTGCAGGATTAATTATTTTTATCTTATATGGCAAATATATTTTAAAAAATTATTTATTATTTAACTAATTTTAGGTTCCTTTTTCTTGAATATTCTTTTTATATTTTGATTATGTTTTATCCATATGAAGACCACTATTACAGTAATGGTTAATATTTCTATTAAATTTATTGAAGGAATAGGAAAAGGTAATCCTATTTTATTCATTTGATATAATGACCATAAAAATACAGGTGCAGACAAAGAAGATAAAAGTCCTCCTATAGAAGATTTCTTTGTGGAAATTGCAAATAGTACCCAGATAATTAGCGACATTATAAAACACGGCCAACAGATAAATATCAATATTCCTGAAGAAGTTGCAACGCCTTTTCCTCCTTTAAATTTTAGCCAAGGAGAAAACATATGACCAAAAACTACTGCAATTGCAGTAAAAGAATATAAATATGCTAACAATTCAATAGAGATGCTATCTTCTAAAAATAATTTGCTTATATATATTGCAAGAAAGCCTTTTGATAGATCTGCAATAAGAGTAAAGAGTGCTAAAGACTTATTCCCTGTTCTAAGCACATTTGTTGCTCCTATATTTCCTGAACCTAATTTCCTGATGTCTCCGTAACCAGAAATATAACTAATTATTAATCCAAATGGAATAGATCCTAAAACAAAACATAAAAAAATTACTAAAAAACAATAGGGAGAGTAAAATAAATTTATAGAATCATTTATTATATTTTGTATACACATATACATATTAATCAATTTTTAAATTTTTTTGGAAAAGTATTCTTCCATCTACTAATGTGGCTAATACTTTTCCTCTTACTTTTTCATTTTCAAATGTAGAGTTTCGAGATTTACTATAAAAGTTTTTAGGATTAATAGTATCCTCATAATTTGGGTCAAAAACAATTAAGTCTGCAGCAAAATTTTTAGCCAAACATCCTAAATTTAAATTTAATAGCTTAGAAGGAAAATAAGATAATTTTTCAAATAAATCGAGTAGTTTCATTTCACCAAGGTCTACTAGTCTAAAAGAAAGTTGCAATAAAGTTTCGAGTCCAACAATACCAGGAGAGGCTTGTTCAAAAGGAAGTCTTTTACTGTCTTGGTCATGAGGTGTGTGGTCGCTAATGATAGCATCAATATGTCCATTAATTATAGCTTTAAATATTGCTTTTCTGTCATTTTCATTTCTTAATGGAGGTGACATCTTAGCAAACGTTCTCCATTGACTTATAGCCTCTTCGTTCAGTAAAAAATATTGTGGTGATGTAGAACAAGTAATATTTAAACCTCTATTTTTTGCTGCAATTATAATATTAACAGATTCTTTTGTCGTAATATTAGAAAAATGTATTTGTCCTCCTGTATTTTCTACAATTCTAATATCTCTTTCTATTTGAAGTATTTCAGAAATTTTCGGTATTCCAGGCAAGCCAAGTCTAGTTGCTAATGAACCAGAATTCATAACACCTCCTTCAGATAAATAGTATTCTTCCGGATGTTGCATCAATAAAATGTTAAAATTATTTGCATATGTTAGGGCTTGTTGCATTAATTTAGCGTTACTTAGAGCTCTATTGCCTTCCGTAAATAATATAGCTCCAGCTTCTGACAATAGTCCCATTTCAGTAAGTTTTTTTCCTTCAATATTCTTTGTAATAGAAGCGGCAGGAAATATTTTTACCCCACCAGTTTCCCTTGCTCTTCTAGTTATAAATTCAATTACAGAAATTTGGTCTACTATAGGGTCAGAGTCTGGCATAGATACTAAACTAGTAATACCTCCCGATAAAGCAGCTTTTGAAGCTGTAGCAATAGTTTCTTTATGCTCATTTCCTGGTTCGCCTAATCTTGCTCTTAAATCAATGATGCCTGGAGCTAAAATATTTTTTTCACAATCAATTATCGTAGCATCATCAGGAATGCTAATACTTGATGGACCTTTTTTTACTTCTACTATCTTTTTACCAACAATTATAAGCCCGCCAATTCCATCTATTTTACTATGAGGATCAATCAAATGGGCATTTATAAAGGCCAATTTGTTAGAAGATTTCTTTTTAATAAATTTCATATTCTACAATTCAATTTTTATTATTTATTAAGTGTTCTATTACTGACATTCTTATTGCTACACCGAGCTCTACCTGCTCCAGTATTAAAGTTCTATCTATGTCATCTGCTAGCTCACTGTCAATTTCTACTCCTCTATTGATTGGTCCTGGGTGCATAACTAATGCGTTATTTTTTGCATATGCCAATTTTTCTCTATCTAGACCATAAAACCTGAAATACTCCCTTGGTGAAGGGATAAATGAGCCTTGCATTCTTTCATGTTGTAGTCTGAGAATCATAACAATATCTACATTTTGTAGACCTGTTTTCATAGTGTTATATATTTTTGCGCCTAGTGATTCTATTCCTGATGGCATCAAGTTTTTGGGAGCTATTAAGTTTACTTGGGCGCCCATAGTGGAAAGAAGTTTTATGTTTGATCTGGCAACTCGGCTATGTGCAATATCACCACAAATTGCTACATTTAAACCTTTAATTTTTCCCTTTCTTCTTCTTATGACCAATGCATCTAGTAATGCCTGAGTTGGATGTTCGTGTTGTCCGTCACCTGCATTAATAACACCACAATTTACTTTATCTGCAAGTAAATACGGAGCTCCACTGAGAGAATGCCTTATAACTAAAATATCAGGATGCATGGCATTTAGGGTCATTGCCGTATCTATTAAACTTTCACCTTTTCTAATAGATGAAGTCTCAATTTGCATATTGATAACATTCATTCCAAGTCTTTTAGCAGCTAATTCAAATGAAGTTTTTGTTCTAGTTGAATCTTCAAAAAAGAGATTTATTAATGTTCTATTATTATATTTTTGGGGATGATTAGAAATATTTTCATTGAGTTTGGAAAAATGTTCAGATCTATCTAGTAGAGAAGTGATTTCTTTTTCATTTAATCCATCAATACCTAACAAGTTTTTATTAGAAAAATTACTTTTAAAAAAAGATTGTTCTTCTTTTTTAAAAAAATAGAAACTTTCGGGTTTAATTTGTCCATCAGTAAAATTGACTATTTTTTTCATTATTTCAGGTTTAGGAATTCTTTCACCTGATAAATACCTAGAAAGAGTAGCTTCAGAAATCTTCAAGTCATTAGCAATACGTTTACGACTAACACCTTTATCAATTATCCATTTATCCAAATCATGCATTTGGCACCTTTTATGATATATATTACCAAATTGGTAAAAGTTGTCAATTATTATGATATAATTATGTATTTATAGTTGAAATAACACCTTCCAATATCCATGTTGCAGCAGATTGGTCTATTAAAAGTTTTCTTTTATCTCTGCTAAGGTCCTGCTTAATCATCATTTTATTTATTGCTTGCGTAGAATATCTTTCATCCCAAAAAAGTAATGGTAGTTTCGTGATATTATTAATTTCTTGACTGAGTCTTCTAATGGATTGAGCCTTTTTACCTCGTTCTCCTTTTAGATTTAAGGGCATACCTACAATCAATCCAACTATTTTGTTTTCAACTATATATTTTTTTATTATTTCCATATCTTGTAAAAATTTAGCTCTATGAATGGTTTTGTAAGAAATTGCAACTGTTCTTTCTTTATTGGAAATAGATATACCTATTCTTTTTTCACCTAAGTCTAGACCCATAAAACTTCCTAATTTAGGTATCATTTTTAAAAATATTATAATATCATATGTTTCAAGATTTTTCTTGTTCATAACAATTACTGTTAATGTCCTTGATTAATTTTATATTTATATTAATTATTTTTATTTATTAATTTTATATAATAAATAACATAGGTATATCAAAAAATGTCTTTAAATAAAAATACTGTAATAAAAATAGCTAATCTATCAAAAATAGACATTAGAGATTCTGAAATTGAAGAATTAACTAGTGATTTAAATAAAATAGTCAGTTGGATTGAACAATTGAATGAGGTAGACATTGAAAATGTTTTACCCATGACTAGTGTTTCTGGAATGTATTTAAGAGAACGAGATGATGAAGTTAAAGACGGAGGTTATCCTGAAGAAATAGTAAAGAATTCAAAATTTAAGAAAGAAAATTCATTTTCAGTTCCTAAGGTTATAGAATAAATGGTTAAGTTGACAGAGTTAGGAGTTGAAGAGGTTATAAGAGGCCTTAGAGAAAAAGAATTCTCTTCTGTTGAGCTAATTAAAGATGTTTTAAAAAAAATTTCAGAAGAAAAAAAACTCAATGCATATGTAAGATTTAGCCCAGAAAAGGTATTAAAGCTTGCAAAAAAATCTGATGAAAGAATATCTAAAAATAAAGCATTACTAATGGATGGAGTTCCTATTGCAGTAAAAGACATTTTTTGCACAAAAAATGAAGAAACAAATGCAAGTTCAAAAATATTAAAAAACTTTATACCTCAGTATGAATCTACTGTAACTAAGAAATTATCAGAAGCAGGAGGAATAATGATAGGCAAGACTAGTATGGATGAATTTGCAATGGGTTCTTCTAATGAAACTAGTTGTCACGGGCCAGTTGTAAATCCTTGGAGTACTGAAAAAAATAACTTAGTTCCTGGTGGATCTTCAGGAGGATCTGCAGCAGCTGTATCTGGAAGATTGTGTGCTGGGGCATTAGGAACTGATACAGGTGGATCTATAAGACAACCCGCATCATTTTGTGGTGTAGTAGGTTTGAAACCCACTTACGGAAGATGTTCTAGATGGGGAATTATTGCTTTTGCTTCTTCTTTGGACCAAGCAGGACCACTTGCAAGATCAGTTAGAGATGCAGCTATTATTTTGCAGAGTATAAGTGGATTTGACCCGATGGATTCTACTTCTGTAAATCAAAAAACACCTGAATTCTTAGAATCTTGTTCTAAAAGTATAAAAGGCAAGACTATAGGTATTCCCAAAGAGTATCAAATATCTGATTTATCGAATGATGTAAAAAAGATATGGGATGAAGGCATATTATGGCTTAAGCAATCTGGAGCAAATATTATAAATATTTCTCTACCTCATACAAAATATGCTTTACCAACATATTATATAGTTGCTCCAGCAGAAGCATCTTCAAATTTAGCTAGATATGATGGAGTAAAGTATGGCTACAGATCAGATAACATTAAAAATTTAGATGATTTGTATTCCAAATCAAGATCTGAAGGTTTTGGTAAAGAGGTTAAAAGAAGGATCTTAATAGGTACTTATGTCCTTTCAGCAGGATATTATGATGCTTATTATTTGAGAGCACAAAAGGTAAGAACTAGGATTGTGGAAGATTTTAGTAATGCTTTTGAAAAGTGTGATGCAATATTAACTCCTACTACTCCAGAAGGAGCGTTTGGAATTGGAGTGAAAAATGATGACCCAGTCAAAATGTATTTAAATGATATTTTTACCGTTCCTGCCAGTTTAGCTGGATTACCAGCTATTTCAGTTCCTGCAGGTATCGATAGTACAAAAAGACCTTTAGGATTGCAACTTATCGGTAAAGCTTTTGATGAAGAAAACATCTTAAGTATTGCTAATGTTATAGAATCTTCAGCTAATTTTAAATCTATAGAATTGAAAGAAAGAATGATAGATGAGTGATCCAATAAAACTTCAAGGAGAAAAGTCTACTTGGGAGATGGTAATAGGTTTGGAGGTTCATGCTCAAGTAAAATGTAATTCAAAACTTTTTTCTGGCGCAGCTAATGATTTTGGAGCAGAGCCAAATTCTTTAGTAAGTTTTGTGGATGCAGCTATGCCTGGCATGTTACCAGTAATAAATAGAGAAGCTGTTGATCAGGCAATAAGAACAGGTCATGCACTGAATGCAAAAATAAACGAGATTTCTGTTTTTGATAGAAAAAACTATTTTTATCCAGATCTGCCGCAAGGCTATCAGATTTCCCAATATAAATCTCCCATTGTAGGAGAAGGCTGTATAGAAATAGAGCTTGAAAATGGTAGAGGTAAAACTGTAGGGATAGAAAGATTACATTTAGAACAAGATGCAGGAAAGTCAATACACGATAAAGACCCTAGCTTATCTTTTGTTGACCTTAATAGATCAGGAATTCCATTAATGGAAATTGTTTCAAAGCCTGAAATGCATGACTGGGAGGAAGCTGGAGCGTATTTAAGAAAATTAAGGACAATTCTAAGGTATATTGGAACTTGTGATGGAAACATGGATGAGGGTTCTTTGAGGTGTGATGCGAATGTGTCTGTTAGGAAAACAGGAGAAGACCTAGGTACACGTTGCGAATTAAAAAACCTTAATTCTGTTAAATTTATGATGAAGGCAATAGAATTTGAGGCCTATCGTCAAATAGAATTAATAGAAAGTGGTTCAAAGGTAAAACAAGAAACAAGACTGTATGATCAAAATAAAAATGAAACTCGTTCAATGAGATCAAAAGAAGAGGCTCATGATTACAGGTATTTTCCTGATCCGGACTTGTTACCGCTTCATGTAAGTTTAGAACGTATAAATAAATTAAAGAAAGACTTACCTGAATTACCCGATTTTAAGAAAAAGAGATTTGAAAAAGACTATGGATTAAACTCTTATGATGCAGGCGTTTTAACTGCAGATATTAAAAATGCCGATTTTTTTGAAAAAGTAGTTAGAGGAAGAGACGCAAAATTTACTGCAAATTGGATAATTACAAATTTTTTTGGAATGTTAAATGATTTAGGAAAATCCATAGAAGATTCCCCTGTAAATTCTAAACAATTAGCTGAATTATTAGATTTAATTCAAGATGGAACAATTTCGGGGAGAATTGCCAAGGAAGTTTTTGAGGAAATGTTTACAAAAGGAGGTAGTGCATTAGAAATAGTAGAAAAAAAAGGTTTGAGGCAGATTAGTGATACTAGTGAACTGGAAAAAATGGTAGAAGATATTATGAAAGAAAATATAGTGCAGGTTGAAAAATATAAGAGCGGTAATGAGAAGCTCTTTGGTTGGTTTGTTGGTCAGGTAATGAAAAAGACTCAAGGTAAAGCTAATCCTAAAATTGTTAATGAAGTTATTATTCGTTATTTAAAAAACTAAATTACAGGTTCAAAAATGTTTTATGAAACAGATAAAAATGATCACGGTTTAAAATTTAATCCTTTCAAGTCTTGTATAGTTCCAAGACCTATAGCATGGATAACTTCTATGGATAAAACGGGTTCAAGTAACTGTGCACCATATAGTTTTTTTAATGGCGTAGCATCTGATCCTCCTATGATAATGTTTGCTAATAATGGAAAAAGACCTACCTTACCGGGTCCCAAAGATAGTTTGTCAAATATACGTGAAACAGAAGAATTCGTTGTAAACATTGTAAGTTATGATTCTAAAGATGCAATGAACGATACCTGTGCTCCTCTTGGGCCTGGAGAAAGTGAAATAGAGTTTGCTAAATTAGAAGTTTTACATTCTAATCTAATTAAACCTGTAAGACTAAAAATTTCTCCAATAAATTTAGAGTGTAAACTTTATAAAATTTTAGAATTACCTGCTGATAGTCCCGAAGATTATAATGGAATAGTAATTGGTACTGTTGTTGGAATTCATATAAACGATGAAGTTATAAAAGATGGTAGAGTTAATTTATCGAAGATTAAGCCCTTATCGAGATTAGGCTATATGGATTATTCGGTTGTTGATAATATATTTGTAAAGGAACGTCCTAAATGCTCTCCTCGTCCATTTTTATTAAAAAATGTAAAAGAGTAGTAGAGGACTAAGAATGATAGATTTATATACATGGAGCACACCTAACGGAAGAAAAGTCTCTATTATGTTAGAAGAATGTAATTTAAACTACAATGTAAAACCTATTAATATCGTAAAAGATGAACAATTTGATGAAAATTTTCTCAAACTTAACCCTAATAATAAAATTCCGGTAATAATCGATTCTGATAATAATGTTTCTGTAATGGAATCAGGAGCAATATTAATATATTTATCTGACAAGACGGGGTTTTTTAAGCCAAAATCTGATCAGGAATTAATCAAAACAAATGAATGGTTAATGTTTCAAATGGCTTCTATTGGTCCAATGTTAGGTCAAGCACATCATTTTTTAAAGTTTAATAAGGGAAAAGCAACATATGCGGAGGAAAGGTATCAAAAGGAAGCACTCCGTTTATATGGGGTATTAGATAGGAGATTGGAATTCAATAAATACATAGTAGGTGAAGACTATGGCATAGCAGATATAGCTACATGGCCGTGGATATCAAGATATGAATGGCAAAATATTAATATGTCAGATTTTACCAATATATTGAGATGGTATAAAGATATAGCATCTCGAGAGGCTGTAATTAAAGGTTATGATATTCCCAAAATAGGTGCAGAAATTCCAATTCCATAAATTAATACAATTTTTTGTAACATGAAGTTTGACATCTTAATTATCTCATCATACAAACATAATTGGAGACGTGGCCGAGTGGTCGAAGGCGCCTCCCTGCTAAGGAGGTAAACGGGCAACTGTTTCGAGGGTTCGAATCCCTTCGTCTCCGCCATTTACTAAGAAGCTATTGTAGAGTTCTTATTCTCTTTATAGTGAATATTAAAATTGTAATCATTACATAACTTACGACTAAAATTGGTCCTGCTGGTGCATCAAAAATTATTGCTAAAATAATTCCAGTTACCACTGATATTATACCGCATAACCATGCTAGTCTATATGGACTTTTATCGTTTAAAGCTGCTAAAGCTGGTAAAATCAAACTTGCAAAAACTACATATACGCCGACAAGCTGAACAGATGAAGTGATAGCTAGAGCAAAGATCAAATAAAAACTAATACCTTTGCGTAATTTCAAAGCAAACCATAAAAAAAATATTAAAATATAAATCGGTAAATGATACAATATATCTTGCCATGTTACAAAGAGCATATTACCAGAAAGCAAGTGACGTATTTCTTCTCCACCAGTTGGATGGTCGGCTAATACCAATATTGCAAGACTTGCTGAAAGTACAAAACCAACTCCTATAATTGCTTCCTGTTGTTTGGGAATTTTATTTTCAATCATTCTAAAAAATAATGCTCCTAAAATAGCACAGGTAAGAGGTACAATTTGAGATAACCAGTCTGATGATTTATAAAAATATACGCTTGTAGCGACTAAACCCAATCCTGCAATCTGTGCTACTGCTAGGTCAATAAATATAATTCCTCGTTTTAATACTTCAATACCCAGAGGAGCATGGATCAATGTTATTAGAAGACCAGCAGCTATTGCTGGCCCAATAATATCGATCATTTCACTACTTATCATACAATGCCTTTTGTAGGAGTATAATCGAACTATCAAACAGCGCAAATAGATTATCGCTTTGATCGTTGCCTCCTATAGTATAAGGTAAAATAATTGCAGTAATTCCCGTTTTTTCTGATAGCCATATACTTGCGTCTTTTGGATCATACGGAGTTCTGATAATAATATCTACAGGATTTGATATATTACTCTGTAGCAAAAACTCAAGATGAGAGGTGCTAGGAGAAATACCTGGTTTCGGTTCTAGAGCAGCTATAATTTCTATTTTCATCCAATCTGCAAGATAAGTAAAAGATTTGTGATGTACAATTACCTTTTTACCTTTAAAGGTTAATAATTCTTTTTCCCATCGCATTATAGACTCTTGCCATCGCGATGAAAAATCTTGCAATTGGTCGCTATAATAAGTTGCATTTAAAGGATCAATAGATTCAAGTCTATAACTTAATTCTTTTGCTATGATAAGAATGTTATGAGGATTGAGATGTACGTGAGGGTTTCCTTCTGGATGAACATCGCCTTGGCTTCGGCTTACCTCTGTTGGTATTTCAAGCAATGGCAAATGATCCGCAGCCATTAAATTACCTATCCGACCATGCTGTACTTTTTTTCCAGATTTTTGCAGTAACAATGGCAACCATCCTACCTCTAAACTTGCACCAGAACAAATAATAAGATCAGCACGACTTATCTTAGCAATAAGGCTAGGTCGTGCACGAATAAAGTGGGGATTTTGCTTAGCATGAGTTGCTGAAAATACTTTTACTTTATCACCACCAATTTCGTCTGCTAGCCCTTTCCATTCTGGTTCACAGGCAAATATATTTAATTGGGATTCTTCTGAATAAGTGTTGCCACTTAAAAAGATAGAGAAGCAAATCAAACAAGCAAATAATTTAATATGTTTCATTTTTTTTCCTTATAAATAGTTGAAAATAGCAAAAATCTAATCAATTTGACAATATCTAGTTATTACTAAATGAATAAAACTGTAATGTTACAGTATTTTTACGGGACGGTAATAAATGAGGGCAGCTAAAAAAAGCTGCCCTATTAAGAGTGTTGTTAATATTTTTTTCACAAATTTTCTTAATATTTATGAGCACCATGTGCACCGTAACTCATAATATATTGAAGAATAAATTGTGTATCATCAGTAGTACTATTTAGGTGATTTTCGTTATATTGTACCCTTATTCTACTAAATTCACTATTAGTCCAGTCTGCCATTAGTGAAACACTATTTGGGTCATGATCTTTATCATCTAATGCACTTCCTAGTAATCCAGTTGGAACACCAGGAGCTACCATTTCGCTATAACGAGCTCCAATTCGGTACTGTGAATCAAATTTATAGGTTGCTTGAGCATACCAACCATGAGATTCACCATCAACTGTTATATCTCCAGTACTTGAGCCAGTATCATTGTATGTTCCAGCCTCATCACGACCAAAATATTCAGTTTGTATAACAAACTCTTGCTCGCTAACATTTCCTGTGGGAGCTAATGAATAGCGAAAATCTAATACGTAAAGATCTGTTTTATCTCCGGTAAAGGTACCCTCATCTTCATTGCTTGTTCTACCGCCTGGAGCCTTACCTTTAAGAGTATAAACTCCTAGTCGCCAATTTTGGTTTATATCAATATCCCCTCCTATACGAGCAAATGCAGAATATCCTCCAAAATTTTCTCCATCAGCTCCTCCTAGAGGAGTATCATCTCCACGGAATATACCTCCACCAATTTCCATATAATAATCAGTTGGCAATGTATATGTAACTTCTAAACCATCATCATTAAATGCTTTATTTAAATATACACGATAGGGAAGTGGGCGGTCAGCAAAATCATCTGCATGAGCATGATGTTCATTTAAATATCCCAATGTCCAAAAGGCTCTACCAGCTTTTACGCTCATACCTGGTGGTAAATTAGCATCAGGCGTGGTAAGTAAATATGCTTCTTCTAATTCTACTTTGTCTGCACCGTCTTCACGCACTATTGCAGCAGTTAAACTTCCGTAAAACTTATCATCCACGTATCCAGAAAAATTTAATTCAGATTCATCAATTAATAAGCCTTCACGACCACGTTCTCCTTCTTCACCTACACCAAATCCTTTTATTTCTGAACTTGCTGTAGCAAAATTATTATATTTACCATTAAGCACTAATCCAATAGATGGATTAAATTCATTTCCTTTTATTGTCCTGGTGGATATAATTGATTGGTCTGAAGTTTTATTTGCTTCTTGTTTTTCCAAATTAGAAAGTTTTTCTTCTAGTTGAGTAATACGACTTTCATACAGTTCTTTCATTACCTTAATTTCTTCACGAATTGCATCTACATTCTCATTTGCAAAAACAATATTATTAAAAGAAAAAATCATAAGTAGTGAGAGC
>CAZUXH010000015.1:0-23073 GCA_964624655.1 uncultured Rhodospirillaceae bacterium | reverse complement strand
GATAATTTTATTCCTTGAGGTAATCTTACTGAAAAAGGATTTACTTGTTTGCCTCTAAACAGAATTTCATAATGCAAATGAGGTCCAGTGGATCTTCCTGTGCTTCCCACATAGCCAATAACTTCACCTTGTTTAACTCTTTTTCTAGTTTGCAAAAATTTTGCAAACTTTGAGAGATGTGCATAAGCAGTCTTATAATCAGAGTTATGTCTTATAAGAATATATTTTCCATATCCGCCATTTCTTCCCATAAATTCTATAACTCCATCACCTGCTGCATATACAGGCGTATTTCTAGGAGCTCCAAAGTCTACACCCCTATGCATTTTTGTATATCCCAATATAGGGTGTTTTCTTTTTCCAAATTTAGAAGTTAGTCTCGCTCCGTCTAAAGGAGTACGCATCAAAGCCTTGCGGACACTTCTTCCTTCTGCATCAAAATAATCCGATATACCATTATATTTATCATCAAATCTATAAAAAGTAATTTTTTCTCCTCCTAAAATAAGTGCTGCTCTTAAAATTTTCCCATTATCTACTGCATTATTATCATCTCTAACATATCTTCTTTCATATATAACTTCAAAGGCGTCTCCTGAACGTATTTCTCTCTGAAAATCCACATCAAAGGAGAATACCTTTACTAAATCCATTAAAACGGCAATAGGCATTCCAACATTTTTTGCAGCTAAATATAAACTGCTATCGACTTCTCCGTATTTTTTATGGAATTTTGAAAATGTTTTTTTCTCATGTCTATTAATTTTATAGGAATCAACAGAATAAAATACTTCTATAGATCTAATTTTATCTAATTCAATGATAACCCCTAATAAGGATTGACTAGCATCTTTACTAAGAACAATTTTCACTTTTTGTCCTATATAAAAATTTTTAGGATTATAAACTTTCTTTAGAGAATTAACTAAAAGAAATGAATCTCTATCAGTAATTTTAGCCTTCGATAACAAATATGATAGCGTATCCCCACTTTTAAACTCGAAACTTAATATTTCATAGTCCTTTCCATCTATGAAACTTTCACTTATCCATTTTTCTTCTTCAACTTCTTGAGTTATAAGGTTTGCTTTTTTGATTTTTAATAAAATCTTAATAGCATTTTTTTTAGAAATTTTTGAGGCTTCATAATCCTCTTCATCTTTTATTTTTACTAAAAAACCATTTTGCCTTGAAAAGCCTATATAAAAACCTCTCATAGACTCACCACTTTGACCTAAAGCAACTATAAAATCACTGCCAGCTTTAATTAAATTAGGATTAGTTATTTTAGATAACGCAGCTATAGAATTTTTTATACTTTTTTTATTTTCTCCTAATTTATATAATCTAGACATGAGAGAATCTCCTCTCAAAATTTCTCCTTCTACCAATTCTGCCGGAACATAAAAGTCATCAACTACTTTTATATCTTCTGTTATAGGAATTTCTGTAATTTGTCGTTCTCTTCTATCTAAATTTAAATTTTCTTCTCTATCTTGCTTATCATCGATTTCATCTTTTTCTTTTATTTCTATGACCTCTGCATACTTCAAACTTGCAAGAAGAGCTCTAGCAGCTTTTAACTGTTCTTTTTTAGCTAAAAATTTTCCCTTACCTATTGAGGTTATTAGAATAGATAAGTTCTTATCAATAACAAAAGCAAATGCTCTTATCCTGATGTCTTTAGGGAAAATAATTTTAGATCCAACTTTTATCTTATTAGGATCATAAACAGTTGCAAATGCATTAACTGCTTCTCG
Source organism: uncultured Rhodospirillaceae bacterium (assembly GCA_964624655.1). Lineage (GTDB taxonomy): Bacteria > Pseudomonadota > Alphaproteobacteria > TMED109 > TMED109 > CAZUXH01. The sequence goes on along the minus strand of CAZUXH010000015.1, from coordinate 21,313 downwards.
AGCTTCTTTCTTTGTCCAGCCAGCATCTTTCAACTGCCCAAGAATAGTATCTCCTCTGGAAACATCATATTCATTTATATTTATTTTGTTTTCATCTTTTACACTAATTTGCGAATCTATTCTGAATATTCCAAAACCATCTTTTTTTACTAAGATTTTTTCACCAGACATAATTAATTCCATCTGATTTATATAAACACCATCTTCTGAAGACTCATAAAACATAATAATTTGGTCTTTGGGCTTTAATTTTTTTAAATTTTTTACAGCTGAAATGGCTACTATGATGTTTTGTATTTCTTCAAGATCTGCCCCATAATTAGATAATATTTTTGTTAAATTATCTCCTTTTTTTACTTGGACTTCATATTGTCCTGGTTTTGGACGAAAATTTTCTAAATTAAATACAGCTTTTATTCTTTCTAAAGCTATAGCGTCCGAAATTCTAGCAGAATTAATTCGATTTTTTTCTTTCCAGGCCAAAACGGTTATATTTCTTTTTAAAGGAAAAGAAACAACAGACAATTTTTTAGTTTCTAAATTAAAATAAAAATCTATGGTCTGACCTATAGCAATCCGACGAAGATCTATTCGCCTCTTTAATGATTTTATGAACTTTTTTGCATCACTCTCTTCTATATTCATTCTCGCAAATATACGAAATAAATTATCCCCCCCTTCTACTTTAACAGAAATTTGTTCATAATTTTCATTTGCAGAAGTAATTTCAATCGCTAACAAACTAAAAATAATATAGAATGCAAAAAATATTAATCTTAAATTTTTATTCAAAACTAGTCCTTCAATATTTACAATAACAAAAAAACTCAAGCTATTATAATAAACTATTAACCATAGAATTTATACTTTCTTCCAGAGCTATCCTCATTGGACCTGTATTAGCACTATGCGCACCTTCATCTACGATTTTTAATTTGCCAAATTTCCACTTTAAAGATAGTTTTTTAGCGGTTTGAGGAGGGCACAAAAGGTCGTATCTTCCTTGGATTATATAACCTGGAATTTTTTTAAGAACACTAGCATTTTCTAATAATTCATTTTTTTTAAGAAAAAAATTATTTTTTATGTAATGCCATTCAAAATAAGGAGTATTAGGTCCATCATCTATATTTTTTTTATCAAAATTTTTAAGACTAGAAATAAATTTAGCTTCGCTTTCAATCTGGGATAAAACTGCTTCATAGTCGGACCATGCTTGAGCTGCTGCTAAATAAATTGATGGATCATCACTTTCCAATCTTTTCCCATATGATTTTATTGGATTTAATCGTTCTTTTTCAGGAAGCAGTCCTACCCATTTTTCCCAAAGTTCTGGCCTAAATTTTCTTGCAGCTAATGAAAAGGCCCAATGTATTTCTAAATCAGTCCCTAAAAAGATTGATCTAAGTATTAAACCATTCACATTTTCCGGACAAGTCTCACTATATTTTATTGCCAAAGTAGAACCCCAGCTACCACCTACCACTATCCATTGTTTTATACCTAATCTTTTTCTAATAAACTCCATATCACTAACTAAATGATCCGTAGTGTTAGATATTAAGCATCTTTTAGGTAAAGATTTTCCAGCACCTCTCTGGTCAAACATTATTAATCTAATATGTTTTTGATTGAATAAAAGTTTGTGGTTGTGTTGAAAACCACTACCTGGACCACCATGCAAGAAGATTATAGGTATACCTTTAGGATCGCCTAATTGTTCTAAATAAATTTTATGACCCTCTCCTACCTCTAAATAAGTGCTCTCAAATGCTTGCGGATAATTTTTATCTTGTATCATTGACATAATTTTTCCCTCTTGCAAAATTTAGCAAATTATAGTAAGAAGATGGCTCTTTTTGAGTTGTACTGTATATTAATTAATTTAATTGGAAAATAGTTTTATGAAAAAAGACATTCATCCAGACTATCATGAAATAACAATTGTTATGACTGATGGTGAAGAGTTTAAAACTAGGTCTACCTATGGAAAAGCAGGTGATAAAATAAATCTTGATGTGGACTCTAAATCTCATCCTGCTTGGACTGGCGGTCCTACACTTGTAAGGGAAGAAGTAGGACAAGTTGCGAAATTTAATAAACGTTTTGCCGGATTAAAAATTTAGTTATTTAATAATTTTTTCACATGCTTCAGCTATTTTATTAGGAACTCTTACTGTTATGTTTTGATTGTTTCTTTCAACGTAAACATGAACAAAATGTCCTATAGCACAAAGTTCCTCAGAATTTTTCTTAAAAACTCCTATGTCATAAGTTATGCTTGAATTTCCAAGTCTTTTTACACTAATTCCAACATCTACGGTTTCTGGGTATTGGATTGACTTATAATAACAACACCTTATCTCAGGAGTAACACCCATATAATTTGAATTTATAGGATCAAAATCGGCATTTTTTATTAGAAAATAATTCACTACAGTATCAAACATTGAATTGTAAATTCTATTGTTGATATGACCATACATGTCATTATCACCCCAGCGAGTTGAATACGTATTCCACCAAGAATAATCTTTTCTCTCTCTTTTTTGCGGAGGCCAATCATCCATAATTTAATCCTTAATTATTTAAAAAATTTTGCTGCAACATTTTTTGCTTTTATCTTTTTATTTATTTCATCTTTTAATCTAACTATTTCTTCATTTAAACTAGTTAATACACTTCTTAAATCTTCTATAGATAACTGATCTAAATTATTGCCTAAAGTATAAGATTTTTTTTTACTAAAATTTTCTTCTTCTTCCATAGATTCTATTTTCCTAAACATTTCATTTACTTTACTAAGTGCAAGTATTATTTATTTATAAAATAATTTCAAAAATAAAATTAAACAAGGCTATTTATATGAAAATATCAATCCCTAAAAAAATGTCCTGCATAAATATAAAAAAATTTGGAGGACCAGAAAATTTAATGATCCAGAGAGTTCCTATTCCTGTTCCAAAAAATAATGAAGTTTTAATAGAGGTTGTAGCCGCAGGCTTGAACAGACCTGATATAATGCAAAGACAAGGTCTTTACCCTCCTCCTCCAGGTGCTAGTCCAATTCCAGGATTAGAAGTATCAGGAAGAATTGTAAATATAAATACTAGTTCTTCAAAATTTAAGATTGGAGATAAAGTATGCGCTCTTCTTGCAGGAGGAGGATATGCTGAATATTGTACTGCTCCAGAAGAACAAGTTTTAAAGGTTCCCAATGGCATAAATTTAGAGGAGGCAGGGGCAATACCTGAAACTTTTTTTACTGTTTGGGCCAATTTATTCCACTCACAAAATATAATACAAGGAAAAAGCATTCTTATTCATGGGGGAGCAAGTGGGATAGGAACAACAGCTATACAACTTGCCAAGGCCTATGGAGCGACAATATATACAACTGCAGGTACAGAAGAAAAATGCAACACATTAGAAAAAATTGGCGCCAAAAAAAGTATAAACTATAAGGAAGAAAATTTTGCTGAAATTATTTTAAATATAACAAAGAATAAAGGAGTAGACATAGTATTAGACATAATAGGTGCAGAGTATTTTGATAGAAATTTAAAAATTCTATCTATGAAAGGCAAGCTAATTATATTGGCCTTTCAGAACGGTTATAGAAAAAATATAAATTTGTTACCCATTTTAAAAAAACATCTTAAAGTTACAGGATCAACTTTAAGACCTAGAACTATTGAAGAAAAAGGCATTTTAGCAAAAGAAGTTTATAAAAATGTTTGGCCATTAATCGAAAATAAGTTAGTTAAACCTATAATATATAAAAAGTTTAAAATGCAAGAAGTTCAAAAAGCACATATTTTAATGGAGAAAAGTGAACATATTGGTAAGATTATATTAAAAATGAAAAACACTAACAATTTTTAAATTATTATACAGGAGCTATTAAATGCCTACACCCTTAATGCCTAAAGCAACTGCCGTATGGCTAATAGAAAACACAAGACTAAGCTTTAAACAAATTTCAGAATTTTGCAACTTGCACATTTTAGAAGTTCAAGGGATAGCAGATGAAGAAGTAGCAGTGGGAATAAAAGGGAAAAACCCTATAAATAGTGGAGAAATAAGTTTAGAAAATATCTCTGAATGTGAAAAAGATGAATCTAAAAAACTACTACTTAAAAGCATAAAAACTTTTGAAAGTTCTAGTAAAAAGAGAAAAAGTCCCCGTTATACTCCACTCTCTAGGAGACAAGATAGACCAAACGCTATAGCATGGTTATTAAAATTTCATCCCGAACTATCTGATGGTCAAATTTCTAAATTAGTTGGTACTACAAAGTCAACAATAGATCAAATTCGCAATAGAACTCACTGGAATATACAAAACGTAACGCAAAAAGATCCTATAATGCTTGGTTTATGTGCACAAATTGATTTGGAGTCAGCTATTGAAAAAGCGCGAAAGACTAGTAGATGGCAAAAATTAAAAGATCAAGAAGAACCAGAAGAAACAAGTCAATCTGGAATGAAATATGGTTTAATTAAGAAAGAAGACTATGAAAAAGAAATGGCTGAATCTATTGAAATTCAGGAGACTGCGGATTTATTAAAAGGAATTATAGATACAGAAAATGATTAATCTAGATTCTGTTAAAAATATTCTTCACAAAATAGGAAAAGTAAAAGTTCTAGTAATTGGAGACTTGATGCTAGACAAATATGTTTTGGGAGATGTAGATAGAATTTCTCCTGAAGCTCCTATTCCAATAATGAAAGTTGATAAAACTTTTCTTGTACCGGGCGGAGCAGGAAATGTTGCTAGAAACTTGAATAGTTTAGGAGTCAAAACAAATTTTATATCTATTGTAGGACAAGATGATTCTGGAAGAAAATTAATCAAATCTATCAGTAAAAATTCAAATGTTTTTGCAAACATAATTGTAGATAAAAATAGAAAAACTTCAATTAAAACTAGGTATATAGGGAATAATCAGCAATTATTGAGGACAGACCAAGAAACAATACAAAAATTACCTGATGATATAGAAAAAAAAATTTTTCTATATTTCTCTACCGCAATTAAAAAATCTGACCTAGTTATATTATCTGATTATGGAAAAGGAATGTTTTTTGGAGTTTTTTGCCAACGTCTTATAAGATACTCATTAAAATTAAAAAAACGTGTCATAGTTGATCCAAAACATTTTGATTTTTCAGTTTATAAAGGGGCTTATTGTATTACGCCAAATATAAAAGAGGCATTTAATGCAACTAATATACATGTAAATGATGACTTTTCTGCTGAAAAATGTGGCCTTTATATTATCAACAAAAATTTATCAAAAAAAATACTCCTCACCAGGGGGAAAAATGGTCTTTCTGTAATAGAAAAGTCCAAAGCAACTCATTTCCCAGCTAATGCAGAAGAAGTTTATGATGTTTCTGGAGCTGGAGATACAGTTGTAGCCTCTTTTGCAGCATGTATTGCAGCTAATATAGATATTCAAACGGCAGCCGAATTTGCAAATATAAATGCTGGAATAGTAGTGAAGAAATCTGGAACAGCTTCTATAGAGACAAAAGAAATTTATTCAATTTTTAATCAGAGGAATAAACCCAATACAGAAAACAAAGTGTTTAAAATTTTAAACATTCAAAAAATCGTATTAGAATGGAAAAACAAAGGCCTTAAGGTTGGTTTTACAAATGGCTGTTTTGATATACTTCACTCTGGACATATAGAAAGTCTTAAACATGCTTCTAACAATTGTGATAAACTAATAGTTGCCTTAAATAGCGACATTTCTATAAAAAAAATAAAAGGAAAAGATAGACCGGTTCAAGATGAGCTTTCTAGAGTGAAAATTATTTCTTCTCTTTCCATAGTAGATGCAGTAATATTATTTAACGAAGAAACTCCTATTAAATTAATTAAAAAAATTAAACCAGATTATCTAATTAAAGGTGCGGATTATATAATTTCGGATATAGTTGGATCAGATATCATAGATAGCTGGGGAGGAAAAGTCATAAGAAGCAAACTCGTTAAAAATATAAGCACTTCAAAATTGATCTCAAATATAAAAAATTCTTAGTGACTTTTTTATGATAAATTTTAATTATAATTATGGTCTTACCATAAAATTTATTGCTATTCCGCTTATTATAATAATAACAACAATTTTTGCCTATTCCCAATGGTATAATTTTATCTTAAAAAAAGTTAATATAGAACTTTCAACTTTAAAAAAAAATCTCATAACTAAGAATATTGATTTAACTTGGAATAAAATTAACACTAAAGGTTTCCCCTTTAGAATTGAAATAGAATTAGAAAATATCTATCTATCACATTTACATTATAACGCACATGCTAAAAATATCACTATTGTTCAACACCCTTGGAATTTAAATCATATAATTTTGATCTCAAACCAGCTAAAAGCCAGTATCAAAGATAAAAATAATATAATTGATATTCATTTAATTGAGAGCTCTAAGGTTTCTTTCAAAAAAAGAAATCAAGGAGTAAGAATATCAATAGTCGCGAAAAATACTATATTTAAAAGTAATTTTAAAGAAGAAAGAACAAACAATAATTATTACCGAGTAAATAATTATGAAATTCATTATTTTAACCCTTACTCAAATAAAGATGCTTTACTTGCTACAAAATTCTATAACATAACCCTTCCTAAAAATCATTTTTTTAACGACTCGATAAATAGTATTTTGTTAGATACAACCATAATAGACTTTAAAAATATAGACTATAATGATATTTCCCAATGGTTACAAACCAGTGGAGGACTAGACATAAATAATATCGAAATTGACTCAAAAAAATTATCCATTAAAGGAGCTGGATATCTTAGCTTTGATAAAAATTTATATCCTTTAGGCACTTTTGTACTTAATTATAACGGTTTATCTAATGTGATTAATAATATTGAAAAGAATGAAGTATTATCAAAAACATTAATTAAAGCTCTTTACGTGGCAGCTAAAGCTAGCGAATCTTTGGCGGCTTTCAAACAAGAGTTACCTCAAATGAGTCTTATGTTACAAGAAGGATATTTATATATTTTTGGTATTAAAATATTAAAAATTTTTTAAAAGAATATTTGATAATTCTAATCTTGCTTAAAAGCAACCACTCCTTTTCTTATATCCCTAGTCTTGTTAAATAATTTCTCTAAAGCTTCGCCATCTTCCCACCTTATGGATTTTTGTAATGCAGTAAGATCTTCTATAAATCTTCCAAGCATTTCTAAAACAGCTTCTTTATTATTTAAAAATATATCCCTCCACATTATAGGATCTGACCCAGCTATTCTTGTAAAATCTCTAAATCCCCCTGCTGCATATTTCATAACTTCAGTTTTCAAGTGACCCTCCAAATCAGATACTGTTCCCACAATAGAGTACGCTACTAAATGAGGAATGTGTGACGTTATAGCTAGAACTAAGTCATGATATTCTGCATCCATTTCATCAACCTGCATTCCTGCCTCCTGCCACATTAAGGAAACTTTGTTAATCGCCTTCTTATCAGTATTTTTACTTGGCGTAATTACACACCAATGCCCTTCAAACAAATTTTCAAATCCAGATTCAGGACCAGATTTTTCTGTCCCAGCTATAGGGTGAGCTGGAACAAAATTAATTTCATTTGGCAATATCTTTATCAAATCCTCTATTACACTATTCTTAACTGATCCAACATCAGTTATAATAGTCTCTGGAGACAGTGAAGAAGCAAACTCCATAGCTAACTTTTTATAGGCGCCTACAGGTACACCCAAAATCACTAAGTCAGAATTTTTGACCGCATCAGATGCATTATCAAAAATGCCATCCGCAATCTTCAATTTTTCTATCTTCTTTCTAGTCGCCAATGTTCTTGAATACACATTTATTCTTTCAACTAATTTTTTATTTTTTAAAACTCTTGCTAAAGAAGAATTTATTAATCCAAAGCCTATAAAAGTTACTGTTTTAAATAATTTTTTATTTGTCAATTTTAAAAACCTCTTCATATTCAAAGCCACCCAAAATTACTGTTTGCAATTTTATTTCAGGATTTGATTTAGTTTTTAATATACTTAGCTTATTAGATATATCCTTATCTTTTAAAGAATGAAACCCTACTAAAATCATACTTTTATTTTGTTTAATTTTAAAAATATTAAATAACTTAAAGCTATTCAAATCTAAAAATTTTTTAAGTTCAGCTAAGTAATTATTTTTTATAGATAATAATATAAGGACCATATTTGAAGAAGAGTAAACTTTCTTTTGTTTGCCAATAATTAATAATCGAGAAATTTTCCGCGAATGAGAACTATCTTGCATACTTCCAATTATATTTAATTCTTTAAGATCAATTAACCTACAACACCATCTATCTCTCGGATTCGGAAATGGCAATACTCCTATATCCGCCTTTTTCTCTATTATTGAATCAATTATTTGATCGCTATTTTTTCTAATTAAATATCTAGAGGATACTCCAAAATGATTTTTAGTTATCATTTCATTTTTCTTGATAAAAGAAATAGTTAAATTTCCTTGCATACTCCTGTATCCAGAAAATAATTCGCTCCAAGAGGCAACCAAAGATCTAACAGGAAAAGTTCCTTTATGATTTGAAATAATTCTTTTTAATATAGCATGCTCTCTATCAGGTCTATATAATCCTAGGGATTTTTCCATTAAAGATTTTTTAGTTTTTGCTACTTTTTCTACTAGTTTAGCTCTATTAATTAATAACTCATGAATATTATCGTCAATCAAGTCAATTCGTGATCGAATGGAATTCAAATCCTTAAAACTAAATTTAGAATTTTTATTCTTAATTATATTATTTTCTTTACTTTTAATCTTTTTGATGGACATATCTATTTCCGTACTAAATTCGATACTCAAATATAAAAAATACATATATAATATAATAATTTAAATAAATCACTGTTTATAGAAAAATTTTGTAGATAAAAAATACCAGGATCATAATATATGAAAGAAAATGCAAGCAGTCCTTCAAATGAAAAAAAAACCTCATTAAAGCGAGCCGAAAAAAGTTTTGGCCCTTTAAATATGAGATTAGAAGGAGGCCAAACAATTGAAAAAGCATCTATAACCTATAACACCTGGGGAAATTTGAATAGAGATAAATCAAATGCAATACTAGTTTGTCATGCTTTAACTGGAGATCAGTATGCGGCTGGAATAAACCCTGTCACAAAAAAGGATGGATGGTGGAAAAACATTATAGGTCCAAATAATATTCTTGATACAAATAAGTATTTTATTATTTGTCCAAATATTTTAGGGGGGTGTATGGGGACTACAGGTCCATCATCTATTAATGAAAACATAAATAAAATTTATGGAATGAGTTTTCCAATATTTACCATAAAAGACATCGTCAATATGCAAGTAAAGCTTATAGACCATTTAAAAATTAAAAAACTTTTTTGCGTTCTAGGAGGATCTATGGGAGGAATGCAAGTGCTGGAATGGGCATCTAGTCACCCGGACCGAATATATACTGCTATTCCCATTGCTACTTCTTATAGACATACTGCTCAAAACATAGCGTTTCATGAAGTTGGAAGACAAGCTATAATGAATGACCCTAATTGGAATAAAGGAAATTATTACAATAGCCCTAATCAACCAAAACATGGTCTTTCTGTGGCAAGAATGATAGCACACATCACTTATCTTTCTGAAGGTGCTTTTCAACAAAAATTTGGTAGAGATATGCAAAATAAGGTATTATCTTGGGGATTTGACGCAGATTTCCAAGTAGAAAGTTATTTAAGACATCAGGGAATTTCTTTTGTAGATAGATTTGACTCTAATTGCTACCTTTATCTAACTAGAGCAATGGATTATTTTGACTTGGAAAACCAATATAAGGGAGATTTAGCATTAGCATTTAAAAACGCTAGTTGTAAATTTTTACTCATTTCTTTTTCAAGCGATTGGCTATTCCCTACTTCTGAACATCAAACTATCATAAAGGCATTAAACAAAGTAGGTGCTGATTCTAGCTTTATTGAAATTCAATCTGACAAAGGACATGATAGCTTTTTATTGGATGTACCAGATTTTCATAAAACCCTAAAAGGTTTTATTGAAGGGGCTGCTAACAAAAAAGGTTTAAATAACTTATGAATAGATTAAAAAAAAATTTTATGTCTCAAAATTTGATTTCATCTTTAATTGAAGAAAATTCAAGTGTTTTAGATGTTGGCTGCGGTGATGGAAGTCTACTTGTTTTTTTAGAAGATAAAAAAAATATAACTGGACACGGCCTTGAAATAAGTCACGAAGGAGTACAAAAATGTTTGACAAAAGGCTTGTCAGTTCTGCAGGGAAACGCTGACACTGACCTAACAAACTTTCCTGAAAACTCTTTTGACTATGTCATTTTAAGCCACACTCTACAAGCGACTCACAAACCAAAAGATGTTCTAAATGAAATGTTAAGGATTGGAAAAAAATGTATTGTTTCTTTTCCCAATTTTGCTTATTGGAAATGTAGACTCGATTTATTAATTAAAGGATCTATGCCAATGACAAAAACTTTATCTGAACCATGGTATCTAACCCAAAACATTCATCTTTGCACCATAAAAGATTTTGTTCTAATTTGTGAGCTTTTAAAAATTTCAATTAATAAAGCTTACCGTATTTCAGAAAACGGGTCTGCCAAATCAATAGATAGTCCTGAAAGTTTTTTTAATAATTTATTTAGTGTTGAAGGAGTATTTTTAATCTCTCAAAATAAAAGATTTACACCTTGAATTTATCATCAACCTCAACTTGATAAGCCTCCGCCAAAGCATTTGTCTGATTTGCCATAGCTATTACTGAAAATAATTCACTTCTCATTGCATCAGTCATGCCCTTTTTTTTAGCAGCAGCAGAATGAGAGTGCACACAATATTCACAACCATTTATAACGCTAACAGCTATATATATCATCTCCTTAACTAAGGGATCAAGACTACCTGGAGCCATTACTTTTTTTAATCTTTTCCATGTAGATTCTAGCAAATCTGGGTCATTAGCTAAAACTTTCCAGATATTATTTATTTCTGCTCCTCCCCTAGACTCACTAATATCTCTATATATTTCCTTTACTCGATCATTTGCATCTTTTTCTTCTATATATCTAACTGTTGTCATTATAAGACTCCAACGATTTATTTAACCGATAAAATAGACTCACGAATAATGCTAAACATCTGATCAATTTCATCTTCATTTACTATTAGAGGTGGTGATACACAAATTGTTTCACCTGTAAAACGAACCATTAATCCCTCTTTAAAACAAAAATCAAACACATCATAAGCTCTTTTAGTCAATCCATCCTCTCTAGTTGCAAGTTCTATTCCAGCAACTAAACCAATGTTTCTAATATCAATTACGTTTTTTAACCCTTTAAGGGAATGCGCACTGTTTTCAAATTTTTTCTCTATACTCTTTGCTCTCTCAAATACATTTTCAGATTCATATTCCTCTAAAGTTGCAAGTGAAGCTGCGCATGCTAAAGGATGACCAGAATAAGTATATCCATGAAATAATTCTACTAAGTGCTCAGGCCCATTCATCAATGTATCATATATATTTTTATGAGTGCCTACAGCGCCCATAGGTACAGTAGCATTAGTAATTCCCTTGGCCATGGTCATAATATCTGGAATTACATTAAATTTATCAGATGCAAAAGCAGTTCCCAATCTACCAAAACCACAAATCACTTCATCAAAAATTAATAAAATCCCGTTCTCACTACAAATTTCCCTAAGTCTCTCTAAATATCCCACTGGAGGAACCAATACTCCTGTTGAACAAGCCACAGGTTCCACTATAACTGCCGCTATGGTAGAGGCATCATGTAAGGCTATTAAATCTATCAAAGAATTTGCTTTTTCCAATCCCCCATGCTCTGGTTGTCCAGCAGAAAATGCATTTAATTCAGGGATATGCGTATGTTGTAAATGATCTACTCCTGGAAGATGATTAGTAAACTGCTTTCTATTCGCCACCATCCCACCTACAGACATTCCGCCAAATCCTACTCCGTGATAGCCTCTGGACCTACCTATTAACCTATATCTCTTTGAGTCTCCTTTAGCATTATGATAAGCTAGTGCTATTTTAAGTGCAGTATCTACTGCTTCAGAGCCAGAATTAGTATAAAAAACATTATCTATATCTTTAGGTAACATTTCTGTGAGTTTTGAAGCTAAAGTAAACGCCTTAGGGTGCCCAAACTGGAAAAGTGCCGTATAATCCATTTCTTCAACTTGATTTTTTACTGCTTCCACTATTCTTGGTCTGCAGTGACCAGCATTTACACACCACAATCCCGCAGAGCCATCTAAAATTTTTCTTCCATCAATAGATGTATAATACATATCTTTGGCAGAAACTATGAGTTTAGGATTCTTTTTAAAACGTCTGTTTGGCGTAAACGGCATCCAAAAAGGTTCTAAATTATTTGGATTATTTTTTCCTAATTCTGCATTTAATACCTGTTGGTCTTGATGTTTAGCTTCAAACATTATATTTTCCTCTGTTAATGATGATATTATAACCTAATAAAAAAATAAAACTAGTTTATGAAAAAAAAAATTATAGAATAGTCCTTAAATAAATAAAAAAAGAGCTTTATATGCAAAAGAAATCTGAAAATAATACAATTTACGATTCTTTATCAAGCTGTAAACCTTCTTCTCTAAACAATATAGCAATCGAGCACACAGATTCTACTAAATCAATAACCTATGAAAATCTGTTATTACTGATAAATAAAACACGTCAGACTTTCAGTGAATTAGATTTCATTCATAAAGATAAAGTAGCTTTAGCTATTCAGAATGGTCCAAAAATGGCTTCAATGTTTATAGCCACCGCTAGTAATTTAATTGCTTGTCCTCTTAATCCTTCTTATAAAGAAAGTGAATTCATTTTTTACTTTAAAGATCTTAAGATCAGAGCGGTTATAGTAGAAAAAAACTGTCCTGAATCATTAAAAAACGCAGCAAATAAAACTAACGTTAAATTACTTTACTTGGAAGAAAATAGTGGTGAAATAATTTTTGATAAAAATTCTGAAACGAAAAAAGAGGGAGCATATGAAAAACAATATTCTTTTCCAAAAAGTACAGATATTGCTCTAATACTTCATACTTCTGGGACTACTTCTAGACCTAAAATGGTACCTTTAACACATAAAAATTTAATCACCTCATCTAAAAATATATCAAAAACTTTAAAATTAAGTGAAAACGACAAATGTTTAAATATCATGCCATTATTTCACATACATGGGCTAGTAGCAGGATTATTAGCTAGTTTATATAAAGGAGGAATTTCTATAATTCCTCCAAGTGGCTTTAATGCACTAAGTTTTTTTAAGTGGCTTGATAATACTAAACCTACATGGTATACGGCAGTTCCTACTATGCATCAAACTATTCTTGCTAGAGCTATAAGAAACAAAAACATTATAAATACCAATCATTTGAGATTTATAAGATCTTCTTCAGCATCTCTACCTGAATCCGTTATGCAAGAATTAGAAAAAACATTTAATACGCCCGTTATAGAATCTTATGGAATGACAGAAGCTGCACACCAAATGACTTCTAACCCTTTACCCCCTCAAAAAAGAAAAAGTGGATCTGTTGGGATTCCAGCTGGGCCAGTAGTAAGAATCATGTTTGGCAACAGTATCTTAGAAAATGACAAAACAGAAAGAAAAGGCCAAATAGTTATCAAAGGTGAAAATGTTACCGAAGGCTATTTAAATAACAACAAAGCAAATTCTGAAAACTTTTTTAAAAATTGGTTTTTAACTGGAGATGAAGGTTATTTTGATAAAGATGGCTATCTTATTATATCAGGAAGATTAAAAGAAATAATTAACAGAGGAGGAGAAAAAATAAGCCCTTTAGAAGTAGATGAGATACTTACAAAACATTCTGATGTTCAGCAAGTTGTAACTTTTTCCATACCACATCCTAAATTAGGAGAAGATGTTGCAGCAGTAGTGGTGCTTAAAAAAGATATAGATATTAAAATAGCTGAACAAAATCTAAAAAATTACTGTAAAGATAAACTTGCAGATTTTAAAATTCCAAAAAAAATATTTTTCATGGAAGAAATTCCTAAAGGAGCGACAGGAAAAATTCAACGTATTGGAATGGATAAAAAATTAGGAATAAAATGAAAATAAATATTTTTGGCGCAGGAGCAATAGGTAGTTACTTAGCTTCACTTCTATTAAAAAGCGGGGCTGATGTTTCTCTTGTATGCAGAGGAGAGCATCTTAAAGCTATTCAAACTAAAGGACTTTTGATGCAAAGCAAGGAAACTAATGAAGAGTATTTTTGCAAACCCATAGCTAGTGATAATCCTAATGATTTAGGTAAACATGATTTTATAATTGTTACTCTTAAAGCTCATTCTGCTGCTCAAACAGCTAAAAGTTTAATTCCGTTAATGGATAAACATACAACTGTATTATCCGCAGTAAATGGTTTGCCATGGTGGTATTTTTATAAAACAGAGGATAAATACGAAAACACTAAATTAATTTCGGTTGACCCTCACAACTCACAATGGAAATTAATAAAACCTGAAAGAGCTCTAGGATGTGTGGTCTACCCTGCGGCAGAAATTAAAAACCCTGGACATGTTATACATTATGAAGGGAATAGATTGCTTATTGGAGAACCAGATGGATCTTTATCAGAAAGAGCAAAAAATATTTCTAATATACTTATTAAATCTGGATTAAAATCTCCTGTAAGAAAGAATATTAGAGAAGATATTTGGATGAAATTATGGGGAAATCTTGCTTTCAATCCTGTAAGCGCTTTAACTGGTGCTACTTTAGAAGATTTAGCTAATAACGTAGGAACTTGTAGAGTGATAAGAAAAATGATGGAAGAAGGAGAAAATGTTGCCAATGCTCTTGGTGTAAATTTTCCTATAAGTATAGATCATAGAATTGACGGCACTAGAAAGGTAGGTCAACATAAAACTTCTACTTTACAAGACTTAGAGTTAGGCAGACCAATGGAAATAGATGCCCTAACAAAATCTGTTTCTGAAGCTGGAAAAATAGTAGGAGTAAAAACTCCTACAATAGATATGATTTATCATCTAGTTAGACTAAAAGCTGAAAAAGCTGGTTGCTACCCAAATCCATAAATTACATCCCTATTGCACAGCCGTCTCTTCTTGGATCAGAACCTCCTATAAGGACATTGCTATCCTTTTTAAATTTAATCACCTGTCCTCCTCCATGAGGCAAATCACAAACTTTTACATTATGTCCTATATTTTTTAACTCATTTTTAACTTTATCTGAAATACCTTTTTCACATTCAAGAACTTTATCTAAAGATCCTTGGACATCATCTTTTTGGGCTGTAAAAAAAGTTCTGGGAAAGTCGAGGCTAGCTTGGGGGTCCATCCCATAATCAATTATATTTGATAACACGTGAGCCTGACCCATAGGCTGATAATGACCACCCATCACACCAAATGATAAAAAAGGGTTATTATCTTTCAAAACCATTGATGGAATAATAGTATGCATGGGCCTTTTACCTCCAACAACTAAGTTTGGGTGATTAGCTTCCAAAACAAATCCTGCCCCTCTATTTTGAAATAATACCCCAGACTTTGGAGCCATAATACCACTTCCAAAAGAATGAAATATTGAATTTATCAGGGAAACCATATTTTTGTCTTTGTCTACCACAGTAATATACACAGTATCATGATGCCTAGGCAACTCTGGTTTATAATTTTCTTCTACACAACTATCTAGCTTTATCATACTCCTTAATTTGTTTATATAATCATTAGAAAGCATCGTATCCACTGGAATATCAGAAAATTCTGGATCAGCTAGATAATGACTTCTATGGCTAAAGGCTATTTTAGTTGCTTCAGCCTGCAAATGAATTCTTAATGCAGAATCAGGTTCTATTTTTTCGAAATCAAAGCCTTCTAAAATTTTCATTATCATCAATGCTATTATACCCTGACCATTCGGAGGGCATTCAAAAACATCAAAGCCTCTATAATTAGCTGAAATTGGTTGAACATAATCAGCTTCAGCTGTTGCAAAATCTTCAATTGAATGAAAACCACCTAAAGAATTAAGTTTTTCAACCATATCTTTAGCCACCTTTCCTTCATAAAAACCTTTTCTACCTTCTTCCGATATTTTAATTAAAGTTTCAGCTAACCTAGGTTGATAGTGAGTCTCTCCTGCTTTTAAAGGAATTCCAGATGGTAAAAATACTTTTTTACTATCATCATCTTTGCTAAGCTTATCAAACTCTCTCTCCCAGTAATCTGCAATTATATCTGCAACGACGTAGCCATTCTCAGCACAATCTATTGCAGGCTTTAAAATCTGCTTTAGTGATATTGAACCATGATCTTCTACTAGCTTTATCCACCCTGCTACGCCAGTTGGAATACTGACAGCATGGGGACTTGTAAAAGGAATGACATCTTTTATGCCTACCTCATTCAATTTATCTAGAGATAGAGCTTTAGGAGCTCTACCTGAAGCATTAAGTGCAATTATATCCTTGCTTGATGACGGTTTATAGAGGCAAAACAAGTCTCCTCCTACGCCAGTCGAATGTGCTTCTACTACTGCTAGTACAGCTGCAGCTGAAATTGCAGCGTCAATTGCGTTTCCCCCTATTGATAAAATATCTATAGCTGCTTTAGCTGCAAGAGGATGTGACGTAGCTGCCAAACCTTTTGTGGAATAAACTGGTGACCTGCCAGGGAAATGAGTATTTCTCATTAAATAAGCCTTTATTTTGGATTATATTTATATGCTATCAAATTTCAAAAATATTAACAATTTATAAAAATATGTTTAAAAATTTGGATAATTTCCTCCCTCATCTTCAAGTTCTATAATCCATACATCTGGATCTATGGAAGAAATCTTATCTAATTTATTTTTAATAACTTCTTCTTGTTCCCATTTATCTAAACCATAAATTTCCCAATTGTTTTTTTTCTTGTGTTTTCTGAAAGTATATATTTTAGCTAAACCATTTAATTTACTTAATTTTAAAAATATCTCCCCAGAAGTTGCATCTCCACTCTTAATTAAATAAGAATCTAGAAATTTTTTTCTGGAATTTTTAATAAATGCTAAAACCAATAAATCAGATTTAATACTCAATATATGTTTGTCCTATTAATAATATATATTTTTGGTTGAAAGAATATCAAAAAACTATATATTCCAGTTCTTATATACTAAATTACTGTAAATATTAATAATAAGACAGCATATAGTATTTTTAATTAGGTATGATGGAAAAAAGAATGAGTTATGCAGTGATAAAAAATGGTGGAAAACAGTATAAAGTTTCCTCTGGTGATATAATTCTTATTGAAAAGAATATTGCCAAAAAAGGCTCTGAAATAAAATTTGATGATGTAATAATGTTAGGAGAGGGAGAAAATATTAAAACTGAAACTTCTGAATTAGCTAAAGCAAATGTAATCGGAGAAGTACTAGAACAGACCCGCGGTCCTAAACTCACAATATTTAAGAAAAAAAGAAGACATAATTACCGCAGAAAAAAAGGACACAAACAGGATTTAACGCTAGTAAGAATAAAAAGCATAGGAATAGGTAAAACTAAATCATCAAAAAAAGAAGAAGTAGATTTAGAAAACAGTAAACAAAATAAAGAAGAAAAGAAAACAAAAACCACTATTGCTAAAAAAAGTGAAAAAGTTGTTACAAAAAAGACTGCTACGAAATCTAAATCAGATAAGGAAAAATAGAATATGGCACATAAAAAAGCCGGAGGTTCTTCTAGAAACGGAAGAGATTCAGAAGGAAGACGTTTAGGCGTAAAAAAATTTGGTGGTGAAACAGTAAAGGCAGGAAATATTTTGGTTCGACAAAGAGGGACTAAATTTCATCCAGGGGATAATGTTGGAATTGGCAAAGACCATACTCTTTTCGCATTATCGGATGGTAAAGTTTCATTCTTCTTGGGTCAAAAAAAGAAAAAAATAATAAGAATAAAAAAAAAATAATTTTTTTCTTTAATTTCAGCTCATCACTATATTAAATTTACAAAATTAATTCAATTTACATTGGTTGAAGGCTATGCAATTTCTTGACCAAGCTAAAATATATATTAGATCTGGAGATGGTGGAGACGGGTGTGTTAGTTTTCGTAGAGAAAAATATGTAGAATTCGGTGGGCCAGATGGAGGCAATGGTGGCAAAGGCGGAAGTATAATTTTTGAATGCACATCAGATTTGAATACATTAATTGACTTTAGATACAAACAACATTTTAAAGCCAAAAAAGGTGTCTCTGGATCAGGTAAAAACTGCTCAGGTGCTAATGGAGAAGATCTTATTATAAAAGTTCCAATAGGCACTCAAATCATTTCTGATTTGGATAAGATTACAATTTTAAAAGATTTAACAAAAGATGGTGAAAAAATTACTTTACTAGAAGGAGGTAAAGGAGGTTTTGGAAATTCACATTTTAAAAGTTCTATTGATAGAGCACCGAAGAGGGCTAATCCAGGAAATTTAGGTGAAGAAATATGGGTTTGGTTAAGATTAAAAATAATAGCAGATATTGGAATTATAGGATTACCCAATGCAGGCAAGTCTTCACTTTTATCAGTAGTAACAAATGCAAATCCTAAAATAGCAAATTATTCTTTTACCACTCTGACTCCTCAATTAGGAGTTATTGAGTATGAAGATAATATAATTACAATTGCTGACATACCTGGGTTGATTAAGGACGCTCATAAAGGAATTGGGATAGGCACGAGATTTTTAGGACATGTAGAAAGATGTAAAATTCTAGTACATTTAATTGACGCGCAATCTGATAATCTAATAGAATCTTACAAGATAATTTTAAATGAGTTAAAAGAATATGGAAATAACCTCATAAAGAAAAAACAAATTATAGTTCTTAGTAAATCAGATTTAGTAGAAGAGAACGACTTATTAGAAAAAATAAAAATAATAAAAAAATATAGCAAAAAAGAAGTTATAGAAACTTCATCAAAATCGAAAAAAGGCATGCTATCTTTTTTAAAAATATTGTTTGATAATATCAAAGTTATAAATAAAAAAAAATTTACAAAAGAGAAAATTGAAGAAAAATGGCATCCATAAAAATTATAAAAAATGATGCAATAAAGAATGCAAAAAGGATAGTCATTAAAATAGGTTCATCTCTTATAATAGACAGTAAGAACGGTAATTTAAACTATGCTTGGATGAGATCTCTTGCTGAAAATATTAATTTTTTAAGAAATAATGGTAAAGAAATTTTATTGGTTACCTCTGGGGCTATTGCCCTAGGAAAAAATGAATTGGAGTTATCCAAACTTTCTCTTAAACTACATGAAAAACAGGCTTGTGCTGCAACTGGTCAAATCCTTCTAGCAAAAGCTTGGAAAGAAATTTTTGAAAAACTCAATCTTAAATGTGCACAAATTTTAGTTGGCCATTCAGACCTAGAAACCAGAAGATCAGCGATGAATGCAAGAGTAACTCTAAATACACTCCTAAAACTTAATACTATTCCAGTTATTAATGAAAATGATACTGTTGCAACTTTAGAAATTAGATATGGAGATAATGACCAGCTTGCAGGCAGAATTGGTCATTTAGTTGGCGCAGACCTTGTAATACTCCTTTCAGATGTAGATGGATTGTATTCAAAAGACCCTAATAGAAGTAAACAAGCAGAATTTATATCGAAGGTAGAAGACATTACAGAAGAAATAGAAAGAATGGCAGAAAATACTAAGTCATTTATCGCTTCTGGAGGAATGACTACAAAAATAAAGGCTGCAAAAATTGCTCTTTCAGGAGGCTGTAGTTTGATAATTTCTAAAGGCTCAGAAATAAATGGTTTATTGAAACTTATGGACGGAGGAAAATCAACTCTTTTCAAAGCAAAAGAAAATCCTCAAAATGCGCGAAAAAAATGGATTGCCAGTCATAGGAAAAAAGAAAAATATATTATTGTAGATAAGGGAGCAGAAAAAGCTTTAAAATCTGGAAAAAGTCTATTACCTGCAGGAGTTACTAATTGTTCTATGAGTTTTAAAAGAGGAGAAACAGTTGAGATAATTTCTACAACAAAAAATATTATAGGATGTGGAATTATTGCCTATGATTCAAATGAGGTTAGCCAAATAGCAGGGAGCAACAGTAAAAAAATAATAGAACTACTGGGATATAAAGGAAGAGATGAATTAATACATCATGATGACATGGTAATAGATAGCATAGAATAAATAGTTTATAATTTTAGAAGAGGATTAAATGAAAAATATTACAGATATAAAAAAATCTTTAGAGAAGATAGGCTTAAAATCTCAAAATGCTTCTAAGGTATTAATTAATCTTTCTACGGCCCAAAAAAATAAGGCATTAAGTTCCATAGCAAATGAAATAAAAAAAGATTCTAAAAACATTTTAAATAATAATAAAAAAGATATAAATAATGCGAAAATTAAAAATTTATCAGTTCCTTTAATAGATAGGCTAATGCTAAATGAACAAAGAATAAAAGACATGGTTGATGGCGTTAGAGCAATAGAAAAGTTATCAGATCCAGTAGGAAAAGAAATAAAAAAATGGAAAAGGCCGAATGGTCTAAAAATATCACAAATTAGAGTGCCTATTGGAGTAATAGGTATAATTTATGAATCTAGGCCAAATGTAACCGCTGATGCTAGCGCTTTATCACTTAAATCAGGTAATACAATAATTTTGAGAGGTGGATCAGAAAGTTTTTACTCAAGCAATGCAATTGTAAAATCAATAAGAAAAGGCCTTAGGAAAACAGCTGTGCCAGTTGAATGTGTTCAGATGATAAACACCATAGATAGAAAAGCTGTCGATGTATTATTATCAATGAATAATTATATAGACCTAATTATTCCTAGAGGTGGTAAATCTTTAGTAGCTAAAATCCAGACTAATAGTAAAATTCCTACCCTCTCACATTTAGACGGACTATGTCATACCTATATAGATACGGATGCGGATATTAAAAAAGCTGTAGGGATTAGTACGAATGCAAAAATGAGAAGAACAGGAATTTGTGGTGCTACTGAAACGTTATTATGTCACAAAGATGTTAAACGAACTATTCTGCCTGAAGTTATAAATAATCTGTCATCCGCGGGGTGCGAAATCAGAGGAGATAAAGAAGTAAAAAAGCTTAGCAAAGTTATTATTTCTGCAAATGAAAGAGATTGGACTACT
>CAZUXH010000014.1:12234-24367 GCA_964624655.1 uncultured Rhodospirillaceae bacterium | reverse complement strand
CTAAAAATTCAAATATTAGTATACTAACTTTCTAATATAGAATTTGCAAAGCTTTTAGATTCAACATTTTTTACAATTAGAACTTTTTTCCATTTTCTTTTTTCTAAAATCTTTTTTGTATTTTTTCCTAAACAAACAGCATTTATTGTTGAAAAATTATATTTTTCCGTAAGTTTGTTGAAGGTATCAGCAATATGAGGTGAATAAAAAACTATATGGCTGGTATTTTGTTTAAAGATAAAATCTAATATTTTCTTGTTAATATGTTTTTCTGGAATCGCATCATACAAAACTATTCTAGTTGCATTTATTCCATTTTGTTTTAGCTTTGGAATTGGGTTGTGAGCCATCTTGTTTCCAGAAAAAATAGCTATATTATTAATTTTTATTTCTGTTTGATTTAAAATTTCTTTTTCTAAAGTTTTACCTGAATATGCTTTTGTTTTGATACATTTAAAACCAGACTCTATTGCATACTTTTCAGTAATTTTACCTACACAAAAAGTATTAATGCTTTTAAATATATTGTTATTAATATTTTCTTTTATAAATTTAACACTATTTACGCTTGTAAATATAATTGCATCAAATAGTTTAATATTAATTGGAGTATATTTTTTTCTTTTAATTTTTATAATACTTTTAACAAGAACATTGAAACCTTGCTTAATAAGTATTTCTTTTAAATCTTTTCCTCTTTCTTTATTTCTTAAAATGACTATAGATCTTTTAATACTTTCTTTCTTCATAGCTTTAAAATTCTTAAACCTCCCTTTTTAATAAGAATTTTTCCTACATTTGCACCTATTTCTTTAGACTTATTCATTTGATCCGCATGAGTTGACTCAATCATTTTTTTTCCATCAGATGAATATACACGTGCAGTTAAAAATAACTTTTTAAATGTCAAGTTGCTTAAAATTGATATAGCAGAATTGCAATCTCCTTTTAAACTTTTCAAAACAGACCTTTCTGCTTCAGCCTGATGTTTTACTTTTGAGTTTTCTAGATTCACTAAAAATTTGTTTATTTTAAGATTGTTTTTTAGTGATTGTAGGGCAATTATTCCTTGTCCTGCACTTGGCATCATTTCCATTGGGTCTAATATGTAATAGCTTTCTTTAATATTTAACCTTTTAACTCCTGCAAGAGCTATTACGATTGCATCTACTTCGCCTTCTTTCATTTTTCTAATTCTTGTTTCTACATTCCCCCTCATTTGAGCTATTTTTAAATTAGAGTTTAAACGTCTTATTTGGGCTATTCTTCTAGGACTATCAGTGCCAACAGTTTGATTGGATTCCAAGTTTTTAATATTAGTTGAATTTGAATTTGATAAAAGAACATCGTGACTATCTTCCCTCGGAAGGATGTAGGACAATTTATACTTTTTTTCTATAAAAGTAGGAATATCTTTGAGAGAGTGAACTGCTATATCAATTTTTCTCTTTTCAAGTGCTTCTTCTAATTCTTTTGTAAAAAGACCCTTGCCACCGTATTCTGCTAGCTTTTTGTTTAGTTTTTTGTCCCCAGAGGTTGAAATTTTAATTAATTCCGTGTTTTTTCCTAACCTCTTCATTGCAGCTTGAGCTTGCCAAACAGCTAAAGGACTTCTTCTGCTACCTATTTTTATTTTATAATTATTAAAATTGTATTTTTGCATATTTTATATTTACTATACTTTAAACTAGAAAATAAATGTAATAATTAATAAGTTTTAGAATGATTGTATTAGGCATAGAAACAAGTTGTGATGAAACTGCGGCAGCGCTGGTAAATTCTGAGTATAAGGTTCTATCTGAGACAATTCACACTCAGACTGAAGTTCATGAAAAATATTTGGGAGTTGTGCCAGAACTGGCAGCCAGAAGTCATATTGAATATTGTGATAAGGTGATTACTGAAACTTTTAAAAAGTCTGGGATCAGTTTAAAAGATATTGATGCAGTAGCCGCAACCGCTGGACCTGGTTTAATAGGTGGACTCTTAGTTGGGCTAACTACGGCAAAAGCAATTTCTCTATCTGCCAATAAACCATTTATAGCAATAAATCACTTAGAGGGACACGCCTTAATTCCTAGATTAACTGATAAAATTAACTTTCCCTATTTATTGTTATTAATTTCGGGTGGGCATACCATGTTTTTATCTATAGAAGGTGTTCAAAAGTATATATTATTGGGAAGCACAATAGATGATGCCTTAGGAGAAGCATTTGATAAAACTGCTAGATTATTAGGATTAAGTTATCCTGGTGGAGCGAGTTTAGAAAAATTAGCTAGAAATGGAAATCCGGAAAAAATTATATTTCCCCAACCATTGCGTGGGGTTAAGAATTGTGACTTTTCTTTTTCTGGCCTAAAAACCTCTGTACGTCAAACTGCTGAAAAAATGGTTCCTTTAAGCGCTCAAGATAAAGCAAATATAGCGGCTTCTTTTCAGCATACTATATGCAAAATAATTTATGAGAAAAGCAAGGAAGCCCTGAAAATTTTTAAGAAAAAAAATGCTAATTCTAATACTTTTGCTGTTTCAGGAGGAGTTGCTTCAAACTTATCAATTAAATCAACACTAGAGAGTCTTGCTAAAGAAGAAAATTTTAAATTAGTAGCGCCTCCCCCTCGTCTATGTACAGATAATGGAGTAATGATTGCTTGGGCAGGCATTGAGCTTAAAAATATTGGCATTCAACATTCTTATGAATTTGATGCTAGAGCTCGATGGCCTCTAGAAGAGGTTTAAAATGAATTTTTCTTTTGCAATTATAGGTGGTGGAGCATGGGGAACTGCAATATCAATAGCTCTTTCAAGGAAAAGTGATCATAAAGTAATAATTTGGGTGAGAGAGAAGGAAGTATGTGAGGAAATTAATAGATTCCATAAGAATTCACTTTATTTGCCAAATGTAAATTTAAATAAAAATATTGTGGCTACCAATAATATTTCTGAAGCTTTAGCGCCTATTATATTTTATGTTACACCTGCTCAACATTTCAGAAGGGTAATAAATATTCATAAACAATATTTGAAGAAAAACTATAAATTAATTATTTGCTCTAAAGGTATTGAACAAAAAACGGGAAGTTTGCTTAGCGATATTATAGATGAAATTGATCTTAAGAATGAGTATGCTATATTTTCAGGACCTTCTTTTGCAAAAGAGGTTGCTAAAGGTAAGCCTGCAGCTTTAGTGTTAGCAGCAAGATCTATAAAACTAGCAGAAAAAATTTCAAATCATATTTCTTTAAAAGGACTTCGTGTATATACGAGTAATGATGTTTTAGGAGTTCAAGCTGGAGGAGCCATTAAAAATGTATATGCTATAGGGTGTGGTATAGCTAATGGAATGGGATATGGCAAAAGTGCAGAGGCCGCTATTATCACTAGATCAATAATAGAAATGTCAAGGTTCTGTGTTTCTATAGGAGGGAAAAAAGAAACAATTTATGGTCTTTCGGGTTTAGGCGATGCAATATTAACTTGTAATAGTGAATTATCTAGAAATTTTATTTTGGGAAAAAATATTGGAAAAGGAAAGAAAGTAAGTCAAATTTTAAGAGAGAATGTTACTATTGCGGAAGGATACTATACTATTAATGCTATAAATAAGATTATAAAGAAACATTCTATAAATATGCCTATTCTAGAATCAATATATTCTATTTTATACAAAAATAAAGACCCAAAATCGATAGCAAAAAAATTAATGACTAGACCAACTAAAGAAGAAAGTATTAGTTAGTCTCTTAAAAGCTCATTTATAGATGTTTTTGAGCGCGTTTGTTCATCTACAGTTTTTACAATCACTGCACAATATAGAGATAAATTATCTTTCGTTTTAATTGATCCAGGCACTACGACAGAATATGCAGGAACTTTTCCAAGGTAAATTTTATCATTTTTTCTATCTACTATTTTAGTAGAAGCCCCCAAATAAACTCCCATAGATAAAACGGAGCCTTCTTCTACGATTACTCCCTCAGCTACTTCTGATCTGGCCCCTATAAAACAATTATCTTCAATAATTACTGGGGATGCTTGTAGAGGTTCCAACACCCCTCCTATACCAACCCCTCCTGAAATATGGCAATTTTTTCCTATTTGAGCACACGAACCGACAGTAGCCCATGTATCTATCATGGTTCCCGAGTCTATCCTAGCACCTAGGTTTACAAAAGAGGGCATTAATACAACCTCTGGAGCAACATAGGCACTATATCTAACTACAGAGCCAGGAACTGTTCTGAAATTATTATTAGAAAAATCTTCTTGAGTCCATTCAGAAAACTTGGAAGGAATTTTATCCCACCATTTTGAATTTTCTGGACCTCCATCTATTAAATCTAAAGGACGTATTCTAAAGGAGAGTAAAACAGCCTTTTTAATCCATTCGTTTACTGTCCAAGTGCCATTTATTTTTTCGCTCACTCTTATTTGGCCACTATCAAGTAACTGTAAAGTTTTTTCTATATAATTTTTAACTTCTTCAGAGGAACTGGAATTGACGCTTTCTTTATTTAACCATATATTTTCAATATTATTTTGAAGTAGTAATACTGTATCTTGTGAACTATTTTTCATTTTTAACATTTCTTATTAATTATAGATTTTCATAAATAGGATATTTAACTATTATTGTCTAAATTTATTTTATTTAAAAATCTTCCTAAATTACTTGTTATATGGTCTATATATTTTTTTTCATTTTCTTTCAAAGAAAAAAATTTTTCTTTATTGTCAGGATGAAATTTGCTTTCTAATAAAATCGTTTTGAGACCTATTTTTTTTGCATTAATTAAATTTCTTGCTATATCCTCAAAAAAGGCAGCTTTAAGAGGAGGGATATCATAAAATTTTATAAAATTTTTAAATGCCTTTATATCAGGTTTTGGAATGAAATTTGCTGATTCTATGTCATATATATTTTTAAAATGACTTTTTATTTTTAATTTTTTGAGAACTCTTAATGCATGTTTTTTTGAACCATTGGTATAAATATATTTTATACCACTTAAATTTTTTAAAGCTAAGCAAAGAGTTTTATCTGGATTGATGTTTTCAATATTTATATCATGTACATAATCTAAAAATGTTTTTGGATTAACGGAATGCTTTAACATTAGCCCATTTAGAGTGGTTCCATATTTTACATAATATTTCTTTTGTAGTTTATGCGCTTCTCCTGGGTTCAAAGACAAATGTTTTATAATAAACTGCTTCATTCTAACATCAATTTTAGAAAATAAATTTGATGAAGAAGGGTATAGAGTATTATCTAGATCAAATATCCAATGATTTACATTTTTAAATGACATTTTTTTAACTTATTAAAGTTCCATATCCTTTATCAGTAAGGATTTCTTTTAAAATAGCGTTAGAAACTCTTCCATCAATAATTACTGCTGCTTTTACCCCTGACTGTAGACTATCTAAACAAGTTGTTATTTTAGGAATCATTCCTCCTGTAATGACTCCTGTCTTTATCATTTTATGAATTTCTTTTTTTGATAAAGAATTAATTAATTTCTTTTTATCATTTAAAACTCCTGGAACATCGGTTAAAAGTATAATTCTGTCAGCATGCAGTGATCCAGCTATAGCTCCCGCAGCAGTATCAGCATTGATATTAAAAGTTTCACCATTTTCACCAAATCCTATAGGGGAAATTATAGGTATAAATCCGGCAGAAGATAAAGTGTTAATTATTGAAATATTAATTTTAACAGGCTCTCCAACAAATCCTATATCCAGAGCTTTCTCTATATTTGAATTAGGGTCTTTTTTATTTTTAAGAAATTTTTTTGCAAGAATTAAGTTGGCATCTTTTCCCGAGATACCTACTGCTAACCCACCAGAAGAATTTATTTTAGCAACAATTTCTTTATTTATGGATCCAGCTAAAACCATTTCAACAATGTCAACTATTTCTTCACTGGTAACCCTCAATCCATCTATGAAGGAAGATTTAATTTTTAACTTATCTAACATTGCACCAATTTGGGGCCCTCCCCCATGAACCACCACAGGATTTATGCCTAATTTTTTTAATAAAACAATATTATTTGCAAAACTTAAGGAAAGCAATTTGTCTCCCATTGCATGTCCGCCATATTTTATTACAATGAATTTACCTTTATACAATTCAGAATATTTATATACTTCTTCTTTTGAAGTCTCTGCTAATTTGGCAATATTTTCAATTTCATTTTCTTTTAGTTCCATTTTCAATTTCCTTGGAAATTTAAGTGTTTGCAATCAAATTAAGATGAGTTCTTAATTTATCTATACCAATATTTTTTTTAGTGCTAGTTAAAATTATCTCAGGATGAGCAGCAGAAAAATTTTCTAACTCTTTAATAGTTTTATTTTTATTTATATCTAAATCTTTAGAATTCAACTTATCTATTTTAGTTAAAATACATTGAAAATTTATCCCTATTTTGTTTAGAAACAGTATCATATTTTTATCATTTTCTTTTATTCCATGCCTTGCATCTATTAAAAGAAATACTCTTAGTAGAATAGATCTATTTTTTAAATATTTTTCAATTAGTAAATTCCATTCAAATATTTTTGATTTAGAAGCCTTTGCGTAACCATATCCCGGGAGATCTGCCATAAGTAACTTTTTATTTACTAAATAAAAATAAATTAATTGAGTTCGACCAGGAGTATTTGAAGTTCTTGCAATGTTTTTTCTCTTGCTGATAGCATTAATTAAACTCGACTTTCCGACGTTGGACCTTCCAGCAAAACATACCTCAGGAACAGGATAAGATGGCATGGAATCCATGTTAGGTGCAGCACAGCAATAATCAACATGCTGACCAAACAGCAAACAATTTTCTTTTAAGTTATTAACCAATGTTTTTCCTAATTATTTATTATTTTGACTAATTTGATCAGTTTTCTTAATAATTATCCATTGTTGTGCTATAGAAAGAATATTATTACAGGTCCAATAAATAACTAAGCCAGCTGCAAATTGCGCAAATAAAAATATAAAAATAAAGGGAAGCATTCCCATAACTTTTGCTTGAATTGGATCTGGAGGTGTGGGGTTTAATTTAAATTGGAGCACCATAGTAGCGCCCATTAAAAGTGGCCATATACCAATAATTAAGAAAGATGGTAAATCAATTGGTATTAATCCAAATAAATTAAAAATCGAATATGGATCAGGAGCAGATAAATCTTTTATCCACCCATAAAAAGGAGCGTGCCTCATCTCAATAGTAACCGAAAGAACTTTATAAAGTGCAAAAAAAACTGGTATTTGTAATAAAATTGGCAAACACCCAGCTAAAGGATTAGCTTTCTCCTTTTTATATAATGCCATAATCTCTTGCTGCATCTTTATTTTATCATTTGGATATCTTTCTCTTATCTCCATCATTTTGGGTTGTAAAATTTTCATTTTGCTCATTGATTTAAAAGATTTATTAGCTAAAGGAAATAATATAATTCTTATACAAATAGTAAGAGCAATAATTGCTAACCCAACATTTCCAAATGTTTTGGAGAAAAAATCTAAAAGAGAAAATAATGGTTTTGTTATTGGATAAAACCATCCAAAGTCTACTGCCCTATCAAACATTTTTATACCAGTATCTTTATGCTTGTTTAAAATTGATACTTCCTTGGCTCCTGTAAAAAGCTTGCTGGTGTATTTTACTTCACTGTTTCCAAATACCTCAATTCTAGGACCTGTATAAGTTGCTTGAAAATTTGTGTTGGTATTAGTTGGAAAGCTCTCAAAATATCCTGTGAATTTGGTTTTATTTTGAGGAACCAGTGCAGCTAACCAATACTTATCAGTTATTCCAATCCAGCCATCACTATTATCCTTAAAAGTAATTTTTTCATCCTCTAAATCATCATAATCTAATTCTTCTAGTAGGTCATTGAAGACTCCTATAGGACCCTCGTGAAGAATATAAAGACCAGATAGCTCTGGTATTCCTGCTCTGCTAATAAGACCATAGGGATATAATATTATGTCATTTTGTGTAGTGTTTATGACTGTTTGTTCTATAGTAAACATATACTCGTCGTCTAAAGAAATTTTCCTTTTAAATATAATGCCCTCGTTATTGTTCCAAGTAAGAGTAACAGATTGATTAGCATTTAATGAGTTTTTATCGGCAACCCAAATAGAGTTATTATCAGGTAATTTAATATTTTTTGAAGAATTACTGACCCATCCGTATTCTGCAAAATATGGATTCACCGAACCTTTAGGTGAAAATAATTTTATATTTTGAGAATCATCTTCTAATGTTTCAAAGTAATTTTTTAGTAAAATATCATCAATTCTTCCGCCGGTTAAAGCAAGTGTTCCTTCTATTAAATCGTTTCCTATATTTATGCGGCTACTTTCACTAATTATATCTTCTCTAGATGAGATATCTATGTTGCTATTTTCAGGAATAGGAATAATTGAATCAGTATTTTCTTCGCCCTGCTTATTTAGATTTATTTCTTCTGAAGGAAATAAGAACTGAAATCCAAGAAGAATAGCTAAAGAGGCTACAATGGCTAACAATAAATTTTTTTGATCACCCATAAAACATTCCTGTAATTACTAAATTTATAATTTTTTTACCATTCCTAAGTCTTTAAGTGCTTTTTTTAAGTCTGTTTTTAATAATTCTATGTTTCTATTCAAAGTTGTTTTTCTAGCTATTAAAACGTAATCCATATTATCCTTTCCATAACACAATAATATTTCATTTGCTACAATTCTTAATCTTCTTCTACACCTATTTCTTATTACAGCAGTGCCTATCTTTTTTGTTACTGTAATACCCACTCTCTGACTAGTTCTTGATTGTTTAGATTTGTCTAAAGTATCTAAAGCTTGTAAAATTAATCCTTCTTGGGGGGATAATCCACCTTTATTAGCTATAACTAAAAAATCGTTACGGTTTTTAATGGTTGGCAGAGCGCATGCCATAATTTATGCAGATAGAAGTTTTCGGCCCTTTGCCCTTCTTCTAGAC
Source organism: uncultured Rhodospirillaceae bacterium (assembly GCA_964624655.1). Taxonomy (GTDB): domain Bacteria; phylum Pseudomonadota; class Alphaproteobacteria; order TMED109; family TMED109; genus CAZUXH01. The sequence goes on along the minus strand of CAZUXH010000014.1, from coordinate 15,365 downwards.
AAAATGTGCCTACCATTTTTAGTGGCCATTCTGGAACGGAAGCCATGTCGTCTTTTTCTAACTATTCGACTTGGCTGAAATGTGCGCTTCATAGTTTTTCTCCATCTAAATTTTATAAGATAATAGTATTTAACTTATAACTATATAATAACTTTTAATAAATATATTATTATAAAAGAGTTGTATAAAGAAATGATTTAATCTAGTCAATTTAAGTTTTGAGATTTATTGTATCTTTAAGATAAAACTAAGTAGTAAGAAAATGAATAAAAAAGCAATATATTTAATTATTATCTTTATAATAATACTTATAAGTTATTTTTACACTAATAGTATTTTTACCCTAGATAATTTAAATCATCATTATACTAATATTTCTAAATTTATAGAAAATAACTATTTTTTATCTATTTTGTGTTTTTTCTGTATTTACTTTTTTTCTGTGGTTCTTTGTCTGCCATTTGCATGGTTTCTTACCATATCAGGATCTATGATTTTTGGCTGGTTTTTGGGATCTATTCTTTCTATTTTTTCTGCAGGAATTGGGGCATGTGTAGTATTCTTAATTTCAACTTTTATACTACCAGAATATCTAAAGAAAAAAATTAAATCAAAAGAAGGAATGTATTATAAATTAAAGAAAGAAACTCAAAAAAACGCTTTTTTTTATCTCTTGTTTGCTAGGTTAATTCCAGTATTTCCATTCTTTTTTATAAATATTGCTCCTGTGTTTATGGGTATAAAATTTCATACTTTTGCTATAACTACTTTTTTAGGTATTGTCCCAGGTGCTTTGGTTTATTCACTTATAGGAGATGGTGCTAGACAAATATTATTAAATGGGGGACTAGTAGAAAAAAAAAACTTATATTCGCACGAGGCATTTATTGGTTTGATTGGTTTATCAATATTAGTTGTTGTGCCAGTCATAATAAGAAAGATTAAATTACTAAAAAATAAAAATAAATTTTGAGGTAAAATTGTTAATTAATGAACATTCATATAATTCCACATTAAAGGTAAAAAACCTTTCAAAAAACTTTGGTACAATCAAAGCAGTTAAAAATTTAAACTTTTCTATTGAAGAATCTTCAACAGTAGCTTTATTAGGAAGTAATGGGGCTGGAAAAACAACGACTATCATGATGTTGATGGGGATTTTAAAGCCAAGTTTTGGGGAGGTAAGAATTTTTGATTATAATGTATTTTCCAACAGAAATAAAATTTCAAGATCTATAAATTTTGCTTCACCTTTTATAGAACTTCCCCATAGATTATCAGTAGAACAGAATCTAAAAATTTATGGTCATCTTTATGGTGTAAAAAATCTTTCTGAAAAGATTAAAAAGTTATCTAAAGATTTAGAATTAAAAGATTTATTAAAAAGAAAAGTGGGCAAGTTATCTACAGGTCAAAAAACAAGACTGGCCTTAGCTAAAGCCCTGATAAATGATCCAAAAATATTATTTTTGGATGAACCTACTGCTTCATTAGATCCAGACCATGCTGATTGGATAAGAACCTATTTGGAAAAATATCAAATGTTAACAAAAGCGACAATTATTTTAGCGTCTCATAACATGCTAGAGGTAGAGCGATTATGTTCTAATGTTTTGATGATGAAGTCCGGATTATTGGTTGATCAAGGTTCCCCTAAAAATTTAATACGCCATTATGGAAGATCAAACTTAGAGGAAGTATTTCTTACTATAGCGAGGTCTAAAAAATAATATGATATTATCCATAAGAAGAATTTATGCAATGCTACTGAGACACATATATTTATTTATGTGCTCCTGGCCACGAATTTTAGAACTAATTTATTGGCCTTTTTTAAATATGACTCTGTGGGCATTTTTAAGCAGTTATCTTGCTGAGAATTCTAATATTTTTATGCTAGCTTCTGGAGTTTTAATAGCCTCAGTATTAATGTGGGATACTCTTTTCAGAGGACAATTAGGTGTAACACTGTCTTTTATTGAGGAATTATGGTCAAGAAATTTGGGGAATATAGCTGTATCTCCTTTGAACCCTTGCGAGTTAATAGTATCATTAATATGTGCTAGTTTTTTTAGGACTATAATAGGAGTAGGCGGCGCTTGTTTGGCGGCTTTTATATTATTTGATTTTCAAATTCCAGATGTTGGGATAGGGTTTATTTTATTTTTTCTTAATTTATTAATTATGGGATGGGCTTTAGGTTTAGCTATTTGTGCACTATTAATAAGATTTGGTTTGGCGGCAGAAACTTTTGCTTGGGCAGCTTTATTTTTTATACAACCATTGTGTGGAGTTTTTTATCCAATAAGTGTTCTACCTGAGTGGTTGCAACCTTTATCTATGTTTCTTCCAGCTACTTATATATTTGAAGGAATGAGACTTACTTATTTTGAAGGAGTTTTTGAAATTTCATTATTGATTAAAGCTTTTTTAATTAACATAGTATATATTCTGGGAGGCACAAGTTTCTTACTGTTGTCTTATTCCTATGCGAAAGATCACGGGTTGTTACTTGGGAATGGAGAATAAATTATGGCTGAAGTAAGGTTTTGGTGGATAAGACACGCACCAGTAGTTGGAAATGACGGCAGATGTTATGGTGTTAATGACGTAGATTGTGACGTCTCAGAAAAAAATAAATTTATAAAATTAGCAAAATTACTTCCTAAAAATTCGTCTGTATACAGTTCTCATTTGTTAAGGACAATAAAAACATTTAGGGCTACAGAAAAGCAAGGTTTTAGGTATTTATCTTATGAAATAGATAAGAATTTTGCAGAACAAGATTTGGGACTTTATGCTGGTCTAAAATACGAAGATTTAGATATTAAGACTAAGGAATTAGGAGTTTATCATTCGAGCTGGTTATGTGCACTTGACCATAAACCTCCTAAAGGAGAAAGTTATAATACTTTGTATTTGAGGGTAGTAAAAGGGATAAAAAATATAATTAAAAATAAATCAAATTCTGATTTTGTAATTTTTTCTCATGGAGGGCCTATTCGTGCCGCTATTTCCTATGCCTTAACCAATTTGCCTGAAACTTCTATGCCTTTTTTGATAGATAATATTTCATTGACTCGAATAGATTTTATTGATGATATGTGGCAAATAAAGTTTGTAAATTTTAT
>CAZUXH010000014.1:0-12134 GCA_964624655.1 uncultured Rhodospirillaceae bacterium | reverse complement strand
GAAAATTTTATTGGTAAACCTTATTTAGTATTTTTTGGTTTTACCTCTTGTCCAGATATTTGTCCTTACGGCTTATCAATAATAAGTGATGTATTAGATTATTTGGAAAAAGATTTAAATAAATTTAATGCTATTTTCATCACTTTGGATCCAGAAAGAGATACCTATGAGAAAACTTCAGAATTTGTCGAGAATTTTCATCCTAATATAATAGGTTTATCAGGCACTAAAGAAAAAATTGAAGAAGCAATTGTCTCATGGAAAGTTTATAGAAAAAAAGTTGAGTTAGATAATTCAGACTTAGATTATACAATTGATCATTCCACATACATTTATCTAATGGATAAACGAGGAAAGTATTTCACTCATTTTTCTCATACATCCGATGCTCAAAAAATTGTTAGTAGAATTAAAGAGTTGCTATAAATATTAAGACTATAGTTTTTAAAAAAAATAAAATATAATCACTATCTGTTATTTGTTCTTTATATATAAGAAATCTTTAGGGAGTTAATTATAATGAGTAATACTTTATTTGATTTAAGTGGTAAGACGGCTGTAATTACTGGTTCTAGTAGAGGAATAGGAAAAGCTATTGCAGTTAGACTAGCAGATTATGGAGCAAAAGTAGTGGTTTCAAGTAGAAAAATTGATGCATGTAATTTGGTAGTGGATGAAATAAATAATTCAGGTGGTGAAGCCTTTGCTTGTGAGTGCAATATAAGTAGCAAGGAAGCATTGCAAAATTTGGCAAATTTTTCTAAGGAGAAGTTAGGTAAAATTGATATCTTAGTTCTCAACGCGGCATCTAATCCTTATTATGGACCTCTTATAAATATTCCTGATGAAGCTTTTGAAAAAATTATGAGTAATAATGTAAAATCAAATTTGTGGCTAGCAAATATGGTATTACCTCAAATGGAAAAAATTGGTGGTGGTAGAATAATAGTTATTTCTTCCATAGCTGGAATTACAGGTAGTCCAGTTTTAGGGGCTTACTCAATATCTAAAACTGCAGATCTTGGTTTGGTTAGATCACTCGCTACCGAATGGGGGCCAAAAAATATTACTGTAAACGCTTTATGTCCAGGATTAATCAAAACCGATTTTGCAAGAGCTTTATGGGAAGACCCTGAAACTTTGTCTAAAGTGGAAGCAAATGCTCCCTTAAAAAGAATAGGTGTGCCTGACGAAGTTGCTGGGGCAGCTGTATTGCTAGCTTCAGAATCTGGAGCATTTATTACGGGGCAAAAAATAGTTATGGATGGTGGGGTTACAATAACCTCATAAAATTATTACAGGCCTAAAAATTAATTTAGGCCTGTATGAATTTTAATTAGGGTTATGGACTTCAAATAATCCCGCTGCTCCTTGCCCGCCACCAATACACATTGTGACGACGACGAATTTTGCTTTTCTCCTTCTTCCTTCTATTAGAGCGTGACCTACGAGACGAGAACCTGACATTCCATAAGGATGACCCACAGCTATAGAACCGCCATCTACATTAAGTGTTTCGTTAGGGATACCTAATTTATCTCTACAATATAAAACTTGTACTGCAAATGCTTCATTGAGTTCCCATAAATCTATATCATCCATTTTCAAACCATGTCTCTCTAATAGTCTAGGAACAGCATAAACAGGCCCTATCCCCATTTCGTCTGGTTCAAGTCCACTAACGGAGAGTCCTCGGAATATTCCTAACGGTTCAATATTTTTTTGTTCTGCTAACTTTGAATCCATTAAAACGCATGCAGATGCTCCATCAGAAAGCTGACTTGCATTCCCGGCAGTTATAGTCTTATCGTCTCCAAGCACAGGTTTTAAAGATGCTAGTCCATCTAAATTAGTATCAGGTCTAACACCTTCATCTTGTTTTAACTCTATTTCTTGTTCAGAGACTTCTCCAGTTTCTTTATCTTGGACTAATTTTACTGATTTTAGAGGCACAATTTCATCATCAAATTTTCCTGCTTGTTGACCAGCAGCCGTCCTAAGCTGACTTTGTAATCCATATTCATCCATGTGTTCCCTTTTAATATTATATCTTTCTGCCACTACTTCGGCTGTTTCGAGCATTGTCATATAAAGGTCTGGTTTGTTTTTTAATATCCAATCCTCGTGAATGTGATGCTTATTAGAATGATCATTTTGGACTAAACTTATAGATTCTAATCCACCTGCAACAGCTACTGGGACATTATCAACTATTATTCTTTGGGCGGCCATTGCTATAGTTTGCATTCCAGACGAACAAAATCTGTTAACCGTAACACCTGCTGTTGAAACAGGAAGACCGGCCCTTATACCACATTGTCTGGCTATATTTACTCCTGTAGCACCTTCTGGGGTTCCACATCCCATAATGATATCTTCAACTTCTGATGCTTCTACTCCAGAACGTTCTACAGCATGCTTTACGGCATGTCCTCCCAAAACTGCTCCATGAGTATTATTAAAAGCTCCTCTATAGGCTTTACCTATTGGAGTTCTCGCCGTTGATACTATTACTGCTTCTCTCATTTTTTTATTCTCCTAATTAAGTTCGTCTTGAAGGGTTAGATGTATCTGGAACAAAATCAGCAATATTTTCTTTAGATTCTGCCAGCTTATTCATTAAGTTTGATTCAGGCCATGTTAAAGGGTCTGCATTTCTATGTTTTGCAATTTGGCTTGACAATGCGTTCATACCAATTTTATCTGCTTGCCACATAGGGCCTCCTCTGTGAGCAGGGAAGCCATAACCATTTATATAACAAACGTCAATATCGGAGGCTCTTAAAGCATGACCTTCTTCTAAAATCCTGGTGCCTTCTATAATTAATGCTCCGTGAAGTCTTGACAATATTTCATCGCTGTCTATTTTTCTTGGATTGATACCCTTTTCTCTTCTTACTTCCTCTATTATTTTAGTAACCTCTGGGTCTGTTTCTCTTTTTCTGGTTTGAGGATCATATTTGTAAAATCCCTTACCTACTTTCTGTCCAAATCTTCCTTCTTCACAAATGCGATCTGCTATGGTTGAAGCATATTTTTTGCCTTTATAATAATCTTCTCCTTTACCTTTTCTTATTCGCCAGCCAACATCATTACCGGCAAGGTCATTTACAGCAAAAGGCCCCATTGCCCATCCCCATCTTTCTGCCACTTGGTCCACTTGTTCCGGTGTTGCGCCTTCTTCTACTAATAAATGAGCTTGCGTTATATAAGCGTGAAACATTCTGTTCCCTACAAAGCCATCACAATTTCCAGCTATTATTCCTACTTTAGCTATTTTTTTAGACAGTTGCATTAAAGTCGCTAATACATCTGTTTTAGTTTGAATCCCTCTGACTATTTCTAAGAGTCTCATAACATTGGCTGGACTAAAAAAGTGAGTACCGACAACATCCCCTGGTCTTTGGGTAACATCAGCAATTTCATCAATATCTAGAGTGGAAGTATTTGAAGCAAGTATGGCACCTTCTTTTGCTAATTTATCTATTTTTTTGAAGACTTCTTTCTTAATAGGCATTTCTTCAAATACAGCTTCTATAACTAAGTCAGTATCCTTAATACAATCCCAGTTAGTAGTAGGAGTTATTAGAGACATGCGAGTATCCATCTCTTCTTGGCTTAATCTGCCTTTAGAAACGGTGGCTGAGTAGTTAGATCTAATTATATTCATGCCCTTTTTAAGAAACTCTTCGTCATTTTCAATTACTGATACAGGTATTCCAGCATTTGCCAAACTCATGGCTATGCCTCCACCCATTGTTCCACATCCAATAACTACGCTGTTGTCTATTTTTCTTAGTGGTGTTTCTTTGGTAATCCCTGGTATTTTGTTTGCTGCTCTTTCAGAAAAAAATGAATGAATAAGAGCTTCTGATTCTTCAGAATCGTGACAAATTTTAAATAATCTTCTTTCATTATCTAAACCATCTTGGAAAGAAAGTTCAACAGATCCTCTCACGGCTTCTATACATCTTATCGGACCCTCCCTCCCTCGTAATTTTGGAGTAATTTTTTTTATGGTATTTTCAAATAGGCTGGGATCAACGTCAGTAATTTTGTCTTGAATTTCTCTAGTTTTTGGATGGCTATTGTTTTTTAAAATGCTTTTTGCAAAATTTATAGCTTCCGTAACGGGAGCTATACTAATATTTTCTTCATCTCCTATTTTATTTACAAGTCCAGTTTCAAGAGCTTTTTTAGCAGAAATAGGTTTACCTGAGGTAATCATAGATAGGGCCATTTCAACGCCGACTAATCTGGGTAGTCTTTGAGTTCCACCTGCTCCAGGTAGTATTCCTAAAAGAACTTCAGGCAGACCCAGTCGGGTTTTAGAATTAGCAACCCTATAATTACATCCCATAGCAACTTCTAGTCCGCCTCCTAAAGGTGTGCCGTGTAATGCAGCTATTGTAGGCTTACTAGAATTTTCATAGGCATTGATAACTTTGTTTAAGTCAGGATCTAAAGTTGGTTTTCCAAATTCAGAAATATCTGCTCCTGCCATGAAAGTTCTTCCTCCTCCCATTACAACAATTGCTTCTGCACCATTATCTTTTAAAGCCTCATTTAAACAATCAAAAAGACCTTGTCTGACTGCTTGGGAAAGTGCATTAACTGGGGGATTATTAACAGTTATAATACCCACATTGTCTTTCAGTTCGTAAGAAACTGGTCCTGACATTTATTACTCCCTTAGAATTTTAATTATTAAAGAGGTAAAAATATACTTCATCAATTGTATCTAGACAACAAATTATATTTAAAGATCTCTGTTTACTTTAATTTGTTTTATAATAAATTGTCATTAAGGTCTCATAGCTCAGTTGGATAGAGCACCAAATTCCTAATTTGGGGGTCGCAGGTTCGAATCCTGCTGGGACCACCACTATAAAATTTCAATAATAAGTAGTTTTAGTTGAGGAGAAATAAAATAGAAATTTTAGGTGTAACAATAATGATAGGCGAAAAAAATATCCGATTTAATAAAGAAGTCTTAGCTATTCAAAAAAATTCCTTTTGGGTCTATTTCTTCTCTAATTAACTTTAATTCTTCCTTAGTAGGTATATCTGATTGCTGTACATTATTATCTAAATTGGGTAATTCAAAATCAGTAGATTCTAAGATTTCTTTTTTTGTAGTGCCTGGATGCATTGAGCGAATCTTAATTGTTCCTAATTTTTTATCAAAATCAAAAATTGCTTTGGGAGTAAATACTAGTTCTGGTCCCCCTGATTCTAATCCAAGTTTTTTTCTCCCTTCTAATCCTCCCGGATAACCGACGCCTGCAATATAATCTACATGATTTACAAAAGTTCTTTTTTCATGGTAGGGCATCATAATATATTCTCTTCCAAACATCGAAAAATGCTCGGGTAATAAAATTGGACCAACTAATCTTACCTTAGGAGCATCATGTTTTCCAATGCATACACTATTAATATTGCCAATTTTATCAATTTGCACCCCTGTTCCAAAACCGAAGCTAATACTGCCTCTTCTAAGAGGATATTGCCCAGGATAAGAAGTCATTTGTGATTCACAAGGAATATCTCTCAGGTACTCTGCCAATTCTGCATCGGGTACTTTGTTGAATTTACTCAGGTCAGGGTTTTGTATCCAACCTGCAAGTAAAATTGTTAAGTCAGGAGCATGAGTTTTTCTTGCTAATTCCATAGCAACTAGCGGAATAGATGTAATATAAAGAGATGGATATTTTCCTGTAGCTAATCCAGTAAAGCCCACCTCTCCATTTTTGAAGTCCTTATATAAGTTGACCACTAATAGCTCATTCAAGGTATATTCAGTATTATTCATATTTGTGTATCCACTGTAATTAGTGAAGAAAGTTTAGCTCCACCTATTAAATTTAAGTAATCATTATTATCTTTTAAATTATAAATGTAGTCATTTAAGTGTTTTTTGAAAATAGTTTCATTATCAGATAAATCAATATATCTCTCCCAATATTCTTGATCATCTAGGTATCTTCCTAACATAGAAGTAGGATGAGCTCCAAATGGAGCAATACTTACTGATGTTACTCTATGAGAAGGAATTTCAACTAGCTGTGGATGCCTTTTTAAAAAATTTGTGCTTACTATTTTTTCCACAGTTACTATTACTTTTTCACAAGCACGAGATAAAGTTATATCAAGGCTTTGGGATATATTTCGAAAAGAAGGGGTTATTACATTTCCATATTTATCTGCTGCTAAAGCATGAATTATAACTACATCAGGTTTTGCAGCGGGAATAGCATGTAAAATTTTTCCAGATAAAGGGCAGTTGAATTGTTTAATTTCCTTATTTAATTTTACAATATCCGTCCCTCCCAGTCCTGCAGAAGGCCAAAAAGAGAGATTTTCTTGGCTAGCTCTAAATCTGTCAAAGCTAATCAGTTCTGGATAGTCTACTACTTCTATGTTTCCTTTTTCAGAAGACTTGCGAAAGTTTTTTGCCATACCATAATTTTCAAATCCTATATAGCTACTTTCTATTCTTTTTAGACATCCTGCACCTATTAATATATCTGTATCTATGCTATTGGTGACCCCTATTACTGTAAGACTTTTTATTTTTTGCCTTATAATTTCTCTCACTGATGCCATTGGTCTTTGGTATATTGCAAATCCTCCTATAGCAATCCGGTCTTTGTCGTTGATAGATGATATTGCTTCAGAAAGATCAATTAATTTACTAGTTCTTTCTTTTTTATTATTCATTATTTTATTGCCCATAATTTAAAAAAATATTTTACACGGCAGATTGCAAAGTTATACCTATTTCTTCATTAATTACTAAATTAGCTATTTTATCTAGATCGGTAGTCTCCCTATTTATAATTACCAATTTTGCCCCGTTATTGCTAGCAAGGATAGGAAAGCTAGCGGCTGGATAGACTTGAAGAGAGCTGCCAATTGCTATAAATAAATCACTTGCAAGGGTAGCAGATTCTGCTGCTTTCATTTCTTTGGCAGGCATAGGTTGTCCAAAAGAAATAGTTGCAGTTTTAATTATACCCCCACATTTTTTGCAACAAGGAGATTTTCTAGATTCAACAGGTTGCGATTGGAACTCTTCCTTAACAGTTTGCAACTCATATTTAGATTTACATTCTAAACATTTTGCATAGCTACTATTTCCATGAAGTTCGATTATCTTATTTTCAGGAATTCCTGAAGATTGATGTAAATTATCTATATTTTGCGTAATTACATAACTTGCTTTTCCGTTTTTTATTAGTTTAGCTATAACTTTATGTCCTGTATTAGGTTTAGCAAAGCTAATATCATTTTTTACATCAAATTTTCTATTCCAAGATTCTATTCTAATTTTTTCAGAAGAAATAAAATCCTGAAACAAAATAGGCTTCATCCTAGTCCAAAGCCCGCCGGGACTTCTAAAATCTGGAATACCAGATTCTGTGCTAATGCCGGCACCTGTAAAAAACACAATATTTTTTGATTCACTAATCAATTTTTTTAATAGATCGCTCATTTTTATTACTAACTATTTATAATGTGCATTTTGAATTAGTCTAATTTTCTACTTGCAGCATTCCAATAATATTCGAGGTTTTTTATTAACGCATCACTAAAGTGGCAATAAGCCTGATCATGAGAATATGTTGCCATATATTTTCTAAATGTATCCAGTGGTTCCTGTGCTATTCTAAATGCTCTCCTATTACTAGAAGATCCTACAACTCCTGAATTAGTATACGATTTTATTGTTTGGCTTAACTTTTTATCCATAAGGCCTTCCTCTATAATTTCATCACAAATAGTTTTACCTTGAGTTGAGTTGGAATTTATTCTAAGTCCGTTTTGAATTGCTTGGCGTGCTATCCTATCATCCGTAAATCTCCATAGTCTAAGATTAGCGGCCCCTGGAATGATTCCCTCTTTTCTAGCAGGTAGTGTCATGTAGCTATTTTTATCTGCAATAATATGATCTGTAGCTAATAAGTACTGACATCCTCCTCCAATAGCAAAAGTATCTAATGTAGCTATCCAAGGTTTTTCTTGAAGTGGGAAAAAAGGATCGTCAGGAAAAAATTCTTCATTTGCAATGCCTCTAAAAACTTTATTTACAGCACCCATATCTCTCTTTATGTACCAAAGGTAAGATATTTTCCCATGATATAAATGGGTAAGATTTATACCTGAACCAAATATTCTTTTATTTTTGTATTTTTGGTGATCAATAAAACCCCCTCTTAGTATACATATTTCACTTTTTTTATCCATAATTGCCAAATCTATCGCTGCTTCAAGCGGTCTAAGTGTTCTTTCATCTTCAGCATTTAAATATTTAGGATTTTCTAAGGTTACAACATTATATTTTCCAAAATTTTCTACTGTTGCTCCATCAAAATGAAATTTTTTATTTTTATTAAACTCACCTTCAGCTTCTTTTGCGAGTAGACTGGGAAGCAACAATGAATGGCAAAGGTGATTTCCTTCTTTTTCTAATTGGAGCACTGAAGAAATTAATAAAGCTTGGCCTATTTCTATGCCCTCTTTATCTTTTAATTTTTTGCTATTCTCTAATTTTATTTCATTCTTGTCAGGTGTAATAAACGGGACTATTTTATTGGCATTAAAAACAAGATCATCTAAATTGATAAACTTGTCCATTTTATACGTTAGTTTGTTATATATATGAGCTGAATATTTTTTTAAGAATATTTTTTTAGTAATATCAATTATATTTTTAATTTTTTCATAAATTATTTTTTCTTTTTTAGTTCTTTTGCCGATCGGAGGTAGGGATAAAAAATAATCATTGCTTTTTTGCCAGAAAGACGAGTAATTTTTTTTATCAACAGAAAAATTTCCTTTAGTACTAAGAGGAGTATTAGCTATATATAATTTAAAAATTTTATCTTCTAAAAACTGTTGGGTTTCTTTTATATTTTTTTCAAGATGTTTTTTCATTGTATCGGATTCCACAACATTGTCTCAAATTAAAGCATATTATAAAATCTATAATTCTGACATAGTTTTAAGAAGTTTTTCTTGGATTCTTTTATCTATAGTGCTATGTCCTGCCTTTTCTATAAATTCTAGCTTAGAATTTAGCCAGGCTTTATGCAATTTAAAAGCATTTTCTGGAGGACAAATTGTGTCATATCTTCCTTGAATTATTATTCCAGGAATATCACTTATTTTAGAAATATTATTTAATAAATACCCTTCTTCCAAAAACAAATTATTTATAAAATAATGTGCTTCTATTCTAGAAAGACATAATGCTGACTTTATATTATTAAATGTAGCCGATACTGACTCATTTGGAAGAAAAGTAGAACAGTTTGCTTCATATCTAGCCCAGGCTAAAGCTGCGGGAATGTGTATTTTAGGATTAGGGTTGATCAGTTTATCATAATAAGATTTAAGAATATTTTTTTTTTCTTTTTCAGATAAGATGGATGTGAATTCATGCCAGTAATCTGGAAATATTATTCCCATTTTGTATAAGAACCAATCAATTTCTTCTTGAGTACATAAAAATATTCCTCTGAGTATCATTTTTAAGATGCTCTCTTTATATTTTTCTGCGTAAGCAAGAGCAAGAGATGAGCCCCAACTTCCCCCATATATTATCCATTTTTCTATTTTTAAATGTTTTCTAAGACTTTCTATGTCTTCTATTAGATGTTGAGTTGTATTATTTTTAATGCTGGCAGTTGGCAAAGATCTACCCGAACCCCTTTGATCAAAAAGAATAATATTATATTTAATAGGATTGAAAAACCTCCTAAGAAGCTTATTCCCGCCTGCTCCTGGTCCACCATGAATAACTAATAGAGGGACTGCTTCATAATTTCCGCATTTTTCCCAATATAACTTATGATGTTTGTCGACTTGAAGAAATCCCTTTTCATAAGGTTCAATATGGGGAAAGAGTTCCATTAATTGCTCCATATTAATATAAAATTAATTAATAATTTAACTAACTTAAAATATTTATTTAATATTGAATATATATATAAACTGAATAGTTATATTAGGGAATTGATATATGACTTTAGAGTCTGAAAATAGTTCTAATTTAGATAGTAAGAGTCGATATTTACATTTGAATTCTGAAAAAGATAGCAACGTTACAGCTGTATTGGGTCCCACTAATACAGGTAAAACATATTATGCAATAGAAAGAATGCTTTCATATAATTCGGGAGTTATTGGTTGTCCTCTTAGATTGCTTGCTAGAGAGATATATGAAAAATTGATAAAAATTAAGGGATATACAAAAGTAGCATTAATAACAGGTGAAGAAAGTATTATTCCACCTATGTCATGCTATTATGTATGTACAGTCGAGGCTATACCAAAAAATTTAAATGTTGAATTTGCAGCTATAGACGAAATACAACTTTCAACTCATCACGAAAGAGGGCATGTTTTTACAGATAGATTAATAAATTTTAGAGGTTCATGTGAAACTCTTTTTTTAGGTTCTTCTAGCCTTTCTTATTTACTTAAAATTATGATCCCAAACATTAATATCAAGAAAATGAATAGATTCTCTAATCTAAAATATTCTGGAAAATATAAAATATCAAGAATTCCAAGAAGATCTGCAATAGTAGCTTTTTCCGTAAATGATGTTTATGAGATTGCTGAATTTGTAAAAAGAAGGCAAGGAGGTACAGCTGTAGTATTAGGTGCCTTAAGTCCAAAAACTAGAAATGCACAAGTGGATTTATATGAGTCAGGTGAAGTTGATCACTTAGTGGCAACAGACGCCATAGGAATGGGATTAAATATGGATATAAAGCATGTTGCATTCGCTAAACTAAAAAAATTTGATGGAAAAATTACTAGAAACCTTACTTTTTCAGAAACGGCTCAAATAGCTGGAAGAGCAGGAAGATATAAAACGGATGGTACTTTTGGAGAAACAGCAAGTTGCAGTTTATTTAATGATAAATTGGTTGAGGCCATAGAAAATCATAATTTTCCTGATATTACATCATTAATGTGGAGAAATAGTGATTTAGACTTTTCATCAATATCGAATTTGTTAACCACTCTTGTTAAGTCTGCTCAAAAACCTTATTTAATTCTTAGTTCAGAATCTGATGATGAAAAAGCGCTTAGATATCTAATTAAAAGGAAAGAAATACAACATAGGTCTTTGGATGAAATTTCGATAAAGGAATTATGGGATGTATGTTGTATACCAGACTATCAAAAAAATTATGATGATTCTCATTTTTCAATTCTAGAAGCAATTTTTTGTTATTTGATAGATAAAGGAGAGGTTCCGGAGGATTGGGTTAATTCTCATCTCAAATTTTTAGATAATATGTCAGGTGAATTAGATTTATTAGGCACAAGATTATCAAATGTAAGAATGTGGAATTATATTTCTAATCGTCCTGGTTGGATCAGTAAAAATAGTGGAATAAAAGAAAAATCTAAAGAGATAGAAGATAAATTGTCTGATGCATTGCATTTAGGATTAGTGAATAGGTTTGTTGGATATAAAACTGCTAGGATGGTTAAAAAACTTAAAGATAATGATGATCTGATAGCAGAAATTAAGAAGGATGAGGTCTATATTGAAGGGCATCATGTAGGTCGTTTAGAAAATTTTAATTTTATAAATGAGGTTTCTAAAAATATTAAAGATACAGATTCAATATATAAAATAATTAAAAAATCTCTGTCCAAAGAAATTATAAGAAGAATTGAAAAGCTAGAATCCTCCTTTGATTATGATTTTTCTTTTGATAAAAGTTTTATAATTTTTTGGCAATCGCATCCCATAGCAGTATTAAGAAAAGGTATATCTTTATATAATCCTAAAATAAAAATATTAAATACTAATTATTTAGGTGACAAAGAATTATATAGGATAGAAAAAAGAATCTTATCTTTTTTAAAGAATTATATTTCTAATCTTAATTATTCCTTGCTTAATAAATTTAGGTCTTTTTCGAAGGGATCTATAAATGGTTTAATTTTTCAGTTAAAAGAATCTTCCGGATGTTTATTGGTTGCTGAAGTAAAGAATCTTCTATCTGATATTACTGAAAAAGAAAGAAGTCAGCTAGATTCTCTTGGCATAAAGATAGGAAAGATTTGTATTTGGATTCCTGAGTTATTAAGTTATCAGAAAA
>CAZUXH010000013.1:1391-24523 GCA_964624655.1 uncultured Rhodospirillaceae bacterium | reverse complement strand
CTTGACAGAGGTAGCTCCCTAGTGATTAGAAAGGTCCAGGGGTTGTATCTATACTTCATATCCAGCAGCATTTACTCCTTCTTAAATTTAAATTAAAGTTAAAATTATTTCAAGATATACGCAAATGTCATTTTACACTATGGGTTATCTTTTTTAATATGATCTAGAATTTTTTCTAATTCTTTATTTGAATTTTTAATTTTCAATGCAGCTTCGTCTAGTAGATCTTGGTTCTCATCTAGAACAGTTATAGTTGCTAATAACATTAGTTTGATATCTCCGATAGGTCCCAATTTTTCAGCCAATTGTGCAACAGACATGCTAATTAGAGAGGCAAGGTATTGAACCCTCTCTTCTTCTCCTTCTTCACATGCTATGTTATGTGATCTGCCATTAATATCTACAACTATTTCAGGCATCTACTTTATTTTCCAATATTTGTTCAATTTTATTTAAAATTTCGTTAATTTTTTTTATTGCTTCAGTATTAGCAGTTTGTAATTTTTTATTCTTTTCTTTTAAAACTAATAGCTCTCGTTGGGTAGATATAAACTTTTTACTGTCAAAATCATTAAGTATTTCTTTTAAATTTGAATTTAAGGATTCAAATTTACTTAGGGCTAATTTTAAGTCTTCCATATGATTTCTAAACCTTATTGTTTTATTTTATTAGTATAAAATATAAAAACCTAGCATCATTATAAATGATTTTAGATAGAATAAGCTATAATCGGAGGGTTTAGCAACAAACCTGTATAATATTTACTTAAAAAATTATTAGTACTTTTTTAAGTTTCATATATTTTTTTATTTTAATTTGTGTATTATTGCGATAAAAAAATATATAATGAGACTAAATTCTAAAAATAATAAAGCTCTTGCTAATGCTATAAGAATGTTATCAGTGGATGCTGTGCAAAAAGCTAATTCTGGTCATCCTGGGATGCCTATGGGAATGGCAGATGTAGCAACGGTACTTTATAAAAAGTTTCTTAAATTTGATTCTAGTGATCCATATTGGCCTAATAGAGATAGATTTGTTTTAAGCGCTGGGCATGGCTCCATGCTACTCTATTCTCTTTTATATTTGACAGGCTGTAAAGATATAAATATAGGACAAATAAAAAAATTTAGACAACTTGGTTCAAAAACTGCAGGACATCCTGAATATGGAGAGCTCAAAGGTATCGAGACTACCACTGGACCACTAGGACAAGGTATAGCAAATGCCGTAGGTATAGCTCTTTCTGAAAGGATGTTGTCTTCAAGATATGGAAATAAAATATGTGATCATAAAACTTTTGTTCTGGCTGGAGATGGATGTTTAATGGAAGGCATTAGTCAAGAAGCCATATCTTTAGCAGGACATTTGAAATTAGGAAAATTAATTATATTATTTGACGATAATGGAATTTCTATAGATGGTCCTACTTCTTTGACTATATCTGATGATCATATGATGCGTTTTAAAGCTAGCAAATGGAACACAATTAAATGCAATGGACATTCACATGAAGAAATAGAATCAGCCTTGAAAAAGGCAATAAAAGACCCCCGTCCTTCCTTAATAGCTTTTAAAACAAAAATAGGTTATGGATCTCCTAACAAGGAAGGAAAATCCTCCAGTCATGGATCTCCAATGGGAGTTGAGGAAATTAAATTGATTAGAAAAGAATTTAATTGGCCTTTTGATCCTTTTCATATACCCGGACCTATTTTAACGGAATGGAAAAAAATAGGTATTAAAGGTAAAAAATATAGGGACAAATGGCACCTAAATCTTAAAGCATCTAAATATTATTCTAATCTTAAAAAAATATTTTTCGGAGAGTCAGTTTTTGATTTAGAAAATTCTTTAAAGAGTTTTAAAAGGGATTTATTGAAAGCAGATCAAACTATTGCAACTCGAAAAGCAAGTGAAAATGTTTTGGTTGAGATGAATAAAGTAATAAATAATTTAGTTGGTGGGTCTGCTGATTTGACTGGCTCTAACAATACTTTAGTTAATGGTCAAAAAATAATCAAAGCAGATAACTACAAAGGATCATATATTTATTATGGCGTAAGAGAACATGCAATGGCAGCTATCATGAATGGTATTGCAATATATGGAGCTTTTATTCCTTATGGTGGTACATTTTTAGTATTTAGTGATTATTGTAGACCCGCTATTCGCTTGTCAGCACTTATGGGTTTAAGGGTGATTTATGTAATGACGCACGACTCAATTGGACTTGGCGAAGATGGCCCTACTCATCAACCAATAGAACATTTGTCTTCTTTAAGGGCTATTCCAAATTTAGAAGTCTGGCGACCATGCGATAGTGTTGAGACGCTTGAATGTTGGCAATCTGCTATAAATTCTAAGAAAAACCCTTCAGTATTAGCTTTATCAAGACAAAATCTACAGCAAGCAAGAACAAAAGGATTGTCAAAAAACTTATGTTCCAAGGGAGCATATGAACTTATCTCAAATCATATGCCTCAAATTTCTTTATTTGCTTCGGGTTCTGAAGTTGAAATTGCTCTTTCGGTCTCAAAGACATTATTTGATGAAAACATTCCTAACAGGGTGATTTCAGTTCCATGTCTTGATAGATTTTTAAAACAAGATAGGAAATATATTGATACAATAGTGGGGAAAAAACCAAAAGTAATAATAGAAGCAGGGGTGAAACAAAGTTGGGACTGCATTTTACAAGATTCTGATTATTTCATAGGAATGAATAGTTTTGGATCTTCGGCACCAGGAGGTAAGTTATATGAGCATTTTGATATTACTGGGCAAAAGGTTTTAAAAATAGTTAAATCAATAATTAAAAAGGAGTAGCGTATGTCTGTTAGAGTTGCGATAAATGGATTTGGTCGTATTGGAAGATTAGTGCTTAGAGCTATAATTGAATCAAAAAATGATCAAATAGAAGTTATTGCTATAAATGATCTTGGTTCCATAGAGACTAATATACATTTATTAAAATATGATTCTATTCATGGAATTCTTAACCAGAACATAAAAAGTACTTCAGATGGAATGATATTATCGGGTAAAGAGATAAAAGTTTTTTCCGAGAGAGATCCTGAAAATTTGCCATGGAATCAATTAAATATTGATGTCACATTAGAATGTACAGGTATTTTTACAAAAAAAACGGACGCTAATAAACATATTTCTGCTGGTTCTAAAAAGGTGCTCATATCGGCTCCTGGAAAAGATATGGATTATACAGTGGTTTATGGAGTAAATAGTGATGGATTGAGTAATAACTTCAAAGTTGTTTCAAATGCTAGTTGCACCACCAATTGCTTGGCTCCATTAGCAAAAATTTTAAATGATAAAATTGGTATAGAAAGTGGATTTATGACTACAGTACATTCTTATACTGGCGATCAACCAGTATTAGATACATTGCACAGTGATTTAAGAAGAGCGAGAGCCGCAGCTTTGTCAATGATACCTACTTCAACTGGCGCGGCTAAAGCAGTAGGATTAGTGTTGCCAGAATTGGCAGGTAAATTAGATGGCACTGCCGTTCGAGTTCCAACGGCTAATGTATCTATGGTCGATTTAACTTTCTATGCAGCAAGAGATACTTCTGTAGATGAAGTTAATACATCTATCAAAGAGGCATCTGAGACGTTTTTAAGTGGAATAATTAGTTATAATGAAGAACCTTTGGTTTCTTCAGATTTTAATCATAATTCATTTTCATCTAATTTTGATTCAACGCAAACCCAGTTAGTTGGTAACAGGTTAGTTAGAATTTTATCTTGGTATGATAATGAATGGGGATTTTCTAATCGTATGATGGATGTAGCTATTTTGATGGGTAAATAAATGAAATTAAGAACAATTGACAATATAGAAGTAAAAGGGAAAGTAGTATTATTAAGGTGTGATTTAAATGTTCCTGTAACAGAGCAAGGCGAAATAGCTGATTCTAGTAGAATAGAAAGAATTTTGCCTACTATTTCGCAACTAGCGAATAGAGGTGCAAAAATAGCTCTATTATCTCATTATGGAAGACCTAATGGAAAGTATAATGAAGAATTTTCTTTAGGAAATTTATCTGATGGAATTGCTGAAATTTTGAATGCCGAAGAAATTACAGTTGTGCAAGATTGTATAGGAAAAGTTGCTAAAAAAGTATTAAAAGACCTTCCTTCTGGTGGAATTGCTCTATTAGAAAATGTAAGATTTCATCCAGGAGAGGAAAAAAATGATCCAAAATTTAGTAAGTTATTATCTGACGTGGCGGATTTATATGTAAATGATGCATTTTCTGTTTCTCATAGAAAACACTCTTCTATTGAGGGTATTACAAAATTATTGCCCTCTTATGCAGGAAGAGCTTTTCAATTTGAGATAGATATGCTCCAGAAAGTTTTAAGTAATTCTAATCCCCCTGTAATGGCTATAATTGGAGGTTCAAAAGTTTCTACAAAATTAAAATTAATGGAAAACTTAGTTGAAAAAATGCATACTATAGCTATAGGTGGGGGAATGGCTAATACGTTTTTGTTAGCAAAAAAAATAAATATTGGTGCTTCTTTTTGTGAAAAAAGCATGCAGAATGATGCAAAAAAAATAATTGCTAAAGCTAAAAAATTTGGCTGTAATATTTTATTACCCTTAGACGCGGTAGTGGCAAATAAATTAGAAGTTAACGCTGAAAATGAAATAGTTGATATAGAAAGAGTTAAAAACAATAAAATGATTTTAGATATAGGACCTAAAACAATTGATTTGTTTTGTAATGCAATAGTAAATTCTAAGACAGTATTATGGAATGGCCCTCTTGGAGTATTTGAGGTGCCACCTTATGACGAAGGAACATCAAATTGTGCATTAACTGTTGCCATGTTATCTAGATCTGGAACCATAACCAGTGTTGCAGGTGGAGGCGATACTATATCTGCGCTAAATAATGCTGATGCTGCAGGAGGATTTACATATGTTTCAGTCGCTGGAGGGGCATTTTTAGAGTGGATAGAAGGAAAAACTTTACCAGGTGTAAATGTCTTATTAGATAAATAAGGAGGAAAGCTATGAAAATTACACGAAAAGTAAAATTAATCTTAAAAAATTATGAAAGCGATAATCCTGGAACTAAAGGAAATATATGTAGAATTTTAATGAATGGTAAATTGGGTGGAACTGGGAAATTGCTTATCCTACCAGTAGATCAAGGGTATGAGCATGGTCCAGCAAGATCTTTTGCTCCTAATCCTGAAGCCTATGATCCTCATTATCATTACAAATTAGCTATTGATGCCGGATTAAATGCATATGCTGCTCCATTGGGAATGATTGAAGCTGGTGCAGATTCGTTTGCTGGACAAATTCCCACAATTTTAAAACTAAATAGTTCAAATAGTTGGTCTACTTCAAAAGATCAAGCGATTCATGGTTCTGTTGACGATGCTCTTAGATTAGGTTGTTCTGCTATTGGTTTCACTATTTATCCAGGTTCAGACTATCAACTTGAAATGATGGAAGAATTAAGGGAATTAGCACTTGAGGCTAAAGAGGTAGGTTTGGCAGTAGTTGTTTGGTCTTATCCTAGAGGAGGAAACCTTACAAAAAAAGGAGAGACTGCTGTAGATGTTTGTTCTTATGCTGCGCACATGGCAGCATTACTTGGAGCTCATATAATTAAAGTGAAACCTCCTTCTGAGCATGTAGAACAAGAAGAGTCAAAGAAAATTTATTCAAAAATTAATATGGAATTATTATCGGATAGAGTTGCTCATGTTATTCAATCATCGTTTAACAATAAAAGGATAGTCGTTTTTTCTGGTGGTGCAGCTAAGGACGTCGAGGGTTTAATTGAGGAAATAAAACAAATTAGAGATGGGGGAGGGCATGGGTCAATAATTGGAAGAAACACTTTTCAAAGACCTCGAGAAGAAGCATTGATTTTGTTGGATAGGATAATAAAAATTTATCAGAACAAAGATTAAAATATTGCAGAGTTTAGATAAAAATGGATTAAAGAGTTTTTTATATTTAATTACGCCCCCACAAATCCATGAGATTAACATTGAGAATAAATTAAAAAATATATTTCAGACAGGTGTCGTTAAAGTTTTACAATTACGTTTAAAAAAGTCTAAAGATCAAGAAATTATTGATGCTGGGAAAATTTTAAAAACTTTATGTAAAAATCATAATGTAACATTAATAATTAATGATAGACCCGATTTAGCACATAAAATTGGAGCAGATGGAGTTCATATTGGAGAAGAAGATGGCAGTATAGAAAATGCTAGAGCTATATTGGGAAAAAATGCTATTATAGGTGTTTCATGCTATAATTCTAAACATCAAGCTATGATAGCAGCAGAAAAAGGAGCTGATTATGTTGCCTTTGGAGCGTTTTATGATAGCAAAACAAAAGTGCCTAAATATAAAGCTGATCTAAAATTAATTTCTGATTGGTCTTATATTAGTGAAGTCGCATCTGTTGCTATAGGAGGAATAAACGCCGATAATTGTACAAATATAGTGAGAGCAGGCGCTGATTATGTTGCTGTTATAGATTCTATTTGGAATGCAAAAGAAGGCTATATGGCAGCTTTAAAAAAATTTGAAAGAGTTTTGCAAGGTTAAAATATATATAAATATTTTATTGTTTTTGTATTTATATGTATAAGATTGTTATAAATTATGGAGTAGTCATAAAAATGAAAATCAATGGAAATGCTATAAGATCTGGTAATATTATTCTTCATCAAGGCGCTAGCTGGAGAGCTGTAAAATGTCAAGCTGTAAAACCTGGAAAAGGAGGAGCATTTAATCAAGTGGAGTTACGCAATCTAGAAAACGGATCTAAACTTAATGAAAGATTTAGAGCTAATGAGGTTATCGAAAAGTTAAGTATAATTTCTAAGTCCTATCAATTTCTATTTCATGGTTCTGATAATAAATTAACTTTCATGGATCTGGAGAATTATGAACAAATAGAGATTTCTGAAAATTTAATCGGTGACCAAAAATTTTTTCTTCAAGATGGAATGCAGGTAAACTTGGAATTAGTAGAGGGTAAAGCTGTAGGAGTTTCTTTGCCTGAACAAGTGATTGAGGAGGTTTTAGAAACTGAGGCCGTAGTTAAAGGACAAACTGCTTCTTCTTCTTATAAACCAGCAACTTTAAAGAATGGTTTGAGAATAATGGTTCCTCATCATATAGAAGCAGGAGTTAAAATAATAGTTTCTACAATAGACTGTACATATGTTGGTAAACAAAAATCTTAAAAGAAGTGATGATGATAAGATATTCTGCAAATATTACTATTATGATTAGAGCTGCTAGGAAAGCTTCAAAATATATAGTTAGGGATTTTTTAGAATTAGAGCAGCTACAAGTGTCTGTTAAAGGACAAAATGATTTTGTTACTAACGTTGATATAAAAGTTCAAGAAATTATTCATTCTGAACTAAATAAAGCTAGGACAGATTATGGTTTTATTATGGAAGAAGGCCAATCAGAAAAATTAGATGCTGAAAACATTTGGATTATTGATCCCATAGATGGGACCTTAAACTTTATGCATGGTTTACCTTATTTTTCCATATCAATTGGCTTAAGGATTAAACAAAAAATGGCTGCAGGTATCGTTTATAATCCTATTTTAAATGAACTATACTGGGCAGAGGAAGGAAGTGGGGCTTTTCTTAATGATAAAAGATTGAGAGTATCGGGAAGAAAGAACTTAGAAAATTCAGTTATTGCGTTAGGTATTCCATTTTTAGGAAGAGGTAATCATAAAAAGCATTTAAAAATGCAATCTAATGTGATGAATAAGGTAGCGGGTCTTAGACGATTTGGTGCTGCCTCCCTAGATTTATGCCAAGTAGCTTCAGGCCGAGTAGATGGATTTTGGGAAGAAGGTTTAAGCATTTGGGATATTGCAGCAGGGACTATTATAGTCAAAGAAGCAGGAGGAATTATTTCTGGAATTGATAAAAATGAGAATCCGCTTGATACTGGAAATATTATTGCGGGAAATCCAAATGTGGTCTTTGCGCTTCAAAAAGTATTAGCCAGCTAATAACACTATATGCTATTTTTGTAATAATTTATAACTAGCGTAATATAATATGTAATTTTATGCTTAATGATAAGAATTGGTGAAATCAATGAATAGCCCTATTAGATTTATTCAAAGAATGGCAGTTTTTGTCGTAGTTACCATGATAATTGGATTTTTTTTGGTAAATCAGCTTTTAGAAGCTTTTTTCACCAATCCCATGCTTAATGGTTTAATACTGTTTGTTTTAGTTATTGGGATAATTATAATTTTTCGAAGGGTATTTATACTAAAGCCCGAGATATCTTGGATAGAATCTTATAAAAGATCTAGAACAAAAGGTCTTTCATCAACTCTAAAAAATGAGAAGCTTATTTTACTAGCTTCAATTTCTAGCATGTTAGAAGAGCACAAAGGTAGACCTGCTATGTCTTCTATAGCTATGAGGTCATTATTGGATAGCTTAAATTTAAGATTAGATGAAAGTAGAGAAATTTCTAGATATATGATTGGGTTGTTAGTTTTTTTAGGTTTATTGGGTACTTTTTGGGGTTTACTAATAACTATAGATTCGGTGGGATCAGTCATCAGTTCTTTGGGTATTAATGATGATGATGCGTCTACTATGTTTCTCTCTTTAAAAGAGGGTTTAAAGGAGCCACTAAATGGAATGGGTACGGCATTTTCATCATCTCTTTTTGGGTTATCTGGTTCATTAATATTAGGTTTTTTAGATTTACAAGCTTCTCAGGCCCAAAATCAATTTTACAATGATGTGGAAGAATGGCTTTCTTCCATGAGCTTGATAACAACGTCTCGGACGGTTGGTTCTGGATCGGTTGCTCAGGAAGATGAAGGAGTACCTGTTTATGTTCAAGCTTTATTGGAGCAATCAGCCGAAAGTATAGATGCCTTGCAACGCACTATAGGAAGAGGAGAAGATGAAAGAAAAAATTTTTCTGATAATTTTACTATACTTGCAGAGAAAATGAGTGCAGTAGCTGACCAAATTAAAAATAATCAAAAAATTATGCAAAACTCTTCTGGTGGAATGGATGAGGCTACTAAAGATCATATAAGGAATTTAGATATTTCAATGGCACGATTAATTGAAGAGATTAGTCAGGGTAATAAGCGGTTAACATCTGATTTAAGAGCAGAGATTAAAATTTTAGCAAAAACTTTTGCCGTTACTATGGATAAAGTTTCTTCAGGCTCTAATAAAAACCTTAGTAATATCCAAGCAAATGAAAAGTCTAAAAATAAAAATATATCTACAAAAAAAGGCTGATTTAGTTGATTAGAACAAGAACTAAAAATAGAAATTCAGCAGACATATGGCCAGGGTTTGTGGATGCTATTTCAACTTTATTATTAGTGTTAATTTTTCTTTTAGGACTATTTTTATTTTCTGAATCTGTATTATCTAAATTACTTTCTAATAAAGAAGATGTTTTGCAAGGCCTAAATAGTCAAATTAACCAGTTATCAGAATTATTATCATTAGAAAGAAGAGAAAATAGAGATTTATCAGATACAATTTCTCAACTAAACAGACAACTTACTCAAGCTAATAATGAGGCTGATTTGTTTGGCGTTGAAAGCAAAGATCTACAAGATAAAAATCAAGAATTATCTGTTCTTTTGCAAGAGGCAGAGCTAAAGGCTGTTATACAAGCCGGCGAAAATCAAGAATTACAAGAGTCCTTAGATGAATTGCTAGCTACACTAAATGCCACCAAAGTAAAGTTGGTAAATGCTGAAGATGAATTAAAATTGTCCGAGGCAGCAAAAAAACAGGTCGTTTTATTGAATTCACAAATTGCTAGTTTAAGAAATCAATTGGCTGTAATACAAAAAATATTAGATGACACAGAGAAAGAAATTGAAATAAAAAATATACAAATTGTAGATTTAGGAAAAAAATTAAATACAGCCTTAGCTGTAAAAGTAGGTGAACTTAATAGATATAAATCTGAATTCTTTGGAAGACTAAGGGCTATTTTAGGAGATAGAACTGATATAGAAATTGTAGGAGATAGATTTATTTTTCAATCTGAAGTTTTATTTGATTCTGGTTCAGCTGACCTTGGAGAAGAGGGATTAGCAGAACTTTCAAAATTATCTAGAATTTTATTAGATATTACTAGAAAAATTCCACAAGATATTCCATGGGTTATCCAAATCCAAGGCCATACAGATCCAAGGCCTATAAAGACTGTTCGTTTCCCGTCTAATTGGGAATTAAGTACGGCAAGGGCGATTTCTGTGGCTAAAGTTTTTATGATAGAAGGTTTATCTGCTGCTAAAATATCGGTTGCTGGTTTTGCCGAATTTCAACCCTTAACTGAAAGCATTGATGAGGCTTCCTATAGAAGAAATAGACGTATAGAGATCAAATTGACTCAACCGTAAGGTAATTATTTAGTTGATTAGAGGGTTTAGAGAATGGGGAAAAATTGATTCATTTTCTAAATATTTGGGCCACTTTTTTCCCATAATTATACATTCTATTATTTCTGAAATAGCTGGAGAAGTCATTATACCATAACCTCCTTGTCCAACTAGCCAATAAAAACCCTTTTGGACAGGGTCTTCAAATGCAGAGGGAGTCCTATTTGGAAGAAAAGACCTTAAACCTGCCCATTTGTGATCAATTGTTTTTATTTTAAATTCAGTGGCCTTTTCTATTCTATCAACTGTAAGTGCAATATCAAGATCTTCAGGTTGAGAATCGCAAGGAATGCTATCTGTTTCGTCTGATGGAGAGGCAAGAACTTTTCCAGATTCAGGTTTAAAATAAAAATTATCTTCTATCTCAATTCCTACGGGCCAATTTAACATTTTTACTTTCTTTTGAGGTTCAAATATAATTATAGTTCTTCTTTTGGGTTTTAAGCCAATGGGGTTACATTTAGCTAATTTTCCTATTTCGTCACCCCATGCTCCTGCAGCATTTACAATATTTTTAGCAGAATAAACCGCTTTATTTGTGGTAATTTCCCAAAGATCATTTGTTTTATTTATTTTGGTTACTTCAGAATTTAAAATCATTTGTCCATTATTATTTTTAAAACCTCTTAAGAATCCCTGATGAATTAAGTCTACGTCCATCGCTTTTGCTTCTGGCTCTACTAAAACTCTGTGTATGTAATTTTTTTTTAAAATTGAAACTTTTTTTATTGCCTCTGAGCAAGAAATTTCAAAGATATTTGCTCTATTTGAGTGTGCTATTTTTAGTTCTTTTTCAAAACTGTCTCCTTGGTTTTTATTAGCAATAAAAAAAGATCCACCCGAATTTAATAATAGTTTATTATTTCCAAAGCACTTTGGAGGATTTTCTAAAAATTCTTTACTAGCTCTAGTAATTGCTCTGACATTTTTATTTCCATAATTTTCTGTAAAGAATGCAGCAGACCTTCCTGTTGTGTGATAACTGGGGGAAGATTCTTTTTCTAATAACACTACTTTTCCGTGTTTTGACAATCTATATGCCGCAGAAGATCCTGCTATTCCTGCTCCTATAATTATAAAATCAGCTTTTATAGATTCTACTGATCCTATTTTTATCATTTATTATTCTGCCATTTGTGTTTGTTGATTAGTTTTATTTTCGTTTTCTAAGTTTCTCAATCTATCAGCTACATGACTAGAAGGTTTTGTAAATCTCGCTAGTAAATTATACAAAGCTGGAACTATAAATAAGCTTAAAATAGTGGAGAAAGTTACTCCTCCTACTATTACCCAACCTATTGAGGCCCTGCTTTCTGCGCCTGCTCCAGTGGCTAAAGCAAGAGGCATAGCTCCTAAAACAGTTGCTATGGTTGTCATAAGAATAGGTCTTAATCTTGCAATGGAAGATTCAGTTACAGCTTCTTTGACAGTTCTTCCTTGTTCACGAAGTTGGTTTGCAAATTCTACAATCAATATTGCATTTTTAGCCACTAATCCGATTAACATTACCAAGCCTATTTGACTATAAACATTTAAAGTAATTCCTGTAAGGTACAGAGTAGATAAGGCCCCAGTAATGGCTAAGGGTACAGATAGTAAAATAATAAAAGGGTGAATAAAACTCTCAAATTGTGCGGCTAATACCAAAAACACAACTAGCAAAGCTAGAGCAAAAGTTATTGCAAGTGAGCTAGATGAATCCCTAAATTCTCGGGATTGTCCTGCGTAAGCAATTCTTGCTTCTGGAGGTAATGATGTTTTAGCTAAATTATCTAAGTAATCAAGTGCTTGACCTAAACTATAACCAGGCCCTAGAGAAGCTGAAATTGTAACGGCTCTCATCCTGTCAAATCTATTTAATTCTTTAGGGGCTGCAGTTTCTCTAGTAGTAATAAGATTGTTAAGAGGGATTAGATCATTTTTTTCATTCCTTAAATATATGTTTTCAAGATCTGTTGGAGTAACTCTGTCTTCATTCCTTGCTTGAAGTACAACGTTATATTGTACTCCCCGATCATTAAAAGTTGTTACGAAACGAGAACCAAGCATTGTTTCTAAAGTTCTACCTATATCAGATATTGGAACCTCCATAGTGGCGGAACGATCTCTATCAATATCAACTTTTAGTTCCGGCTTTGTTTCTTTATAATCTGAATCAATACTCAATAGCAGAGAGTTTTCTTCTTTTGCTTTTTCTATTATAGTTTTGCTCCAATCTTTAAGAGTTTCATAGCTAGGTCCTCCTATTACAAATTGAACTGGAGATTTTCTGCCGGGTTGATTCAAGCTAGGAGGATTAATTGCAAAAACATTAGCCCCTGGTATTCCGAGCAGTTTAGGAAAAAACTCCTTAACTATTTCTTGCTGACTTCTTGACCTTTTTTGCCAAGGCTGAAGTACTACAAAAGCAATTGCAAAATTTACAGGGCTAGGGCGACTTAAGCCTGGAGCCAAAACTCCAAATAGAGTATCAATTTCATCTGAGCCAGCGGGGCCGATAGAAGACAATTCATCTTCCACTTCAAGCAAATAATCTCTCGTATAATTTAGAGTAGCACCCTCAGGTGCCATTAAAACAACTAAAAACACACCCCTGTCTTCAGTAGGAGCAAATTCTTTGGGAACTTTTTCGTAAAGAGTATAAGAAACAGCAGAAAAGGCTATAGCTATTGAGAGAATTATTATTGGAAAAGAAAGAGATTTATTGAGTATCCAAGAATAACCTTTATTTAAAGCTATAAACCCTCTTTCAGAAATTCTAAAAAGAAAATTATTTGACTTTTTTTCTTTAAGTATTTTGGAACACATCATAGGGGTAAGAGTTAGTGCAACTATACTTGAAAAAAAGACGGCACCAGCTATGGAAATTCCAAATTCACTAAATAACCGTCCAGTATTTCCACTCATCATAGATATAGGGATAAATACAGCAATCAGAGATAAAGTAGTAGCTATAACTGCAAATCCAATTTGGCGAGATCCTCTGTAAGCTGCTAGAAGAACTGGTTCTTTATTTTCTACTCTTCTGTGAATGTTTTCTAAAACTACTATTGCATCGTCTACTACGAGTCCAACGGCTAAAACGTATGCTAATAAAGTTAGAACGTTTATAGAAAAACCAAATATATCTAATATTATAAATGATGCCACTAGTGATACAGGGATTGCTATTGCAGGTATAAGGGTGGCCCAAAAAGATCTTAAAAATAGAAATATTACTGCAATTACTAGACACATAGCTATGCTTAGTGCCTTAAAAACTTCTTTTATTGATGCATCTACAAATCTGGATCTATCATAAGCTATAAACAATTCTATTTGTTCAGGTAAATTATTATTTATTTCATTAAGCTTGCTTCTTAATCCATTGGATATTTCTAGCTCATTTGCTTTTGATTGCTTTATTACACCAAGACCTATAGCCGGCTCACCGTTGGCTCTTACCTCATATCTTTCTTCTTCTGTTCCCAGTTTAACTTCAGCTATATCACTTAGTCTAATAAGATAATCTGACCTCTGCTCTATTATTATATTTTCAAATTGACTTTCGGTAATTAAACCCGAGTCTGTTCTAACTGCGAATTCTCTTCTATTAGATTCTACCCTTCCTGAAGGTAATTCTATATTTTGCTTTTTTAGGGCATCTTCTACATCATTAACTGTAATTCCAAGAGCGGCCATTGATCGTCGGTTTAACCAAATTCTCATTGCAGGTTTGCGTTCCCCACCAATCATAACTTTCGCGACTCCTGGAACTACAGAAAATATATCAACAAGGTATCTGTCAGCATAATCACTGAGTTGTATTGCATTCCATTCTTTACTGCGCATACCGATCCAAATAAAAGGACTTGCGTCAGCTTCTGTCTTCATTACGATTGGGGTTTCAGTATCTAGGGGTAAATTTCCAACATTGGCGGCTACTTTATCACGCACATCACTTGCCGCGTCATCAATATTTCTGGAAACGATAAATTCTATAGTTACCTCAGATCTTTCTTCTCTACTTTTAGAGGTAATTTGTTTTACACCTTCTATTCCACTGACCGATTCTTCAATAATTTGAGTAACTTGGCTTTCTATAATAGTAGCAGGAGCACCCTTGTATAGTGTAATAACTGATACTACAGGTGCATCTATGTCTGGATATTCTCTTATGGCTAGTTCTTTCATAGAAGATATTCCAAATATCACCAAAATTAGACTTATAACTGCTGCAAATACTGGTCTTTTAATAGCAATATCGGATAATATAAGAGTTCTTTGATGTGTTTGATTTTGATCTTTCATAGATTGCCTATAATTTTGTTTACTGATTTATTTCTTTATTTCTAATTGTTACCTTACTGCCATCTCTTACTTTTTGTATTCCTCCAATTATTACTTTAGAGTTTTCACTAAGACCTTCTGTAACCTCTACTTCCCCTAATAGTCTTTCACCTAGCTTAACGTTTTGAGCTTTAGCTATTCCATCTTCTATAACATAAACCGTTCTTTGGGTTCCATCGCTAATAATTGCTTCTTCAGGAACAATAATAGCATTTTCTCTATTAAATATAGGAAGTTTAACTATCATGAACATTCCTGGTTTTAACTTTTGCCTAGAATTTTCTATTTCTGCTCTAACTGTTATAGATCTTGATTCTTTACTCACGCGACTATCAATAGACTTTATTTTTCCAATAAAAGATTCTTCTCCCCAGGCCCTAGTATATGCGGTGATTTCTGTTTGAAGACCAAGGGTAGATATTGCTGATTCAGGTACTTCAAAATCTAACTCAATGGGATTTATAGCATCCAATGTTGTAGCTACTTCTCCTGGTTCTAAATATTCCCCTTCACTGATTTTTTTCAGTCCCACGATTCCATTAAAAGGGGCCTTTATTATTTTTTTTCTTAAGTTAGCTCTTGCAATTTCTTCATTAGCTAGTAAAGCATTTACTTTACTTTGAATATCTTCATATCTTGCATTATAGTTTGTTAATTTATCATTTTGTAGAGTAATATTTAGTTTAGCCTTAGCCATTGCAACATTGGCTATTAAGGCTATATTTTTGCTTTTTAGATCTTCATATCTAGCTTTATAGTTTGCTAGTTTTTCGTTTTGTATCGCAATGTTTAGATTAGCCTCAGCCATCGCAACATTGGCTTTTAAGGCAACCATTTCATTTTTTAAATCCTCAAACTTTGAGACATTAAAAGCAGGAGAAGTTTTTAAACTTTCTAATCTATCAAGTTTAAATTTATTTAAATTTGTAATTGCTTTGGCATTTTCTAGAGCAGCTTTAGCAGCTTCAACTTCAAACGAGGGTAGATCTTTAATTTCTTCTAATCTGGAAAGCTCTAAATGATTTAAATCTCTAAGGGCTTGAGAATTAGCAAGAAATGCTCTAGCAGCCTCCACTTCAAATGAAGGAGAATCTTTTATTTTTTCTAATCTATTTAGTTCTAATTTATTTAGGCTAGTTTGTGCTATAGCATTATCTAATTTTGCTTGTTCAATTTTATAATCTAGAATAAGTAAAGTTTGATCTTTTTGAACAATTTCTCCTTCAATAAATTCAATGCTTTTTATAATCCCGCTGCTTTCAGTGGTAATCTCTACTGCATTTGAGGCTTTCAAATTTCCCACAACTTCAAGGTTAACAATAATGTTGTCTTTCCTTACAGTCCCTGCATCTACAGCAGTAGGGGGTCTATCAGATTTTTTTGAATTTGCATCGGAAGCATTGTTTCCTATTATAGTTCCCCAATTTTCCCAAACATACCAGGAGCTGATACCCAAAAATGCTACTATCATAATTTGTAAAAATATAGATCTCAAAAATTTTACTCCTATTAATTAAATACTTCCGAAATAATTATTTATAGATATTAAGTTGGAGATAGTCCTATAAAAATTAATATTTTACAAGCAAATGTGCTATATTTATAAATTAAATATATTTTAAATAAAATAAGGCATTATTTATGACAAATAAAATATTAAAAAAAGAAGATTTGAATAATTTAAGTTTTGAAGATTCTCTTAAGGAATTAGAAAAAATAGTTGAGGAATTAGATTCGGGAACTATGGATTTAGAGAAAGCCGTTGAGGCATATGAAATAGGAACAAAACTAAAAAAACACTGTGAAAAAAAATTGAAGGAAGCTCAAGACCGTATTGAAAAAATTGAAGTAGGAGATGATGGAGAGATAACTGCAAGTCCAATAGAAATAAGTAAGGAATAATTTATTTGGAAAATAAGGATTTTATAGAAAGCTTAAACAGTTTTTGCACTAAGTTTGATAAACATTTAGAAAAATGGTCAAAAATACCAACTTTTCCTCAAAAATTAAAAAATAGTATTTCTTATATAAATAAGACTGGTGGAAAAAGAATTAGGCCTTTTATTGTATGTGAAATTGCAAGTTTATTTGGAGCTGGCTTTGACAAATCTATTGCAGCCGCAGTTGCGATTGAAATGATACACACATATTCTCTAATTCATGATGATCTTCCTTCAATGGATAATGATGATTTCAGAAGAGGAAAAATGACTCTTCATAAAAAATATGATGAAGCTATAGCTATACTAACTGGGGATAGTTTATTAACGGAATCTTTTTCATTATTGGTAAAAAATTATGGAAAAAAAAATCCTAAAATGTCCGTTGATTTAATTTTATACTTATCATGTGCAGCAGGTGGAGCTGGTCTTGTTGGCGGTCAAATATTGGACTTATATCCAACAGGAAAAAATTTAAATAGTATTAAGAGAATGCAAAAAATGAAAACCGGCGAATTATTTATTTGTAGTAGTGCTTTTGGGGCTATATTAGGAGCAGCTTCTAAAAAAGACTTTAAGAATATGATTTTTATTGGGGATAGACTAGGAAGATCATTTCAGATAATAGATGACATATTAGATGTCATAGGAGATGAAAAAATAGTAGGAAAAAAAACTAGAAAAGATAGAGAACAAGGAAAAATAACTTTGGTAGATTTATTGGGAATTAAAAAATCAAGACTGATGGCCAAAAAATATATAGAAGAGTCAATAGAAGTATTGTCACATTACCGTAATAAATCCGATAGATTGATAGCCTTATCAAAATATATAATAGATAGAAGTTTATGAAAAAAAATCATGTGCGTTTGGATGATTTATTAGTCTTAAAAGGCCTAGCTACTTCAAAATCTTTAGCTAAGTCTATTATTATGTCTGGTAAAGTTCTGGTAGAAGAAAAAATTCAAGATAAGCCAGGACATTACTTCTCAGAAGAATCCAAAATAGAAATCAAAAATAAATTACATAATTGGGTCTCAAGAGGAGGGGTAAAGTTAGATCATGGGTTAAGATATTTTAATATTTCTGTAAATAATTTGGTAGCTTTAGATATAGGGTGCTCTACGGGGGGATTTACACATGTCTTGCTTGAGAAGGGAATTAAAAAAATTTATGCAGTTGATGTTGGATATGGTCAATTGGATTCTCAATTAAGACTTAATCCAAAAATTACTTTACTTGAAAGAACAAATGCACGTTATTTAACTGAAGAAAGTATTCCTCAAAAGTTAGATTTGATAGTATGTGATGTTAGTTTTATTAGTTTAAAAAAAATACTTATTTCTCCTTTAACGCTTACTTCTGCAAAAGCACAATTAATTGCTTTAATAAAACCACAATTTGAAGTAGGACGGGCAAATGTTGACAAAGGAGGTATAGTAAGGAATGAATCTATAAGAAAAAAATGTTGCGAAGAAATAATATTTTGGTTGGAAAATGAAATAAAATGGAGGGTTAAAAATTTTACCGAAAGTCCTATAAGAGGAGCAAAAGGAAATGTGGAATATTTAATACATGCAAAAAAATAAAATATTATCTATTCATTTTGTGGTACTCATCATTAGGCCTCATATCCGTTGCGAGAGCAATTCTATTTGACATATTAAAAAAAGCAGTTACTTCTGAAATTTCAAGAATTTCTCCATCTGAGAACTTTTCCTGTCTTAATTTTTTTCTGTCCGAATCCTCAATTTTATCAGGAAACTCTGTAAGTTTTGCACAAAAATCAAGCATAATTTTATGTCTTTTTGAAATACGAGATGCTCGATAATTCATAGCTATTTCCTCACCTAGTATTGGATCCTTCGAGAGCTTTCTTAAAGAAGATCCATGGGCTACGAGGCAATAAAAGCACTTATTTATGCTAGAAACAACAACCGCAATCATCTCTCTTTCTAACTTAGTTAGAAATCCTTCATCCAGCATCAATCGATTATAAAAATTTACAAAAGTTTTTAATCTTTTATTATCAGAGGCATTAGCATTTATAACATTTGGCACCAATCCTAATTTATCTTTGCAGACCTTGATATAATTTTTCATCTCCTCATCTAAAAGGTCAAATTGTGGAACTATTTCTAGATCCCATAAATAATCTTTACTTTCTTTTTTATTCATTTGTTTTAGTCCTTGATAATTAATTTTTTAGATATGGCAATATGCTGCATAACATGATCGGCTAAAACACAAGCAATCATTGCCTCTCCTATGGGTACTGCTCTAATGCCAACACAGGGGTCGTGTCTGCCTTTAGTTATTATGTTTTTAGGTTTGTTATTTTTATCAATAGTTTTTACGGGTTTTAGAATAGAACTAGTGGGTTTAACGACAAAGCGACTGATAATATCTTGCCCACTTGATATTCCTCCAAGTATACCTCCTGCATGGTTAGAGCTAAATTTAGGTTTTTTGTTTTTATCCAAAATAATTTCATCTGCATTGGTTTCACCGGTAAGGTTTACTACCGAAAATCCGTCTCCTATTTCTACACCTTTTACTGCATTTATACTCATTAGTGCACTAGCAATATTAGCATCTAATTTGTCATATATTGGTTCTCCAATCCCTACAGGTATATTACTAGCTTGAATTTCTATTATTGCACCGCATGATAGTCCTGCTTTTCTTATTTTTTCCAGATGTGATATCCATTTTTTGACGCTTAACAAATCAGGACAAAAGAAATCATTCTTTTTGACCTGTTTCCAGTCCCAATTTTTTCTATTTATTTTTAATGATCCTATTTGGATGACTGCTCCTCTAATTATTACTTTTTTATTCATTATGTGTGCTAAGGTTTTTTTTGCTACAGCTCCAGCCGCTACACGCATAGCAGTTTCGCGTGCAGAAGCTCTTCCGCCACATCTGTAATCTCGAATTCCATATTTTTTTTGATAGGTAAAGTCAGCATGAGCGGGTCTAAATATATCTTTTATGCTATCATAATCTTTAGAACGTTGGTCTTCATTTTTTATATCAAGAGCAATGGGTGTGCCTGTAGTTTTACCTTTAAATACGCCGGACATAATTTCAACTGAATCTGATTCTTTTCTTTGTGATACAAACTTAGATGAACCAGGCTTTCTTTTATCTAGATCAACTTGGATATCCTTTTCTCTTAAGGATATACCCGGAGGCACTCCGTCTATAACACATCCTATCTTTGGACCATGACTTTCACCATAGGTAGTAAACTTAAAAATTTTACCAAATGAATTGCTGCTCATTTTACACTACCGAAATATCAGGAGCATCTGGGGATTTCATTCCCACTAAGTGATATCCGCAATCTACATGCAAGACCTCTCCTGAAGTTCCTGATCCTAGATTTGACAGTAAAAATAAAGATGCATTTCCAACATCTTCGAGTGTAATATTTCTTTTTAGAGGCGCATTATATTCATTCCATTTCAATATATATCTAAAGTCACCTATGCCTGAGGCCGCTAAAGTTTTTATTGGTCCTGCTGAAATGGCATTAACTCGAATATCATTATTGCCTAAGTCAGCTGCCAAGTAACGAACGCTAGATTCTAAAGCAGCCTTAGCGACGCCCATAACATTATAATGAGGTATTACTTTTTCTGCTCCCAAATAAGATAAAGTAATCATGCTACCCTTTGGATTCATAATTTTTGCTGCCGCTCTGGCAACAGCAGTAAAGGAATAACAAGAAATTTCCATGGTTTTTAAAAAATTATCTTTAGATGTGTCGATATATTTTCCCTTAAGCTGTTCTTTGTCTGAAAATGCTATAGCATGAACTAAGAAATCAATTTTTCCATATTCTTTTTCTATTGTCTCGAAAGTGTGTTGAATAGATGTTTCGTCAGATACATCACATTCAAATATTGCTGGAGAATTAATTTTTTGTGATAATGGCTTCACTCTTTTACCTAAAACTTCTCCTTGATATGTGAGTATAATATTGGCTTGGCTTGCGTAAAGACTTTCTGCAATACCCCATGCTAGAGATCTTTCATTGGCGAGACCCATAATAACGCCTAGTTTGTCTTTCATTAGATTATTATTTTGAGTATTTTTTTTTTCTGTCATTTAATTCTCATTCAACTATGATAAATATTATCCGTGATATAATATAATTCTTAGATATTTACTAATTTTATAATAGGCATCATAAGTTTATAATAATATATATAATAATTTATCCAAAAGTAAGCTATTTTGTTAAATAAAAATGTCTATTAAGTATAAAGGTTAAAATGAATATCCAAAATAATGTTATAGATCCTATAAAAATTTTTGAACAATGGTACTTGGAAGCTAAAGAAAAAGAGATAAATAACCCTAATGCTTGTTGTCTAGCCACTGCAGATTCTTTGGGTTACCCTTCGGCAAGAATGGTTTTAATAAAGACTTTTGACAACAGAGGGTTCTCATTTTATACAAATCTCAATAGCAGAAAGGCACAAGATTTGAGCAGGAATGTGAAAGCAGCTTTATGTTTTCATTGGAAATCAACTGGGAAACAAGTTCGGGTCGAAGGCCCAGTAATAGATATTCCAAATTCGGAAGCAGATAATTACTTTAAATCGAGAGATAGAGAGAGTCAAATAGGAGCATGGGTAAGCAAACAATCAAGTTTTCTTTCCACTGGATTATCTAAATTGGATCAAGAGTTTAATAGAGAAAAGGAAAGAATAGGTAACAAAGAAGTTGCTAGACCACATTTTTGGTCAGGAAAAATAGTTGTTCCTGAAAAAATAGAGTTTTGGAAGTCTAGAGCCTCTAGACTTCATGAGAGAATTCTATTTACAGCGTATAAAGATGAGTGGAAGAAAGAATATCTTTACCCCTAGTTATTATTATTTAGGGTAGATTACTCCTAAAGTTTCAGCAACACATGCTGGCCTTTCTTCATTTTCTATTTCTATACTAAGTTCATTTTTTATTTTGAATCCATTCCCTTTAAACTCTTCTAC
Organism: uncultured Rhodospirillaceae bacterium; assembly: GCA_964624655.1. GTDB lineage: Bacteria > Pseudomonadota > Alphaproteobacteria > TMED109 > TMED109 > CAZUXH01. The sequence continues at coordinate 2,767 of CAZUXH010000013.1, read as the reverse complement.
TTCTAATAATTTATAATTTCCTCGTACTTTAGAACCAGCTTTTACAGGAGATAAAAATCTTACCCTATCCAAACCATAATTTACACTGTGCGCTATATTTTTAATTTCATAAGTATTGTAGCTCATCCAGGGAGCGAGTGATAAAGTAAGGAATCCATGAGCAATAGTTGTCCCAAAAGGACCATCTTTCGCTCTAGATTCATCTAGATGTATCCATTGATAATCTTCGGTTGCCTTAGCAAATTTATTTATTCTTTCTTGCGTAACTGCAATCCAAGGGCTACTACCCGTTGCTTTTCCTATATAATCCCTTAGTTCATCGATAGAATTTAAATTTAGCATATTTGTTTCCTTAAAATTTTCGTTTATAAACTTATATTATATATTATAGTGCTCTATATTATATATTATTTTTAAATAATAAATTAGGAAATAGAGAGATTTGTTAAAAAATATTAAAAAAAATAAATTAAGCAAGGAGCAATATTCGGTGGCGATAGAGGGTTCGACAGAAATGCCATTCTCGGGATCTCTTAATTATGAAAAACGTTCTGGGGTATATCTATGTATTTGTTGTGATAATAAATTATTTCAATCTAAAGAAAAGTTTGAAAGCGGTTCTGGATGGCCTTCTTTCTATACTACTTTTTCTAAAGAAGCCGTTAGTGAACATGTAGATGAAAGTCATGGAATGATTAGAAATGAAGTTAAATGTGCTCAATGTGAAGCACATTTGGGTCATGTTTTTGATGATGGCCCTGAGCCCACTGGTTTAAGATATTGTATTAATTCTGTTGTTTTAAATTTTGTACCAGATTAGTTATTTTATAGTTTTAGTATTTTTTCAGAGGGAATAAATCTATGACCTAAATTTTCTGCAAAATTATTACTTTTACTTATAAAGTTTTTCACTCCATAATCTTTTATCCACCTATATGGACCACCCGTCCAAGCTGGAAAATTACATTTTTTAATTGAAAAATAATCTTGTTCTTCAATTTTGATATTATGTAGAAAATTGTCTGCTAAACGACTAAATTCATTAATCAATAAGAATAAAAGTTGAGTTTCTATTGCAGAAACATCAGGCTGATTTTTAGATAAAGCAATAAGTTCTTCTAAACCTTCCCATATTTTAATTTTTTTCTTTAAATAATAGTCAAAAAATCCGGCATTATTAATTTTACCTTTTCGATTTTTCTTTTCCAGTAATCCAATGAGAGCAGTAACATTTGCATCTGAAGAGTCTAATCTATCGATGATATTACTAAGTCCGATATTATCTGCGGTAGCTAAAGGGCCATCATTAAACCCTAGTCTTTTCCCAGCATTTTCAATTAGTGCAGGGGAAATTCCTTTTAGTAATAGTCTTATTC
>CAZUXH010000013.1:0-1381 GCA_964624655.1 uncultured Rhodospirillaceae bacterium | reverse complement strand
CATAATATTTAAATATTAAATGTTTTTATTTTGAATACTTGTTTTTGGTTTATTAAGAAATAAGGTATTTATCATTGCTCTTGTTTCTTTATGATTTAATAGCCAAACGAAGTATCTAGATTCTATTTTTAGACCAGAGTCAATATTACAGTTTAAACCTTCAAAAATGCAGCTTAAAAAAGTTTTGACTGCTGGATAATGATTTTTAGTTATAGAATGAGATTTTGCAATTGTACCAATAAATAAGCCAATATTTTTTTCATCGTATGGTTTAGCTATATTTAATTTTTTAGTTTTATCATCCCACGTTTTAATGGTTGTTATTTTACTATTTATTAATTCTTTTGCTTTATTTATAAGTTTATCTTCATCTATCAATTCATCAATCAATTTTAAATCTAGAGCTTCAGAAGCTGTAAGTATTTTTTTATTAAGAATAAGATCCATAGTTTTATTTATTCCAAGTAGTCTGGGCAACCTTTGTGATCCACCCATTCCCATAGAAACACCTATATCTAGATCATTTAAAGCAAATATTGTATCTGAGTCATTCGATGCAATTCTATAATGTCCACACAAAGCCAACTCTAAGCCACCTGAAGCAGTTCTGCCTTTATGAATAATAATTACTTTTTTACCAGAATTTTCTAAAGATCTCAGTGTCTGATTTAATTTAAAAATCATATTTAAGATTACTTTTGAATTATTAATTTTAATTAACTCTTTAAAGTCGTAACCAAAATGAAAATCTTTTTTAAGAGAATTTATTATAACTCCGCGAATTTTTTCGTCGGCTTTAATTTTATTAACTAAATAAAAAAACTCTTCAATGACATTTTTGTTTATATTGTTTGCCTCTGAATCCTGATTATCCATTGAGAGAATACAAATCCCTTTACTCTCTATTCTAAAATTAAAATTATAGATTTTCATTATTGTTTATAAACGTTAAATTATAGTAGCTGTTCCCATGCCAGCGCCGACACAGAGTGTAACTAGACCAGTTGAAAGATCTCTTCTTTCTAATTCATCAAGGATTGTTCCCATAATCATAGCACCTGTGGCCCCGAGAGGATGTCCCATAGCAATGGCTCCTCCATTAACATTGACTTTAGAATGGTCAATGTTAAGGGTATCCATAAATCTAAGAACTACTGCGGCAAATGCTTCATTCATCTCAAATAGGTCAATATCATTAACACTCATTTTTGCTCTTTTAAGAGCTTTTTCTGCAGAATCTGCTGGTCCTGTAAGCATAATTGTTGGTTCAGAACCTATAGATGCAAAAGAACAAATTCTGGCTCGTGGTTTCAGAGAATACTTTTTACCTATTTCTTTGTTTCCAATCAAGACCGCTGCAGCACCATCTACTATTCCTGAA
>CAZUXH010000012.1:0-24555 GCA_964624655.1 uncultured Rhodospirillaceae bacterium | reverse complement strand
TGGTACCACTGGTCGGACTCGAACCGACACTGAGTTGCCCCAAATGGATTTTGAATCCATCGCGTCTACCAATTCCGCCACAGTGGCATAACAAAACTACATAATTAATAATCTAGTACTAAAAAAGATTCAAATTAATTATTTTTTTCATATTTCCTCATTAAAACAGGAATATCTCTATTCCAAGTTTCTTTCGATAATTTAGTTGACGACAAAGAATTTGGAACACCCAAATCTAAGACTTCTGCTGGACTAAGACCGTTCTCAACTGCTTCCATGGCAATCACATGAATAGTCTCTATCCACTTTCTTGTTAGTTGAAGTTCTTTCTTACTTTTAATTATTGGGCCATGACCTGGAATAAGTTTAGACCATTCATAATTAAAACTTTGATCCAGATATTCTATCCATTTGGGAATGTTAGCATGGGGAATTGTTGGAGCCCTCTGATTAAAAACAAGATCTCCAGAGAATAAAATATTACTATCCTTATCGAATACAACTAAGTCTCCTGATGAGTGAGCGTTTTCATAAAGCTCTACTTCTATTTTTTTGTTTCCTAAATCAATAGCTAAAGGAAATTGAGTTACATAATAATTAAGTTTTTCTACTGAAGTGTTTTTAAACCATTTTTCACCTATCAAATTTTTCATTTGTATAAGTAATCTCTCTCCATATTTATTATATTTTTCTAATTCTTTTTTACTAATTATTATTTCTACACCTAATTCTAAAAATTTTGAAACTCCCATGGAATGATCTGGATGGTGATGAGTAATGATAAGATACTTAATTTTAGAATTCGTTAATTTTTTAATATAGTTTATTTTTTCCAATGCATACTGATAACTTGGCCCAGAATCTATCACTGCAACAGAATCTTTTCCAATAATAAAACCAGTATTGCTTATTGCCCAGCCATTTGCTTTATTAGGTCGTTCATTAGCTCCCAAATGAACAAAAACTCCTGGATAGACTTCCATAAAATCTAAATCATAATCAGAATAACTATAAGAGATAGAGAAAAAATAAAATGATATAACTAAAAAAAAAATTTCATTACATTACATTGCTATTTTTAAAACTAAAAAATTCTAAACCATGAGTATCTTTTACTTTTACCCTAATACTTTGTCCTTGCTCTGGAAGATCAAGTAAAATAACTGGGTCAGAAGATAAGGCTGCATAAGTTTCTAGTTCAGCTATAGGTCCCTTTGCATCATTCACGGATATTGAGCTTATAAAATACTCAGGTATAATTTCGCCTTCAGGTGAAGTAACAAAACCCGTATCCATAGGATGAATAATTTTAATTTTTAATCTTCCTGCTCCCGCTTCTCTATCATAATTTTTTAATGCAAGATTTCCTATCTCACCTGGATCACAAATTTCTTCTGTAGGGTCACACGATGGAGAAGAACATCCTCCTGGACTCAATACAAAAACCATCTTTGATCCCACATGCCAAATCCCATTCGTGTCTTTAACCGCCGCTCTTACAGGCGTATCGTTTTCCAATCTAACATTCATACCTATAGATTCTATTTGCCTGAAAGGTTTTAAATTTATAACCTGTTGAATAGGATTGTTTTCGATTAACAAAATAAATTCTTTAAAGTCATGCAAATAATCAGGTATCTTAACTATCAATGGAACCTCATGTGGTTCTTCTACATGATCCTGCATAATAACTTTCACGCGATCTTCAAAAATAATGTTGGCTTGCTCTCCCAAAAACATCTTACTTAATTCTGGCCACATTATAGATTTTTCAGGATCTAGTAAGTTTATAGCTTGTTCCAAACTGTCAGAATTAGGAGTATTGAGCTTATGTGTGGGACTAGAAGTTAATTCTTCTGACAGAACTGCAGATGCCTTGAAGTCAGAAAAAGGACCCGCATATGATAAATTATTTAAAAGTATCACTAAAAAGAAAGTATAAATAAAAACTCTAAAATAATACATAAAAAAACCTTAATCGTAGTTTACTAGTAGTAGTGTTAGTAGCATAATTGTTTTTAAATTACCAATTTATTATCAGCAGGCTATTTGGAATATAATGATAAAAAATCTATACAACAAAATCATTGGAAAATCAGCCAAGCCCGGGGCTGAATATTTATTGGGGATAATTGCTTTTTGCGAAAGTTCTTTTTTTCCTATTCCCCCAGATTTGGTTCTTATACCAATGGTGCTATCAAGGCCTAAAAAATGGATTAGAATAGGAGTCATTGCAACTTTCTTTTCTGTACTAGGCGGGGTTTTTGGTTACTTTATTGGTATTTTTTTATGGGAGTTTATAGGTGAGCCCATAATTCATTTTTATAAATTAAGTGATGAGTTTTTAATTTTTCAAAATAATTACAATAGTAAAGGGGCTATAATAGTATTCTTGGCAGGTATTTCTCCAATACACTATAAATTAATTACTATTGCATCTGGTGGCTTGGGACTAAATATTTATATTTTTATTCTGGCTTCGGTTCTTTCTAGAGGATTTCGATTTTTTATCATAGCAATAATCATAAGTTTATTTGGAGAAAAAGCAAAAATATTTTTAGAAAAAAATCTTACTTTAACTTCTTCTATGATAGGCATAGTTTTAATTATTATAGCATTAATTGTATTTTATTTTTGATATGAAAACATTCACTCAAAATCTTAAAAAATCCCCAGCATTAATAGCATTAATTTTATCTTCAATAGCTTTAATATTTTCACTTTTTTTAGAACACTTTATTAATCTTTTGCCTTGTTACCTGTGTAATTTACAACGCTATGGATATATAGCAATTTTAATACTATCGATTTTGGGTATTATCTATAAAAGAAGACGTATTTATAATTTTTTAACATGTATTGCCTTTTGTTTAATAATTGCGACAGGAGTTTGGCATAAAGGAATAGAAGAGTATTGGTGGGAGGCTTCTTCTGAATGTGCCAGTATTAATTATAATATAGGAAGTCTAAAAGAGGAATTAGATAATATTAATACCGAAAAACCTATAGCTGCTTGTGATCTAAGTTCACCAGAGTTTATGAGTATTACTCTTGTTGAATGGAGTTTATTATATGCTTTTATAAGCCTCCTATTTATGATTTATATTTTACATAAAAATTATGGAAATAAAAATGAGCTATAAAAATTTAAAATCTGATTTTGATAAAAAATATGCTGAAATAATTAGAGTTAACCAAGCTGGAGAATTTGGGGCAAAAAGAATATATGAAGGACAATTAGCTATTTTAAAGGGAAATAAAAGTTATAAAGTCATAAAAAAAATGGCTAAACAAGAAGAAAAACATTTACAAACCTTCAACAAAATTATGATTAATGAAGGTATAAGACCAACAGTTCTCTCTCCTATATGGGATATTGGAGGTTTTTTATTAGGTGTTTCAAGTGCAGCTATTAGTGAAGAAGCTGCAATGGCCTGCACTGTTGCAGTGGAAGAAGTAATTGATAAACATTATGAAAGCCAAGAAAATTATTTAAAACAACATAGTAATAAAAAATTATTAAAAACTATTAAAAAGTTTAGAAAAGAAGAAATTGAACATAAACATACAGCTATTGAAAATAATGCACTAAAGGCAAAAAATTATAAAATTTTAACCAAAGGAATAAAAACACTTACAAAAGTAGCAATATTATTATCAAAAAAAATATAATCTAGATAGTAAATGATTCCCCACAACCACATCTTGCTTGCTCATTGGGATTCCTAAAAATAAAACTAGATTGCATATCATCCTGATCCCAATCAACTTCACTTCCTATAAGAAATAGAGTAGCTGCTGCATCGACAAATATCAGTATATCTTCCTTTATTATCTTCTCATCATTGGTTTTTTCCTCCGTAGCATAGTTAACTTCATACGCCATTCCAGAACAACCTCCGGATTTTACTCCAAATCTAATTCCTATAGTGCCTTCTGGTGCCTTATTTAAAATTTCCTTCATTCTGTCTAAGGCACTATCAGTAAATTTTAAAATTGAAGGCTTTATAAAATCATTTTCTATCATCATATCTCCCTACATAAGACCTAATTCTAATTTTGCAGCTTCACTCATCATCTCCTGATTCCAGCTTGGCTCCCATACTATTTCTACTTTTACATCTCTTACTTCTTTACAACCTGATACAGCCTCAGCAACTCTCGCAGGAATGGCTTCCGCTTCTGGACAATTAGGTGTAGTCAAAGTCATTATTATTTTAACATTATTTTCGGGCTCTAAAACTATATCATAAACTAATCCTAGTGCCCAAATACTTACAGGAATTTCTGGATCGTAAACTGTATCTAAAGCAGAAACAATATCTTCTTTTATATTATTATTCAGTTTTTCCGAAGACTCATCAGCTTTTTTATCAATTTTCATAATGCTAACCTAATTATAATACTTTATATTAAATCATATTCTTAATTTTATCTATACACTCTTCCAGTTTTATAAAATCTTGCTCAGAGTTATATATTCCTACAGAAGCTCTTAATGTTGAAGAAACATTAAAAAATTGCATTGTGGGCTGAGCGCAATGGTGCCCTGTCCTCAAAGCAATATCATAGGTATCTAACATCGTAGCTATATCATGTGGATGAGAATCTTTATATAAAAAAGAAATAACACCTGCTCTATTTTCAATTTCTCCAATAATTTGTATTCCTTTTATGTTTTTTAAAATTTTTAACCCTCTGTCAGTTACTTTTTTTAGGTGATTGTTAATATTTTCAATCCCTATTTTATGCATCCAAGTAATTGCTTCTCCTAAAACTATAGCTCCTATAATATTCGGAGTACCTGCTTCAAACTTGTGAGGTAAAGGAGCATATGTAGTTTTTTCAAAAGTAACTTTATCAATCATATCTCCTCCTCCTTGATAAGGAGGTGCATCTTCAAGCAATTCTTTTCTTCCATATAAAACTCCTATACCTGTTGGGCCATAGGTTTTATGTCCAGAAAATACATAAAAATCACAGTCTAATTCTTTTACATCTATTTTCATATGAGGAGCTGCTTGACAACCATCTATCAGAGTAATAATACCCCTAGATTTTGCTTCTTTACATATTTCTTTAATAGGTAAAATAGTTCCAATGGCGTTTGAAACGTGAGTTAAACTTATAAGCTTTGTATTTGAAGAAATTAATTTTGTAATAGAATCTAAAGTTATATTGCCATAAATATCAGGCTCTGCCACTTTGATTACTGCACTATTCATATCGGCAAGAATTTGCCAAGGAACTATATTTGAGTGATGTTCAAGCCTAGAAAGAATAATTTCATCATTTTTTCTAATATTTAACTTTCCTACAGTATTTGCTACTAAATTTATAGCCTCAGTTGCCCCTCTGACAAATATAATTTCGCTACTCAAATTTGCGTTTAAAAAGTTTTTAACTATTTCCCTTGAATTTTCATACTTATCTGTAAGAATTTGGCTTAATTTATAAACACCCCTATTTACATTTGAATAGTTATTAGAATATAAGTCATGAATTTTATCTATTACGCAAAGAGGTTTTTGTGCACTAGCCGCACTATCTAAATAAACTAATTCAGAGTTCTTAAAAATCGGAAAATCTTTTTTTATATCATCAAAAATTAAATTAGTCTCTTGAAGCATTTTCTATTCTCAATTTTCTAAACATCAGTTATTTCTAAAAATTCATTAACAGAGTTTGCTAATGAAGTAGGTAGTTCTTCAATAATAACTTTCAAAAAAGCATTAGTTAATAAATTTTTAGCCTCTATTTCGCTAAGACCCCTTGAACAAATATAAAACATTTGTTCAGGATTGAAACTTCCCACTGTAACGCCATGAGTACATTTGACTTCATCAGCAAGAATTTCGAGTTCAGGTTTAGCATTGGCTTGAGCATTTTCACTTAATAATAGACTTTTACTGGACATATTAGCATTAGACTGATCTGCTCCTTTCTCAACTCTTATTTTTCCTTGGAACGAGTCTTGAGAATTTTCATTGAGAATAGTTCTAAAAGTTTGATTGCTAGAGCAATACTTGCCTATATGGTTTACACGAGTTAAAGACTCAGAAGTTGAATTATTTTTACCAATTGTCAATCCATTGATGGTTGCAGAAGAATCTTTTTCTTCTAAATTTACTCTAGATTCAACTCGGGATTGACCACAAGATGAAATAAAAGAAGGGCAATAAAAATTAGCAGAATTTTTTAAATTTGCATGAATGGTATTTATGTGAATATCTAATTCATTTCCCTCAATCATTCTCAAAAAAGTCAATGATGAGAAATCAGATAAATTGATATCGGCTACATTATTAGAAAAATATAATGATTTATCATTACTTGAAGATAAGTTTTTTTCTATAATTTGACAGCTAGAGTTTTTACCAAGAGATATAATGGACCTAACAGGACTCATTGATGCATTATTAGAATTTCCCAGATGAATTATTTCTATAAACCCTGATAATTTGACATTATCTTCTAATAAAACAACAATTCCATCCTGATAAAAAGCAGCATTGAGTGCCACTATTCCTTGTGGTCTACTATCTATTTTCTTAGATAATCTATGTTCTGAAAAAGAAGAAGAATCAGATATCTGACCTTCAAGATCTTCAGGGCAATTTTCTAAAAAATATTTAAGGGAATTAATTTTTATACCCTTAAAAGTTTTTTTAGATTCTATCTTATGCATGCGCCCATTAAGAAATATAATACGAATTAAACAATTTTTATCTTTAGCCTTTAATTTTTTAAGAAGATTCTTATCATCGGTTTTCGATGAAATTGAAAAAAAATTATTTAATAAGTTTTTATAATTAACTTTATTCCATTCTTCTACGTCTTGTTGAGGTATTCCATCATGAAGAAATTGCTCAAAAGCTTTTTCTCTTAATTTCGCTGCCCAAACTATATCTTTACCAATAAATTCATTTTTATTACTAGCAAAAGTATCGGAATATTTTTGCATTATACTATCTAAATTTTTCATAGCTAGGCGGCCTCTATTATTCCACTATACCCTTTTTGCTCTAATAATTGAGCTAAAGATTTATCACCAGTTTTAATTATTTTTCCTTTAGATAATATGTGAATTGTATCTGGTTCTAAATAATCTAAAAGTTTTTTATAGTGCGTAATAACTAAGCTACTCCTGTCTTTGGTTTGGAAATTTTTTATACCTTCTGAAACTACTTTTAATGCGTCTACATCTAAACCAGAATCAGTTTCATCCAGAATAGATAATACTGGATTAAGCATTGACATTTGAAAAACTTCAGCCCTCTTTTTTTCTCCTCCAGAAAATCCTACATTTACTGATCTTTGAAAAAAATCTTCATTCATTTTAAGCTCTTTAGCCTTAGCTCTAGCTAATTCTAAAAACTCAACTGCATCAACTTCCTTCTCACCCCTAAATTTTTTTTGAGCATTTAAAGCAATCCTTATAAAATTTGACATCGATACTCCAGGAATTTCTACAGGATATTGAAATGCTAAAAACAAACCTTTAGCAGCACGCTCTTCCACAGACATCTTAAGTAAATCCTTACCTAAATATCTTATTGAGCCTTTTATTGACTGATAATTATCCTTACCTGCTAAAATTGCAGCTAGAGTTGATTTTCCAGCCCCATTGGGACCCATAATTGCAGCGTTTTCTCCTTTATTTATGGTTAAGTTAAAACCTGCTAAAATTTTTCTATCTTCTACATCAACTTCTAAATCTTCTATTTGTAATAAAGTTTCCAATTTATCTTCCTTTTATTTCAATTCAAATCTCTTAACCTACAGATCCTTCTAGGCTAACACCAAGAAGTTTTTGAGCCTCTACCGCAAATTCCATAGGAAGTTTTTGCAATACTTCCTTACAAAAGCCGTTCACTATTAAAGCTACAGCTTCTTCAGGATTAAGACCTCTTTGTTTACAATAAAATAATTGTTCATCACTTATCTTTGAAGTGGTTGCTTCATGCGCAATTTCTGCACTAGAATTTTTAGAATCAATGTATGGTACTGTATGTCCACCACAATTATTACCTATTAAAAGAGAATCACATTGAGAGAAATTTTGAGCATTATGGGCTTTAGCTTGCATTCTAACTAATCCTCGATATGTTTGCTGTCCATGCCCAGCAGATATTCCTTTTGATATAATTGTAGATTTAGTATTTTTTCCTATATGAATCATTTTAGTGCCAGTGTCAGCCTGTTGTCTCTTATTTGAAATAGCTACAGAATAAAACTCTCCTATAGATCCATCCCCTTGTAAAATCACAGAAGGATATTTCCAAGTAATAGCAGAACCAGTTTCTACTTGAGTCCAAGATATTCTAGAATTTTTCCCTCTACATGCCCCTCTTTTTGTAACAAAATTAAATATTCCCCCTTTCCCATTTTCATCACCAGGATACCAATTCTGAACCGTAGAATATTTTATTTCAGCATTTTCTAAAGCAATTAATTCAACTACAGCTGCATGAAGCTGATTTTCATCTCTCATAGGTGCTGTACAACCTTCCAAGTAAGAAACATATGATCCTTCGTCAGCAATTATTAAAGTTCTTTCAAATTGCCCGGTTTCAGCTGCATTAATACGAAAATAAGTGCTCAAATCCATAGGACATTTGACTCCTTTAGGTATATACACAAACGAACCATCAGAAAAAACTGCAGAATTTAAAGCAGAATAAAAATTATCACTCTTAGGAACAACTGAGCCTATATATTTTTTTACCAAATTGGGATATTTTTCTACAGCCTCTGAAATAGGACAAAATATAATACCCAATTCCGCAAGTTTGCTTTTAAAAGTTGTAGCGACAGATACAGAATCAAAAACAGCATCTACAGCCACATTTCCTGCTCCAGCTATTCCTGCCAAAACCTCTTGTTCCTTAATAGGAATACCTAATTTTTCATAAGTTTTTAAAATTTCAGGATCAATCTCATCTAAACTTTTTGGTTTATCAGATTCTTTTTTGGGAGCAGCATAATAATAAGCATCTTCAAAATTAATTGGCTCATGATATATATTTGCCCACTCAGGATTATTTGAACCCATTTTTAGCCATTTCTCAAAAGCATCTAATCTCCAATCTAACAACCAATCAGGTTCATTATTTTTATTGGAAATATATTTTACAATTTCTTTATTTAAACCCTTAGGAGCTAATTCCATTTCTATATCAGTAACAAAGCCATATTTATATTCTTTAGTTGCTTTGTCTACCGCTTCAATAGTTTCTTTATTTATACCCATTCCTTTTACATCCAATTCTTTTTATTACTTATTCCAGAGTTAAATATACTTAGAAAATTTTCAGGATTTGCCATTTCAGCTATATTTACAGAATCCAGCGCATCGCAAACTGCATTATTAATAATTTGCCAATTTTTTTGAGTAGGACAAAAACCTGTCATATTACATTCATCATCACTCGCTTCAGAACAGGCTGTAAGTGCTATTTTTCCGTCTATGATATCTATAATTTTTCTTACAGTAATTTTATCTGCAGAGCTTGCTAACTTATAGCCACCAGATACTCCTCTATAGGAATGAGTAATCTTATTTCTTGTTAATTTTGAAAGTATTTTATTTACAGTAGTGATAGGCAGAGAAGTGTAATCTGACAATTCTTGTGCAGAATATAATTTTTTAGAATCATTGGCCATTCTTGTTACCAAAAGTATTGCATAATCAGCCATACGCGACAATTTAATCACGGATATCTCCATATTTATAGAAATAGTTCTTCTCAGTAAAAGTATATATAATTGTAGATTAAATTAGTCAAGTATTTTATCTTGGTAAATTAGTATGACCCATTAACCAATTATCTATTGAACTAGCGGCTTGCCTGCCCTCTCTTATAGCCCATACTACTAAAGATTGCCCTCGTCTCATGTCTCCTGCAGTAAAAATACCCTTTTTAGAAGTTTGATAATCCTTATCACTAGCCTTAATATTACCTTTATCATCTAATTTGATTTTACTTTTTTTAATATATTGATCCTTTCGTGGTCCTAAAAAACCCATAGCCAGTAAGATTAAATCTGCCTGAATTTTAAAATCGCTGCCATTTATAAATTTAAATTCCTCATTTACTTTTATACAATTCAATCCTCTTACTGTTCCATTTGAACCATAAAAACTTTTTGTAGAAACAGAAAAGTCTCTTCCTGCTCCTTCTGCTTGTGAACTTGAAGTGCGGTATTTTAATGGCCAATTGGGCCAAGTAAGCATCTTATTTTCTTGAAAAGGAGGTTTAGGCATGATTTCTAGCTGCACAACACTTTTAGCTCCTTGACGAAAAGAAGTTCCTATACAATCTGATCCCGTATCCCCCCCACCAATCACTACTACATTTTTATTTTTCGCAGTAGTACTGTTAGCTTTATTAAATTTTTCTCCTGAAACTCTTTTATTTTGATCAGGTAAAAAATCCATAGCAAACAAAATTCCTTCAAGTTTTCGCCCCGGAATATCAAGATCTCTAGGTTCTTCAGCCCCTGTACAAAGTAATATAGCATCATACTTGTATTTTAATTCTAAAAAATCTATATCAACACCAACATTAACATTAGTTTTAATCTCTAACCCTTCATCTTTTATCTGCTTTATTCTTCTATCAATAATATGTTTTTCCATTTTAAAATCTGGAATTCCATATCTTAAAAGCCCACCTAGCTTACTATTTTTCTCGTATATTGTAACATCATGCCCGGCTCTAAGTAATTGCTGAGCTGCCGCTAGACCTGCTGGTCCAGAGCCTACAATTGCAACAGCTTTACCTGTGTTTTTAACGGTACGCTGAGGAGACACCCAATTCTTTTTCCATGCATAATCAATTATGGAACATTCAATAGATTTTATTGTGACAGGTTTATCATCTATATTTAATGTACATGCGGCTTCGCATGGTGCAGGACAAATACGCCCAGTAAACTCGGGAAAATTATTAGTAGAATGTAATATTTCTATAGCTTCTTTCCATTCTCCTCTATAAACCAAATCATTCCAATCAGGAATAATATTATTTACAGGGCAGCCTGTATGACAGTAAGGAATACCGCAATCCATACACCTTGCTCCCTGTAAAGAAATATCTTTTTTACTCACTTTATGCGTAAATTCTTTATAGTGTCTTAGCCTCTTGTTCACCGATTCATATTCAGCTTCAAGTCTATCTATTTCTTTAAATCCAGTAATTTTTCCCATATCTCAACCTAATAAAATTTATGCAACAGAAGCTTTAATAAAATTATTTTTACTTTTTTCTAATAGTGCTCTTCTATAATCCAAAGGAGTAATTTTTACAAAATTTTTATATAGCTCTTGCCAATTTTCTAAAATTTGCCGGGCATTTAAACTATTTGTATACAATACATGCTTTCTCAATAAATATTTTAATCTATACTCATCATTAATTAACATATTTTTATTTATCTCAGATAGTCCTCTTAAATTTTTTCTATTATTTTTTTTCTGAAATCTTACATTTTCTATCTCAACCATTTCTTGATTTAAAAGAGATTCAAAGTCTTTTTCTGGATTATAAATATAAGCTATTCCTCCGCTCATACCAGCTGCAAAATTTCGACCAATTTTTCCTAAACAAACTACTATTCCTCCAGTCATGTACTCACAACCATGATCTCCAACTCCTTCTACAATAGCTATTGCCCCAGAATTTCTAACACAGAATCTCTCTCCAGCTATACCACGAAAATAACACTCTCCGCTAATTGCTCCATATAACACTGTGTTTCCTATAATCATTGATTCCTCAGGTATAATTGCTGAATCATTTGATGGTTTAACTATTATTTTTCCTCCTGATAAACCTTTACCCACATAATCATTAGCTTCACCGGCTAAATCAAAAGTAACTCCCTTAGATAAAAAAGCCCCAAAAGATTGACCTGCTGTACCTTTAAATTCTACTTTTAAAGAATCAATATTTAAACCAGAATGACCTTTCTTCTTTGCAATATAACCCGAAAGCATTGCCCCAACTGTTCTATCAGTATTTTTAATATTAATTTTTAAAGTTTCATTTACCTTATTTCTTAAAATTTTCTTAACTACTTTTATCAATTTTCTATCAATTATATCATCAATAGGATGAGCTTGCTTCTCACAATTATAAAATGCCACATTACTTGGAACTGTTGGTCTGTAAAATAATTTTGAGAAATCTAACCCTTTAGTTTTCCAGTGATCAAGTGCTTTTTTCATATCTAATTTATCAGTTCTTCCTATAAGTTGATTAAACTTGGTAAAACCTAATGATGCCATTATATTTCTCACTTCTTCTGCTACGAAAAAGAAATAATTAATTACATGTTCAGGAGTTCCTGTGAATTTTTTCCTTAACTCTCTATCTTGTGTAGCTATTCCAACCGGACAAGTATTGAGATGACATTTTCTCATCATAAGACAACCTGATGCAATGAGTGGCGCCGTTGAAAAACCAAATTCATCAGCCCCTAGTAATGCTCCTATTATTACATCTCTTCCTGTTCTAAGCCCTCCATCAACTTGAACAGCTATTCGACCCCTTAATCCATTCATAACCAAAGTTTGTTGGGTTTCAGCAAGCCCTAATTCCCAAGGTGAGCCCGCATGTTTTATAGAAGTTAATGGGCTCGCACCTGTTCCTCCTTCAAAACCAGAAATAGTAACGTGATCTGCTCTAGCTTTTGCTACACCTGCAGCTACTGTACCTACGCCTACCTCAGATACCAATTTAACACTAATTCTAGCATTAGAATTTACATTCTTTAGATCAAATATCAGTTGAGCTAAATCTTCTATAGAATAAATATCATGATGAGGCGGGGGAGATATTAAACCAACTCCAGGAGTAGAGTATCTAACTTTCGCAATAGTAGAATCTACTTTATGACCTGGTAGTTGTCCTCCTTCTCCTGGCTTCGCGCCTTGGGCAATTTTAATTTGAATATCATCAGCATTTACCAAGTATTCAGTGGTAACCCCAAATCTCCCTGAAGCTACTTGCTTAATAGCTGACCGCATAGATGTACCATCAGGCATTATTTTAAACCTATCTACCTCTTCTCCTCCCTCACCTGTATTGGATTTTCCACCAATTTTATTCATAGCTAATGCCAAATTAGTGTGGGCTTCTCTAGAGATGGAACCAAACGACATAGCTCCTGTTGCAAATCTTTTTACAATGTCTGCCGCAGGTTCTATTTTTTCAAGAGATATTTTGTGTTTATTTTCTACTAATTCGAATAAACCCCTAGGATTTAGAATTTGCTTTGACTGATAATTCACAGTTTTAGAAAAAGTTTTATACTTTTTCGGAAAATTTCCTCTAACGGCATGTTGTAGGTCAGAAACTGTCTCAGGAGTCCATACATGGTCCTCTCCTCTTAGCCTAAAAGCATATTCTCCTCCAACTTCCAACATATTTTTTAAAACAAAATCTTGACCATATGCCTTTATATGTCTGGCTAAGGTTTCTTTAAGCACATCTCTTATATTTATTCCCTCAATTTTAGAAGCAGTTCCTGGAAAGTATTTATTTATTAGTTTAGTAGATAGGCCTACTGCATCAAATATTTGGGCTCCATTATATGATTGATAAGTAGATATTCCCATTTTAGACATAACTTTTAAAATTCCCTTGCCTATTGCTGAAATGTATCTTTTTTCAGCGTCCTTATAAGAGATACTTGAAGATATTTCCCCAATTAAGTCCTTTAAAGTTTCAAAGGCTAAATAAGGGTTTATAGCATCGGCTCCATACCCTGCTAAAACACAAAAATGATGAATTTCTCTTGCCTCCCCAGTCTCCAATGCTATTCCCACTTTTGTTCTTAAACCTCTCTTCACGAGGTGTTGATGCACGACGCTCAATGACAGAAGAGAAGGTATAGCAATTCTTTGTTTTGATATATTTTTATCAGATATTAATAATATATTTGCTCCTTTTTTTATGGCTTTTTCAGAATCTACCTGTAATTTCTTAAGAGCATCCAACATTCCCTTTTCTGCTTTTTTAAGTTCAGATGTTGAGTCTAGAACTACGGTTTTATGACCACTATTCTTATATTTATGGATGTTTTTTATAGCTTCAATCTCATTATTATTAATTATTGGTTGTTCCAAAATTAATCTTTTATGCTCTACAGGAATTAATGAAAGTAAATTCATACGAGGGCCCAATATGGTCTTTAAACTCATAACTAAGTTTTCTCTTATTGGATCAATAGCTGGATTAGTCACTTGAGCAAAATTTTGTTTAAAATATGTGTAAAGCAATTTGTTATTTGAGGACAATACTGAGATCGGGGTATCAGTCCCCATTGAACCAATAGCCTCTTGACTATTTGCGACCATTGGAGAAATTAATAATTTTAAATCCTCTTGCGTATACCCAAATGCCTGTTGCAAATTTAACTTGTCTATAGTTTTATTTTTATTTTTATTGTGTTTTAACAACGATTCTATTTTTATTTCTCCTTTTTTTAATAACTTCTTATAAGGATATTTATTGGCGAGTTGAATCTTAATGTCGTTATCATTGATAATTTTTCCCTTATCCAAATCTATAAGTAACATTCGGCCTGGCTGTAATCTCCATTTCTTAATAATTTTCTTTTCTGGATATGGAAGCACTCCCATCTCAGACGACAAGATAATTTTCCCATCGTCTGTAATAAAGTATCGAGCTGGTCTCAGTCCATTTCTATCTAAGGTTGCTCCTATTTGCCTGCCATCAGTAAAAGCCACAGCTGCAGGACCATCCCAAGGTTCCATTAAACCAGAATAATATTCATAAAATGCTTCTATATTTTTATTCATATGAGAATTTTTATTTTGCCAAGCTTCGGGAATTAATAACATCATCGCATGGGAAAGAGAGAAACCACCCATTACTAATAACTCTAATGCATTATCAAAACTTGCTGAATCAGATTGACCATCAGAAATTACCGGCCATATAGTCTTCAGATCTTTTCCAAATAAGTCTGAAGACATAATTCCTTTTCTTGCCTCCATCCAATTAATATTTCCACGAAGAGTATTAATTTCTCCATTGTGACAAATTAACCTAAAAGGTTGTGCTAAATCCCAGGATGGAAAAGTATTTGTTGAAAACCTTTGGTGAACTAAGGCTAAAGCAGAACAAACTCTTTTGTCATTTAAATCCTGGTAATAGCCTCCCAGACTATCTGCCAGTAACATCCCTTTATAATTTAAGATTCTTGAAGAAAAAGAAGAAATATATACTGAAGCATTAGCTTGGGCTATTTTAGTATCTTTTCTGTAAAGGTTGGATAGTTGTTTTCTTATTACAAATATTTTCCTCTCAAATTCATCTTGATTTTGGATTGCCTTTCCAACAGAAACAAAACATTGTTTGATTTTAGGAGAGCTATTATTTGCAGTCTTAGAAATAGCATTTTTATTGACCGGAACATCTCTCCAACCTAAGAAAATTTGTTTATTTTTTTTAACTATTTTTTCAAACAATGACTCACAGTAAAGCCTCAAACCTTTATCATAAGGGAAAAAAACTTGAGCAACTGCATATAAACCATATTTAGGAAGTCTTATATGTCTATCCTCACATTCTTTTCTTAGGAATGAATCAGGCAATTGCATAAGCAAACCAGCACCATCTCCCATTGTAGGATCTGCTCCTACTGCGCCCCTGTGAGTAAGATTCTCTAATATTTCTAAACCATCTTTAATTATATCATGTGTTTTCTTTCCATTAATATTCGCTACAAATCCAATACCACAAGAGTCATGCTCATTATTTGGATCATATAATCCTTGTGAAACTGGTCTTCCTGAAAAATTTAACTTTTTTTCGATACTCATAATAATTTTTCTAACTTTAATATATTTGAAAACACACGGGAGGCAGAGATTACCTAAATATTTTTACAGACGCAAACATTTAAATTAAAATATTTAATTATATTAAAAAACGTTTTTACTACTCTCCCTTTCAAATTTTATTGTATTTTTCTTATAACTCTATAAAAATATACGAAAATTTTAAAAAAAAATATCTATAACATCATAATATTTTATAATAAAAAACAATATGAGTAAAAAATTAATTTATTTTGAAGACATGCAGGTAGGTCAAAAGATTCAACTTGCTTCTATATCCATAACAAAAAAAGAAATAATTTCTTTTGCGAAACAATTTGATCCACAGCCTTTTCACGTAAATGAAAAAAAAGCTAAAGAATCTTTGTTCGGAGGCATTTGTGCTTCTGGCTGGCATACTTGCGCACTATTTATGAAAATACTATATGATGGTTTTTTAATTAACGCTGCCTCTCTCGGCTCTCCAGGTATGGATGAGATTAGATGGCTTAAACCGCTTCGACCTGGCGATACCATGACCGGAGTTGGAGAAGTTATAAAAAAAAAACCAAGCAAATCTAAGCCAAACATAGGAAGTTTAATAATAAATTATAGAGTGTTTAATAAAAGAGATGAATTAATTATGACTCTAATAAGCAGAGCTATAATGCAAAAAAGACAAAAAATTAAGTAAATATAATAATGACCCAAAATATAAAAAAATTTAATAATAAATATATTACAGCTGCTGGAGAGCAAAGAGCTTTCATAGAAATGAAAGAGCTGAATTTTTTGTGGTTTAATACTGGAACCCTTTGTAATATTCAGTGTAAAGGCTGCTATATGGAATCAAGTCCTACTAACGATCAGCTGTTGTATATAGATCTGAATGATGTAGAAAACTATTTACTCCAAATTATAAAGCATAAACTACCAGTAAGAAACATTGGTTTTACTGGGGGTGAACCTTTTATGAATAAGGATATCATTAAAATTTTAATCACATGTTTAGAGCAAGGTTTTAATGTTTTAGTCCTTACCAATGCTATGCAACCATTAATAAATCAATCAAAAAATTTGCATAATTTAAAAAAGTATAAAAATCTTAGTTTTCGAGTTTCTCTCGATCACTATTCTAAAATTAAGCATGAGAATATAAGAGGTCAAAACACTTGGGAAAAAACACTAGAAGGTATAAATTTATTGGAAAATAATAACCTTTCTATTAAGATTGCCTCTCGCTTCTTGTGGAAAGATGAAAGCGAAGAAGAAATAAGGTGTGGATTTAAAAAATTATTTAAAAATATTAAAGTTAATATTAATGCACATAACAAAGAAGAATTGGTCCTTTTTCCAGAGATGGACTTTAAATATGATGTTCCTGAAATCACTTCTTCTTGTTGGAAAAAACTTAATAAAGATCCAAACAATATAATGTGTGCTAGCTCTAGAATGATAGTAAAAAGAAAATCTACCAGAACTACAAGCATAGTTCCCTGCACCCTTTTGCCCTATGAGATTAGTTTCGAACTAGGACCAAATCTGGTTGATTCCCAGAAAAAAGTATATTTAAATCATGTGCATTGTGCTAAGTTTTGTGTTTTAGGAGGAGGAAATTGTAAAGGTTAACAATTTTACTTAATTCCTGACATTCAAAATAATAAATACACAAAACTATAATTTTAATTTTTATCTTTGCAAGTAAGTGTTAAAAATAACTGATTTGAGGATAATGCATGGAAATTAGATCTGTTCTTTACATTCTAGGGATACTTATATCTTCTATTGGTTGTACTATGGCAGTTCCTAGCATAATAGACCTGATAGACAAAAATCCTGATTGGTCAGTTTTTTCTACTACAGGTTTGATAGTATTTGTTTTAGGAGTAACTCTTTCTCTTGCCTTTAGAAACAAGAAAATTCAAATAGGGACTAAAGAAACCTTTCTGCTTACTTTCTTAGCATGGTTATTTTTATGTGGAATTTCAGCTCTTCCATTCTATCTAGCCAGCAGTGAACTAAGCTACACCGATGCTTTTTTTGAAGCCACCAGTGGGCTAACTACCACAGGATCTACAGTATTAACAAATATTGAGGGTATTAACTATGGCATATTAATATGGAGATCAATGCTACAGTGGTTAGGTGGTATAGGCATAATAGTAATGGCAGTGGCCGCATTACCTTTACTTCACATAAGTGGTTTGCAAATTTTTTTTTCAGAACAAGCTGAAAGACCAGACCAATTAAAAGAAAGAGTAAAAAAACTCGCTAGCTACGTAATATTTATATATCTATTTTTAACTATATTGTGGACTATTATGTTAAACCTTGCTGGCATGTCTTTCTTTGATGCCATATGTCATGCAATGACTACTCTTGCGACAGGAGGTTACTCTACCAAAAGTGCCTCAATAGGTCATTTCCAAAATTTATATGTCGAAATTATAATTATTCTTGGAATGATATTAGCCAGTCTACCATTTATACTATATGTAAAAATAATAAGTAGTAAAAATCTATCCATATTAAAAGACCTACAAGTAAAATTCTTTTTAATCCTTCTTCTAGCCTCTATTATTTTAATTGCCCTATGGCTCAATTTATCAAGAGATTTTTCCTTAGCTGAAGCGTTTAGATTTTCAAGCTTCAATACTATTTCTATAATGACAGGGACAGGTTACTCTACCACAGATTTTACACTTTGGGGTTCATTTTCAACAAATATACTTTTTATACTGATGTTTGTAGGAGGTTGCACAGGATCTACAACCGGGGGCTTAAAGATATTTCGTATTATTATAATAATTAAAATTTTTTTTCTTCAAGTAAAAAAAATTATGAGACCTCACCAAGTTGTAAAAATAACTTATTCAAAGGCTTCTATAGATGATAAAACGACTTTATCTATTTTAGCTCTAACAATACTATTCTTTATATCTACCTTCGTAATTACTGCTTTATTATGCATGACAGGAATGGAAGTTTCTACAGCGATAAGTGCTGCAGCAACGGCAATCGCCGTTGTTGGTCCTGGTCTTACTGAAGAAATCGGCCCTTCTGGAAATTTTAGTTTACTTACTAATCAGGCAAAATGGATTTTAGCTGCAGCCATGATAATTGGAAGAATAGAATTTTTTGCTCTTATAATTTTATTGCTTCCTTCTTTCTGGAAGCGCTAGTCTATTTATGGATTTATTTTAGCTTCTAATAATTCTAAAAATTGTCTTTTCTGCAATCCCGCCTCTATCGGTTCATGAAATACTACCTCAATGATACCTGGATTTTTTATAAAACCATTTCTTTCCCATTCTTTTCCAGAACTTATGTAAACTGGCACTATAATAGATTCTGTATGCCTATATATTGCAAATATTCCTGGTTTTATCTTTATTCTTTGTTCTGGTTTTATCCTTGTTCCGTGAGGAAAAATTATCAATTTATTATTTTCTAATAATTTTTTTTCTACCTCTTTCAACATCTTGTTTAGAGAAATTCCTGCACCCTTTCTTTTTACCAAAATATGTCCACATCTAACAGCAAACCACCCATATAAAGGAATATATTGTAGTTCTTTTTTCATAATGTATTTCACGTCTTTAAAGTAATTTATAAAAAGTATAGTATCTAATGCTGATTCATGCCTTACAGCAAAAACATTTCCTTTAGAAAACATATTTATATTATTTTTAAAAATAATATTCACATTACATATATATCTTAATAAAAATAGTGTAGTTGCAGCCCAAAAACGGGCTAGCTTATTACTCGCAGTAGAAGAAATTAAAAAAGGTAAGAATAATACACCTAATAATAGGGTAAAAATTACGAATAGAAGATTAAAAAATAATGACCTAATGATAATCAATCAATTATCCCTATTCTTAACATTAATGCTTGAAAATGTGATATAATATACTTGAAATGCTCATGTATTAAAAAAAACATATTTTTAGGAAAAAATTTATTGAGTTTTTTATATTCTTCATTAAATGCCACAGGGTAAAGCATAATCTTGACTTCAGGCATTGCTGATTTAAAAAGCAATCTTGATCTAGGTAGGTGCCAATTATTGGTTATAAGGATTATTTTTTTTATATCATGCTTTTGAACCCATTTCTTTGCCTCTAAGGCATTTCCTATAGTACTGCTTGCGCTATATCCTAGATCTATTTGATGAACAAATTTTTCAGAATTATCAATAATATCAGATAATCTAACGCCTGAACCAACTCCTGAAATTAATAATCTAGAATTTTTCATAACACTTATCAATTCTATTCCCGTTTTTATTCTCCCTATACCTCCTGTAATAACAACTATGTTAGAGTCCTCATTTTTAAATTCATACTGTTTATTAATATCTATTAAAAATTTTAAAAAAAGTAGCGTGTATATAATTAAAACAAATATCAATATAT
Organism: uncultured Rhodospirillaceae bacterium; assembly: GCA_964624655.1. Classification (GTDB taxonomy): domain Bacteria; phylum Pseudomonadota; class Alphaproteobacteria; order TMED109; family TMED109; genus CAZUXH01. The sequence continues at coordinate 4,281 of CAZUXH010000012.1, read as the reverse complement.
AAAAAACTTTCCCTTTTAAAATTAGTTTCATTTAAACCTTAAATTTTTTGTTTCTGATATTTAAATATTAATATTCATGTTTATTGTTTACGTATATTGATAAATCATAAAGAAAAAAGTATGTTTATTTTAACTAAAAATAAATTTAAAACTATAAGAAGGCTAAATATTTTAAAAATTATTTAGATCAAAACAAATGATTATCTCATGCCCAAAATGTAAAGTTAAATTTAAAGTAAGTGCTTATAAAATCCCTTCTCAAGGAAGAATGGTTCAATGTTCTAAGTGCTCACACAAATGGAAAGAACATGGGGCTGCAGAAAAGTCCTCAATTCAAGGGAAAATAGTCTTTATTAGCATTATGCTTTTAATAAGCATAACAATCATCTTTTTTGCAGCAGTAATAATATTTGGCAACAAAATTCCTATGCCAAATTCATTATTGTTATTGCTTGAAAGTATAGGTATTCCTATAAATGAAGGGGAGCTATTTGGGAGGTCTTTTAAGAGATAAATGCTAGTACCAATCTAAAAGACTATCTACATATCTTCTTTCTACTGTTCCTTCTAAAGACTCTTCAGCTTTTAAATAAAGCTGTTTAGCTATCTTCCTAGCTCTTGTAATATCTGGCTCATTCGGTAATCCTACATCCCCACCAGGAGAACTTCCTTGTCCAGGGGGAACTCTTCCTAAAGGATCTCTTCTATCTCTACTTCTATTATTTTCATTCTGCCCAGCCATCTGACTCGGCCCAGAACTAGAATGCATTCTATCAATCGATTCTGCAGCCTTTTTTAACTCTTCTATAGCTTTACCTTGTGCCGATTCAGCTCTATCCGGTCTATTCCTATTCAATTCCCTTGAAGCCTGTCTCATCGCTCTATCTGCTCTTCCAAGTTCTTCGGGAATTGGATCATCAGATTCCGCTATTTCCTTCATTACATCTTCCAATTGTTTTCGCAAAGTATCTTGCTCTTTACCAGCATTTACAGGGCCAGATCCTGGGGTTTGTTGATCTGCTTGAGCTGCATTCATAGAAGCCTCAAAAGAATCCTCCATTAATGCTTCTTGTTGCTCTATCATTTCAGAAATCTGTTGCATAGCCATCGGCTGTGACTCTCCTTCTTCTTCACCTAAAGCCTCGCCTAGGGCATCTCTATCAAGAGCTTCAGTTGTATCTTGCATTTCTTCTAACTGTTTTTCTGCTTCATCCAGGGAGCCTGCTACTGCTAAATCTGCAATTTCCTCAAGTTTTTTTTCTAAATCTTGACGTTCATTAGTTTGTGCACCATTTTCTCCTCCTCTATCTCCAGGGTCATCTGATTCAGAAACTTGAGGAGCATCAACATTCATAGGATCTTCTATTTCGTCCAAATATTTTCCTAATGCTTCATCTAAATTATCTATAGACTCTTGAACTTCACTAGCATCATTACTTTGTGACAAAGCTTCTTTTAAAGCTTCCTGAGCCTTCCTTAAATCTTCTTCAGCTTTAGCAAGTTGACCTGATTCAACAAATAAAGCAGCTTTCCATAATTTGTCTATTGCTTTTTTTCTAATTTGTTTAAATCCTTCTACATTAGATTTTGTTATAGATTCTTTTAACGATTGCACTACTTCAGATAACCATTTGTGTGCTATAAAATAATTATCATGCAAATACTTATTTTCTTCTATTAAAGCCAAATTAAATATTGTTTCCTCAACACTTATTAATTCTAAACCCAGATTTTTTCTCTGATTTATTAATGATATAGCCAAAGGATTTTTAAAATCTCTCTCTGGAAGTAAAATTTCATGTTCTTTACTTTTGCCTTCGTTACCCACAAAATCTTTCCCAGTTATAAAAAATAAAACTGGCATTCCTGCCCAAATATGTTCTGTCAAATCATAGTAATATTCTGAAAATTGAGACCCTTTTATTTCTGGATCAAACGGTATAGAAAAAAATATTTCTGTTTCTTCTAATGAGCTCCGTTTATCTTTAATAATAACATTAGCTTGTAGATTTTTAATACCATAATCATCCTCTAAAATATATCCTATCTTTAATACTCCCTTAACTGTCTTTTCTGGTTTATTTAATAGTTTAATTATAGGGGGCTGATCTTTTATAATATTTAAGTTTTTACTAAATATTACATTATCATCCTGCCAAATCATTAGCATTCCTGTATCCTCTACTAGGCTCTCTAAAGCAAAATTATCTTTATCTATTTTAATAAAATCTTTTTCCTGATTGTTGATTACTAATTTGCTGACTCCCTTTCCTCCAAATATTCTAGCTGTTAAAATACTACCTTGAGGACTATCTATTTGACTCATGGTCTCTGATAAAAGAATTGGAGAAATTCCTGTGTATTTTGGAGGACTAATCCACCCAGTAAATATTGCACTTGTAGTTTTCTCTACAGAAAAATCAGGAATTAAAGCAGCCTCTACTTTAGTAATATAATTATTACTATTAGAAAAGATTATAACAAAACTTATCAATAAAAAAGGAAATCTGATAAAGAGTGGATCAGATAATTTCAATATAGCTTTAGATTTAAAGTTTTTAATTGATTGTACTTGATCAAGCATCCTAATGTAATGCTTCTTCCATAAAATACTTTCTTTGTTTAAGGCAGGAGTATCAAATAAAACACTTAGTGGTCTATTTTTTAATTGATTATCTATTTCTAGACGTCTAACACAAGACTTAATATTTGGCCATTTTAAAGATAAAATTATTTTTAATAAAAAAATAAACGAACCCATAAAAAATATAAAAAGAAATAAAATATGTATTATTACAGGAAGTGAAGTAAAAAAATTCAACATGGTTAAACAAAAAAACAGTAATACTATAGATAATAATAATAAAAGATACCTTGCAATTTTTTCCCATAAAATTCCTGCACCAGCATAAATAATTTTCTGCAATATACTATTGGGCAAATTATTCTTTTTTAATTTAAATTCCATTTTAACTCTTAAATTTTTTCTATTTTGGTATATTCTCAAAAGAAAGCAAATTTTCAGTAGAAATTCTCTTTCTTATAACATGCATATTTTTATCTTCTACCAAAACTTCAGGAATAATGTCTCTACTGTTATAAGCAGAAGACATTGAAGCCCCATAAGCACCAGCATCAAGTATGGCAAGAAGATTACCTTCTTCAATATTATTTATATGACATTTATGACTAAAAATATCTCCAGTCTCACATACTGGACCAACTATTTTAAAATATTTTTTTTCCTTAATTTGGTCCATTTTTCTAACTTCCACTATATTGTGAGAGGCATTGTATAAAACTGGTCTTAAAAAATCATTCATAGCCGCATCTACTATAATAAAATTAGAATTATTATTAGACTTGTTTCTTATTATTTTTGTTAACAAAAGACCAGTATTTCCAGAAATATACCTTCCTGGCTCAAAAACAATCCTACAATCTAAATCACCAAAAATTTTAAAAACTGTCTCAGAATATTCTTTTAAAGAAAATATTTTTTCAGAATCATCATATTGAATGCCTATGCCACCTCCCAAATCAATATTAAAGACATTATGCCCTTTTTTTCTTAAAATTTTTACTAATGTAGATATTTTATTAAATGTTAGACGAAATGGCTCTAAACTAGATATTTGCGAGCCAATATGGACGTCAATACCTACAATTTTTATCCCTTCGAGGTTAGAAGCAAAATCATAAACATTATGGGCCTCTTCATAATCAATTCCAAATTTTGTATTTTTTACACCAGTAGAAATATTTTGATGTCCTCCAGCATTAATATCAGGATTCACCCTAATTGCTATAGGAGCTATTTTATTATTTGATACTGCAAGTGAAGAGAGCTTTTTTAATTCATCGATAGATTCCACATTAAATTGTAAGATATTTTCATTTATGGCATAAGCCAATTCCTCATCAGTTTTACCCACGCCCGAGAATACTATCTTATTAGCAGAGATGCCTGCCATCAAAGATCTTTTTAATTCTCCAGAAGAAACTACGTCAGCTCCAGAATTAAGAGAACTTAAAACATTAATTACACCAATATTGGAATTTGATTTAACTGAATAGGCAACTAAAAAATCATTTTTTGAACCTAGTATTTTTTTTAAAGTATTATGAAAAAAGCTATAATTTTCTATCAGTGATTTTTTTGAATAAACATATACAGGAGTGCCAACGGATTTAGCTATATCCTCTAGCGAAACTTTTTCAACATGTAAAACATCATTATTAAAATTAAGTTTTTACATTAAAATTCTCTTAAATAATATT
>CAZUXH010000011.1:0-24694 GCA_964624655.1 uncultured Rhodospirillaceae bacterium | reverse complement strand
TTATAATTACAATAGATGATGATGAATTTGTGTTTGAATATGACTTTTTAGATAGTACAAGTCCAAATGAATACAAATTAAAGATAACATATAAAAAAAGGCAAAGCATCTTAGTTCTTACCCAAATTTTTAATAACTCGCTTGTAAAAGTATTATTCGAAAACAAATATTATTTTTTACAATGTCAAAAACGTATAGGCGGATATAATATAAAGCATGGAGGTTATGAAGGTGTTACTTTAGTAAGTTCTAAATATGCTAGAGATTTAAAAAGAGATATACCAAAAAAAATAATAACAGGGTCTCAAAAAACTTTATTATCTCCGATGCCAGGTAGAGTAGTTAAGGTATTTGTTGAAAAAGGACAGAAAGTAAAAATCGGAGACGATTTAATAATATTGGATGCTATGAAAATGGAAAATGTTATTAAATCTGAAAAAGACACGGAGATAGCTATTGTTCATGTTAAAGAAGACGAAACAGTTTTTGTTGATCAAGAATTAATAGATTTTTTATAATATTGTGAATCATTTTAAAAAAAAATACTTATTAGATGTTACTGAAGAAAAAATATCTGATCTGAAAAATAGATTAAAAATGACATGTTTCCCAGACGAGTCTGTCCCTGGAAAGTGGAATGCGGGAACCGAATTGGGATGGTTTAAAGAACTCATACAATATTGGATTGAAGAATTTGATTGGAAAAAACAAGAAAAGCTATTAAATTCTTTTGATCAATATCAGTATTTTTCTCAAAAATGTAATTTACATTATATTTATTCTAAAGGGCTGGGCAATAAAAACATACCGCTACTATTACTTCATGGATGGCCCGGTTCGATATTTGAGTTTATGGAACTAATACCGATGCTTACTAATCCTAAAAAGTATGGAATTAATTCTGAAAATTCTTTTGATGTAATTGTCCCTTGTTTGCCCGGGTATGGTTTATCTTTAAATAAAAATAGAAGATTTGGGACGGAAGAAATTTCAACTATATTGCATACTTTTATGCTGGAAGAATTGAAAATTAATCAATTTGGTATACAAGGAGGAGATTGGGGTGCCATAATAGGGTCTAAAATGTCACAAATGTATCCTCAAAATATTAAAGGACTGCATTTAAATTTTTTAGCCATAGATAGAAATCTTTCAGAAAAAGAATATCATTTGCCAGAAGAAATAAAATATTTCGATCAGGTAAAATATTGGAAACACGAAGAGATGGGGTATTATTTTATTCAAGGAACTAAGCCACAAACCTTAGCCTATGCTTTATCCGATTCACCAGCAGGCTTGGCTGCATGGATAGCGGAAAAATTTTATACTTGGACAGACAATGATGGGTCTCCTGAAAGTGTCATTTCGCTAGATAGAATTTTGGCTAATATTAGCTTTTATTGGTTCACCAATAGTGTTGGGTCATCTTTTTGGCCTTATTATGCTAGACATCATCGAGAGTGGCCTGTTACTTCGGCCAATCCAGTTTTAATTCCTACAGGATACGCAGAGTTTCCAAAGGAAATACTCAGGCCGCCCATGTCTATAGCAAAAGAAACTTATACAAATATTAAAAGGTGGGAGATAATGTCAGAAGGAGGGCATTTTGCAGCATTAGAAAAACCTAATTTGCTAGCAAAAGAAATATGCGAATTTTTTCAGATATTATAAATTAAAGTTAGAAAAATTTTTTAGCTGTTTGAATTAGTTTTTGATCAAAATCTTTCATTTCGATTTTTATTCCTATTTGATGTAATGAGGTTATGGAATAATTTTCTAATCCGCATGCAATAATGCCATCATAAGATTTTAAATCTGGATTAACGTTTATTGATATTCCATGATATGTTACCCAGCGACTGACTCTTACTCCTATTGCTCCTATCTTAGACTCTCCTGATGAGTTTTTTATCCAAATACCTGTTCTGCCTTTGACGGTGAACGATTTAATATCAAATTCTTTTAATGTTGCAATACACCATTCTTCAAGTGTAGAGACATAAAATTTGATATCTTTTCTTCTAATATTTAAATTTAGCATAATATACGCTATTCTTTGTCCTGGACCATGAAAAGTTACTTTGCCACCACGTTTAGTTTCAATTACAGGTATTTTACCTGAATCGAGAATTTCAATATTTTTAGCACTAGTACCACAGGTATATATAGGAGGGTGTTGCAATAGCCAGATCATTTCTGGAGAAATATTTTTATGAATATTTTCTACTCTCTTCTCCATCAATTTAATTGCTTTGGAATAAGCAACTAAAGTTTTGGAGACTTTCCATTCAATACCATTATTTTTATTTATAAGTTTGTTAGTATTAATGTATAAACTATTCATATTGATGCTCTAGCATAAATTTGTTGATAGGGTTACACTAGTTTAACATATTTTTTGATTTATTTAGCACTACTAATAATTTTTGGATAATAAAATGGGTGAATCTTCAAAAAATAATAATTCACAAAATGTGAAAAAAAATGAGGTTACTTTAACATTTGGTATGTCCAGAGACTTTATAGATCAAGTAAGAGAAAATATAAATAACCTGGACGAAGAGTATTTAAAAAAGAATGTATTAACACTACATCCTGCAGATATTGCAGATTTATTTGAAATATTAAGTGGGGAGCAAAGAAGGGTTTTAGCTTCTTGTATACAGGATAAACTCCCCGCCGATACACTAGCTTCTCTTGACGAACAAGTATTGAATGATGTTATTGAAAATTACAAACCGGGGGTATTGGGAGATTTATTAGGCAAATTAGATACTGATGATGCAGCATACATTATAGATAGTATTGATGAAGAAAGAAAAGATTTACTTTTAAAACAAATACAAGTTGAACCTAGAAAACTCATAAAGCAAGCACTCGAATTTCCTGAGATGACTGCAGGTAGATTAATGCAAAGGGACTACGTTGCTGTACCAAAATATTGGAGCGTAGGACAGGTTATAGATTATTTAAGGGGGTCAGCTAAAGTACCAGATAAATTTTATTCTATATTTGTTGTTGACCCAAGACATTCCCCAGTTGGCACAGTTCCCCTTTATAAGATGATGAGGAGCAAAAGAGAAATTATACTTGAAGAAATTATGACGGAGGATCCTATATTGGTTCCTGTTAGTATGGATCAAGAAGATATAGCATATTTATTTGAACAGTATGATTTGACATCTGCACCGGTAGTTAATGCTCAAAACAGATTAATAGGCATGATTACTGTAGATGATGTAGTTGAGGTTATACAGGAGGAAGCAGAGGAAGACATGTTAAAGCTTGCAGGGGTAAGCGGAGATACAGATTTATATTTAGCTGCCTGGCAAACTACAAGGGGCAGGTTTCCCTGGTTATTTGTAAATCTTTTAACGGCAGTTCTTGCTTCTATTACAATTGGAATTTTTGAAGGAACTATAAAACAAATAGTAGCACTTGCAATATTAATGCCCATTGTGGCTTCAATGGGAGGCAATGCCGGCACACAAACTCTTACAGTTGCTGTTAGAGCCTTAGCAACTAGGGAACTTAATTCTTCTAATGCGTTAAGTGTTTTTGGAAAGGAAATACTTGTTGGAGTGTATAATGGGGTAATTTTTGCTGTAATAGTTGGTTTATTAGCTGCTTTTTGGTTTGGTGAAAATTTACTTGGAGTAGTAATCGCGCTTGCTATGTTATTTAATTTATTTGTAGCAGGACTTTTTGGGGCTGCAATTCCAATTCTGCTCCAAAGATTTAAGATTGATCCTGCTGTAGGGGCTTCTGTATTACTAACAACGGTCACTGATGTAATAGGTTTTTTTGCATTTCTGGGGCTAGCCTATATTATGCTTGTTAATTAATCTATAAAGTTAGGAATTTTTATGATTAGAAATAGACAGGAAGATTTGAATTTTGACTTAGGTGAAACAGCAGAAATGATTCGAGATTCTGTAAAAAAATTTTCAGATAATGAAATTGCGCCTAGGGCAGCTGCTATTGATAAAAAAAATGACTTTCCCTCTGATTTGTGGGAAAAAATGGGAAAATTAGGAATTTTAGGAATTACTGTAGAAGAAAAATGGGGAGGAAGTGGTTTAGGATATTTAGAACATATAATTGCTGTTGAAGAGGTTAGCAGAGCTTCAGCTTCTGTTGGCTTATCTTATGGGGCTCATTCAAATCTCTGTGTAAATCAAATTCATATAAATGGAAATGATCAGCAGCGATCTAAATATTTACCAAGTCTAGTTGAAGGAAAAAAAATTGGAGCTTTAGCAATGAGCGAGGTTGGTGCAGGATCAGATGTTATAGGAATGCAGACCCAAGCTTTAGAAAAAAAAGATCACTATGTTTTAAATGGTTCAAAAATGTGGATTACTAATGGTCCTGATGCAGACTATTTAGTTGTATATGCTAAAACTGACAAAGAAGCAGGTTCGAAGGGAATTACTGCTTTTATAATAGAAAAAACTTTTAGTGGATTTTCTACCTCAAAAAAATTAGATAAACTAGGAATGAGAGGATCTAATACTTGTGAACTAGTTTTTAGTAATTGTGAAGTTCCCAAAGAAAATGTCTTAGGTAAAGTTAACGAAGGAGCAAAAGTTCTCATGAGTGGGTTAGATTATGAGAGAGTTGTTCTTTCAGGAGGCCCTTTAGGAGTTATGCAAAATTGCTGGGATATTATTGTGCCTTATATTCATGAAAGAAAGCAATTTGACAAACCCATAGGAAGTTTTCAACTAATCCAAGGAAAAATGGCTGACATTTATACGACTATGAATGCTTGTAAATCTTATGCTTATAGTGTAGCAAAGGCTTGTGACAGAAATGAAACAACTAGAAAGGATTCTGCTGGAGTTATATTGTATACAGCAGAAAGGTGTACAGAAATAGCCTTGCAATCGATACAAATTTTAGGTGGAAATGGGTATATAAATGATTTTCCGGTTGCTAGATTATTGAGGGATTCTAAATTGTATGAAATAGGTGCAGGCACGAGTGAAATAAGAAGGATGCTAATTGGTAGAGAAATTTTTGAGGAGACAAATTAACTATTATGGTAAAAAATACAATTGCAATTTTTATAATTACTTTTGTCTTAATTAATTTTAAACTTTACGCTGAGGAAGGAGTGCCCGAATTTCCATATGATCCAGAAGAAAAAGCAACTGAGACGAAAAACTGTGCCAGAGTATGCTTAAGAAGAAAAGAAATTTGCTTTAAGAGAGAGGAAAATTCGGAAGATTTTGAACAGATTTGTCAATCGCAGTTTATAATATGTATTAACCAATGTAGATAAAAAAAGGGAATATCCAATGAAAAAGAACGATATAGTAATAACTGGATTAGCCAGAACTCCAATGGGAAGTTTTCAAGGCGCTTTATCAACCGAATCAGCACCTAGTTTGGGTAGTATTGCTATTAAATCTGCAATAGAGAGATCCAAATTAAAACCTGAAGATATTGATGATGTAATTATGGGGTGTGTGCTTCCAGCAGGAATGGGTCAAGCGCCTGCAAGACAGGCAGCAATAGGAGCTAATATTCCTGTTAGTACTGGAGCTACTACTATAAATAAAATGTGTGGATCAGGTATGCGTTCTGCTATGATAGCAAATGATCAAATTATTGCGGGGTCCAGTACTATATCTATCGCTGGTGGAATAGAAAGCATGTCTAATGCTCCCTATATACTTCCTAAAGCGAGAAAAGGTTTGAGGATGGGACACGCCTCGGTTCAAGATCATATGTTTATTGATGGTTTAGAAGATGCTTATGAGCCGGGAAGATTAATGGGTACTTATGCAGAGGATACAGCTGAGGCTTATCAGTTTAGTAGAGAAGAACAAGATGATTTTGCAATTAGATCATTGCAAAGAGCTAAAAAAGCAAATGAAGACGGAAGTTTTGAAAATGAGATAGTATCCGTCCTAGTAAAAAATCGTAAGGAAGAAATAGAAGTTAATAATGATGAGCAGCCTTTTTCTGCTGATATTTCAAAAATCCCTAATCTCAAACCCGCTTTTAAAAAAGATGGGACAGTGACCGCCGCGAATTCTTCTTCTATATCTGATGGTGCGGCGGCTCTAGTGCTTATGACCTTAGAAGAATCTGAAAAGAGGGGCATAAAACCTTTGGCAAGATTACTTGCTCATTCTACTAATAGTCAAGAACCGGCCTGGTTTACCACGGCCCCAATTGGAGCGATTGAGAAAGTATTAGAAAAAGCGAATTGGAATAAAAAAGATGTAGATCTTTTTGAAATAAATGAAGCGTTTGCCGTAGTTCCTATGGCCGCTATGAAGGATCTAAGTCTTTCTAAAGATATAGTCAATATTCATGGTGGAGCATGTGCTCTAGGTCATCCGGTAGGCACTTCTGGAGCAAGAATTATTGCTACTTTAATAAACTCATTAGATAAATATAATTTAGAAAAAGGTGTTGCTTCTTTATGTATTGGAGGTGGAGAAGCAACAGCTGTAGCTATAGAAAGAATTAAATAATATTTAAGTTGAAAAAGTATGGCTGATATTCTTGAAACTAAAATAGACACAAACTCAAAAGAATATATTCGTAATAAAAAAGTTATGTTGCGATTAGTGTCTGAATTAAAAAGTAATATAAATTCTGTTAAGACGGGACCCAAGGAAGCTGTAGAAAGACATTCTAAGCGAGGAAAATTGCTTCCACGTGACCGTATTGATGTTTTAATAGACCAAGGTTCTCCTTTTTTAGAGTTTTCTCCTTTAGCCGCATTAGGTGTTTATAATAATGAAGCGCCAGGGGCTGGTCTTATAACAGGAATAGGTAGGATTGAAGGTAAAGAGTGTGTTTTAATAGTAAATGATGCAACTGTTAAGGGAGGAACACTTTATCCTATAACTGTAAAAAAGCATCTTAGAGCACAAGAAATAGCCTTAGAAAACAGATTGCCTTGTATTTATTTAGTAGATTCTGGAGGAGCTAATCTTCCTCATCAAAGTGAGATGTTTGCAGATAAAGAAGGATTTGGTCGTTCTTTCTACAATCAATCAAATATGTCTGCTAAGGGCATTGCACAGATAGCTATCGTAATGGGGTCTTGTACTGCAGGAGGTGCCTATATTCCTGCAATGTGTGATGAGTCAATTATAGTAAAAAACCAGGGAACAATTTTTTTAGGAGGGCCTCCATTAGTTAAAGCAGCCACTGGTGAAGAAGTTTCAGCAGAAGAATTAGGAGGAGGGGAATTACACAGTAAAAAAAGTGGTGTAACAGACCACTTGGCTGAAAATGATGAGCATGCACTTCAGATTGCTAGAAATATTGTTTCTACTTTAAGTAAAGATAAATATAATAATGGTAGTTTCTTATCTCCAGAGCCTCCAAAATATGAGAAGGACAGTCTTTATGGTATAATTCCTCCATCTTTGTCTATCCCTTATGATGTTCACGAAGTAATAGCTAGAATTGTTGATGGTAGTAAGTTTACAGAATTTAAATCACTTTTTGGACCATCGTTGGTAACGGGTTTCGCTAGAATTATGGGATATCGCATAGGAATTATAGCTAATAATGGTATTTTGTTTTCAGAGAGTTCTCAAAAAGGAGCACATTTTATTGAAATTTGTGCGCAAAGAAAAATACCTTTAGTTTTTCTTCAGAATATTTCAGGTTTCATGGTAGGAAAAAAATATGAGGAAGGAGGTATCGCTAAAGATGGAGCTAAATTGGTAAATGCAGTATCTACAGTCAATGTTCCAAAGTTTACAGTAATTATAGGTGGTTCGTTTGGTGCAGGTAATTATGGTATGTGCGGACGAGCTTATAGTCCCCGGTTTTTATGGTCATGGCCTAATTCTAGGATTTCCGTAATGGGCGGGGAGCAAGCAGCTAATGTATTATCGACAGTAAAAAAAGATTCTAATAAGAGACGTAAGCTTAAGTGGACAAAGATAGAAGAAAAAGAATTTAAGAATAAAATTTTAGATCAATATGAATTTGAAGGTAATCCTTACTTTGCTTCGGCAAGAATTTGGGATGATGGCATAATAGACCCAGCAGACACTAGAAGAGTGCTGGGTTTATCTATTGGTGCTGCTTTAAATGCGCCAATAGAGGATACAAAATTTGGTTTATTTAGGATGTGATTAAAATGTCTAATATTTTATTGAAGCATATGGATGCTAGGGGTGTATTAACGTTAACATTAAATCGCCCAGAAATTATGAATGCATTTGATGATTCTTTAATTTCTGAATTAGACAATGCTTTTTCTGAAATTGAAAAAAATGAAAGCGTCAGAATTGTAATTTTGACAGGAAAAGGAAAGGCGTTTTCTGCGGGTGCTGATTTTAATTGGATGAAAAAAATGTCTTCACTAAGTCGAGAAAAAAATATAAATGATGCCATGATTTTTTCAAAAATGCTAAGCAGACTGAATTCATTAACTATACCTACTATTGCTAAAGTTAATGGGGCAACTTATGGTGGTGGGGTTGGTTTAGTTGCGGCTTGTGATGTTGCCATAGGTGCTAAAAACGCAAAGTTTTGTTTATCGGAGGTAAGGATTGGTCTTATTCCTGCAGTAATAAGTCCCTATGTTATTAGTGCTATTGGATCAAGTAATGCAAGGTATTTATTTTTAACCGCTATGCCTATAACGAGTGCTAAAGCAGCTTCAATTGGATTGTTGAATGATTATGTAGAAGAAAAAGAATTAGATGTTTATTTAGAAAAAATAATTTCTTCTATTTTAAAAGGCGGTAAAAATGCTCTTTCATTGTCTAAGGAGCTGATTTTTGCTGTAGAGGGTAAAGAAATTGATAGTATGCTCCTTTCTGATACTGCAGAACGTATAGCTGATGCCAGAGCTAGTGAAGAAGGAAAAGAAGGAGTAGATGCTTTTTTAAATAAAAGAAATCCTAGCTGGCTAGAAAAATGATTAAAAGACTCTTAATTGCAAATAGAGGAGAGATTGCTCTAAGGATTCAAAAAACTTGTAAAAAGATGAATATACAAAGTGTTTCTGTATATTCTGATGTAGATCTAGATGCTCCTCATGTAAGAAATTCAGATAAAGCTATCCATATAGGAGAATCCGAGTCTTCTAAGAGTTATTTAAATATAAAATCTATTATTAAAGCTGCATTGGATGCTAATGTTGATGCAATTCATCCCGGTTATGGTTTTTTATCAGAAAACCCCACTTTTGCAGAACAAGTTATAAAGAATAATATTAATTTTATAGGACCAAACCCTAGTTCAATAAAGGCAATGGCATTAAAATCAAAGGCTAGAAAAATGATGGCTGATTCTAATGTTCCAGTAGTTCCTGGATTTTCATTGGAAGGTTATAGTAAGTCACAAATTCTTTCAAAAGTAAAAAATATAGGTTTTCCTATTATTATTAAAGCTTCTGCTGGAGGTGGCGGAAGAGGAATGAAAATTGTCAGGTCAGAAAAAAGTTTATTTTTGGGCATCGAATCAGCGAAAAGAGAATCTAAAAGTTCTTTTGGTAATGACAAACTAATAGTAGAAAAATATCTTGAAAATGCTAGGCATGTGGAAGTGCAAGTTCTAGGAGACAGACATGGCAATTTTCAAGTTTTGTCTGATAGAGATTGTTCTATGCAAAGAAGGCATCAAAAAATAATTGAAGAGGCACCTGCTCCAGCTATTGATAAAAGCACTAGGAAAGAGATGGCTAAACAAGCGATAAATGTCGCAAAGAAAGTCTCCTATGTAGGAGCTGGTACAGTAGAATTTCTTTTTTATAAGAAAAAGTTTTTTTTTATAGAAATGAATACAAGACTTCAAGTAGAACACCCTGTTACAGAGGAAATCTATGGTATTGATTTAGTTGAATGGCAAATAAGGATAGCCAATGGAGAAAAATTAAATATTAAGCCTATTAGCAAAGGTCATGCTATTGAGGCAAGAATATATGCTGAAAACCCTCAGAATGGTTTTTTACCTTCTCCAGGACGGATTGAAAAATTATTTATTCCAAGTAAAAAAAATATAAGAATTGATTTTGGATATACAGAAGGAAATAAAGTGCCGCCTAATTATGATTCTATGCTTGGTAAGGTAATAGCTAAAGGTAATGATAGAAAGCAAGCAATTAGTAATCTTGCTGGGGTATTAAAGAAATCACACATTCTGGGAATAGAAAGTAACTTACATTTCGTAAGAAAAATAATTGAAAACCCATCTTTTAAAAAACCAGATATAGGAACTGATTTTATAAAAATTCATCAAGATAAACTTTTTCCATCGGATTACGAAAAAAAATTGTTAATAGGCATTGCTGCATCAATTTTTTTACAAAAAAGGTCAAAATTAAATATAAAAAACTCAACTCCTTGGGAATTGAAGGATAGTTGGAGAAATTCAGGAAATGCTAATGAAAAGTTATTTTTGGAAGTAAAAAAAGAAAAATATAATATAGAAATTAATAATTTTGAACACAAAAATTTTTCATATAAGATTTTAAACTCTAACGATAAAGATTATACTAAAATTTCGGTAAAATCTGAAACTAGTAAGGGTGAATATGATATATTGCATGGAAAATCCTTAATGACTGTAGTTGTTTATAAAAAAGATAATGTATTGTCTATAATTCATGAAGGATATTCTCTAATCGTGAAAGTGTTAGATAGGTTTGATATAAATTTTGGAGGAGTGTCTTCAAGTGGGTCTTTAGATGCTCCGGTTCCTGGTAAAGTGGCTAAAGTGTTTGTAAAAAAAGGTCAAAAGGTTAAAGAGGGTGATCTACTTGCGGTTATTGAAGCTATGAAAATGGAACATTCAATAATTTCCCCTTTTAATGGAAGAGTAAAAAGTCTCTCTGTTAAAGAGGGAGAACAAATTGATGAAGGTCATACTATTTCAGAAATAGAGAAACTAAATTAGGAGGCAAAATGGGTGAAGTTTTAATTTATGAAGTGGGAGCACGTGATGGGCTACAAAATGAAACTGTTCCTATGAGTACTCAAGAAAAAATTAAATTAATCAATATGCTATCAGAAACAGGGCTTAAAAAAGTAGAGAGTGGAGCATTTGTCTCTCCTAAATGGGTCCCGGCGATGGCAGATTCTAGAGAGGTAATGGATTCTATTTACAGAAAAGATGGAGTCAATTATCCGGTTCTCGCTATGAATATGAAAGGATTAGAAGGTGCAATTTCTGTAAATGCAGATACTGTATGTATAGGCAGCTCACCAAGTGAAATGTTTTGTAAAAAAAATACTAACTGTACAGTAGAAGAATCATTAAATAGAGCAGAAGATATTACCAGATTAGCTTTAGATAAAGGGATGAAAGTTCGAGGATACGTGTCTTGTGTAATATATTGTCCTTATGAAAAGGAAATGGACCCTTTATTAGTTGCTAAGATGTGTGAAAAATTGAAAAAAATGGGTTGTTATGAAGTGTCTCTAGGGGATACTTTGGGTATAGGGACCCCCAATAAAACAAAAAAAATGTTTTCTTCTTGTATAGAGGCAATTGGTATAGAAAATTTAGCGGTTCACTTTCATGACACATATGGTCAAGCATTAGCCAATATTCTGGCTTGTTTGGATATGGGAGTCAAAGTTATTGATACTTCTATAGGTGGACTTGGGGGTTGCCCTTATGCTCCTGGTGCTAGAGGTAATGTTGCAACAGAAGACGTTCTTTTTATGTTAAATGGAATGGGAATAAAAACTGGGATTGATATTGATAAAATTTGTGCCACTTCAGAATTTGCTTTTAGTCAGTTTGGAAAAAAACCTTTATCAAGGGTTTATCAAGCTCTAGAAGCCAAAAGACAAAATACTACTTAATTTTGTAATGCATATAATAAAACTAGCCGTTGGAATAACAACTTTTGATCAATTATTTGAAAGACAATTAAAAAGATATAGAGAAAACAAAGAATGTATTCACAAGACAAGACTTTATCCACGAAAGTTGGTGTTTAAGAAAGGTTCTACAAGTATATTTTGGGTTATAAAGGGCAATGTTCAAGCAAGACAAGAAATCAAAGCAATAATTGAGTCTAAAAAGGATGTTTCTAATTACTCTTGTCATCTTGTCTTAAGTGAAAAGGTTATACCAACAGAAATAGTTCCACATCGACCGTTCAGGGGCTGGAGGTATATTAAAGACGTTCCAAAAGATATAGAGATGAATAGAAGCAATTCTCGTAATATATATTTAATTTTAAAAGAGTTGTGTTTAATCTAATTTTTTTATAGGTTTTAATATTATGTTAATTATTGAAAGGAAGTTGACTATGAATATTACTAAATTATTTCTAATAATATTTTCTTTAATTTTTATGACTTTTAATATGGCTAATGCTTTAGACTCTAAGCCGTCTATCACTCTAGATATAGCTAAAAAAATGGCAGATGCTTGTGAGGCTAAACATGCACAAACTGATTGGCGACCATTGAATATAGCTATAATTGATGATGGTGCTGATTTAATTCTGTTTAGAAGGCAAGATGGGGCTTTTTTAGGTAGCATAGATATTGCCCTAGATAAGGCTATATCTGCAGTTATGATACCTTTTCCTACCAGAGCAATCGGGGAATTAGCCTTTGGTAAGGATGGGAATCCACCTGCTTTCCCAGGTGCCACAACGGTTGACTTTTTGGTCCCATTTGCTGGTGGACTTCCAATAAGAACTGAAAGTGGTCATTTAATTGGTGCTATAGGAGTTAGTGGTGCTACAGGTGATCAAGATGAAGAATGTGCACAAGCTGCTATAGATGCAGTAGCTGATCAACTAAAATAATGTTTGATGTCGTCTTTAAGAACGCTCTTATAATTGACGGCACAGGTAATCCCTCCTTTTACGGAGATTTGGCTGTTGCAGATGGAATTATAGTAGACAGAGGTAAAGACCTTGGTTCTTCAAGACAAATAATAGACGCAGAAGGTTTAGCTTTAATGCCTGGTTTTATTGATACTCATACGCATTATGATGCTCAATTAACATGGGACCCATGGGCTAAGCCTTCTCCAGTCTTAGGAGCAACCACTTTAATAATGGGAAATTGCGGATTTACAATTGCTCCCTGTAAACCCGAACATCGAGATTTAACACTACGTAATTTAACAAATGTTGAGGGTATGTCTTTAGATGCTCTTCGCAATGGAGTAGTTTGGGATTTTGAGACGTTTCCAGAATATTTGAATTTTCTTGAAAAAAGAGGTGTAGGGCCTAATGTCGCAACTTACATTGGTCATTCATCTGTTAGGGTTTATACCATGGGTGAAGAGGCAAGTAAGAGATCAGCCAATAATAAAGAAATAGATCAGATGGAAAATATTGTTAGAGATTCAATGCTTTCAGGCGCTATTGGATTTGCTACATCAACTTTTGAGGGCCATAATGGGGAAAATGGTATTCCAATGCCATCTCGTTTAGCAGAAAGTTCTGAAATGACTTCGTTAATAAATAGTATGGCATCAAGTGGCAGGGGTATATTTATGCTAACAAAGGGATCAGATACGTCCATAAATAAAATTAAAGAGTGGATGGCTGGTACTGGCAGGCCGGCTGCAGTAGCTGCATTATTTCATAACCCCACTTCACCATCTTTAGCTGATAGACAAGTGGACAGTATTAAAAAAGCTACAGAAGAAGGTATAGAAATGTGGGGACAGGTTTCATGTAGGCCTTTAACTATGGAGTTTACAATGAAATCTCCATATCCATTTGAAGGTTTTTCTGCTTGGAAAGTAGCTATGGAAGCACCTGAAATGGATAATTATAAAAATATTTTAAAAGGAAAAGATATTCGTAAGGCGATGAAAGAAGAACTAACAGATCCTAAAAAGGTTAGGATATTTAATGATGATTGGAGCAAAGTAGTAGTTAGGGACGTAAAAAATGATAAATTTAAGTCACTGGAAGGAAAAAATATTAAAGAAATTTCGTCAAGTGAAGGACAGCATCCTTTTGACTGGCTTTTGGATCATTCTCTCTCGGAAAATGGAATGGAAACAGAATTTATAGTTTATTTATTAAATACTGATGAAGACGGTGTTGGGCGATTATTAAAGAATGAAAGTACTACAATTTCATTATCTGATGCAGGTGCACATTTAACTTTCTTCTGTGATGCTGGTTATGGATTATACATGTTAGATCATTGGGTAAAGAAAAAGAATCTAATGTCTTTAGAAGAAGCAGTATTTAGATTAACGGGAAAGCAAGCAGATATTTACAGGATAGATCAAAGGGGAAGACTTGTTCCAGGTCAGTATGCGGATATACTTATGGTAGATATAGATTCACTGGGAGTTACAAATCCATTTAAAAAGAATGATTTACCCGGTGGTGGAACAAGACTAACAGTTGAGCCTCTAGGCATAAAAGGGGTTTGGATAAATGGCGTTCGAGTGGTCGAAGATTGCAACTTAATTGATGAAGAAAATCTTCCAGGGAAGCTAATAAGGGCTTTTCATGCATAGAAAATCATGAAGGAAAGAAAAACTTCTTTCCTTCATATTTTTTTAAGAGTTACCAAATATTTTGTGCTGTGGCCATTGCAAAAAGCATTGGTATGGATAGTAGAGTATTAGTTCTACTAAATAACATAGCTGTTCGGGCAGAAGCAGCTTTGGTATCGGCGTCTGCATCAACAATGCCTAAAGCTCTTTGTTGATTTGGCCAAATAACAAACCATACATTAAACCACATAATTGTTCCTAGCCACATTCCAATTCCTATTGCAGTATGTTTTGCCACTCCATCACTTATTCCAAGTAAAATAGCATCTACCAAATAACCATTAATATGAGCTAATAACAATCCTGTAATAATAGTTGCCATCGCGCCCCATCTAAACCACCAAAGAGCTGCAGGAGCAATTACTTTTCCAATGGCAGGCTTTTGTTCGTCCGGTATTTTAGGCATATTAGGAATTTGAACAAAATTAAAATACCATAGTAATCCTATCCACATGATGCCAGAAAGCACATGAAGATACCTTAGAATTGAACTCCAAAAGGCAGTATCAACGGCACCTCCAGTTTGAATAAAATAAATTATAAATAAAATTGTAAGAGCAGCACCTACTCCTATAGTTTTATGTAATGATGATAAAATTGAGGCCATAAACTTTCTCCATAATTATTATTTGATTATAGTATGATTAGTGAAGAATAAAAATTATTTTTTAACAAATAAAATCAAAATTAAACAATTTTAATGTTATTACCTATATTTTTTTATCCAATTTAGGCTATCAATAGAATTTTTTGAGGGTTTGTATTCACATCCTATATAGCCGGAATAATTTAGTTGTTTTAGTAGTTTAAAAATAAAATCGTAATTTATTTCTCCTTTGTCTGGCTCGTATCTATTGGGAGGAGATGCAATTTGGATGTGATTTATAAGGTGTATATATTTTTTTATAAAATGACTAAGGTTTCCTGACATAATCTGTGTATGATATAAGTCTAGTTGCATTCTAAGAAAGGGATGGTTTAACTCATTGATAATTTTTGCCGCATCATCAGTGTAATTTAAATAATACCCAGGAATATCTATATTATTTATGGGCTCTATAAGACTATATATATTATTTTTCCCACATTGATCTGCAGCATAGCTTAAATTATTTAAAAAGGTTTTATGTATTTTGATTGGGCTTGAATCTTTTTCGGGAATTCCTGCCATAATGTGTATTTGAGAACATTCTAAAATTTTTGCATAGTGTATGGCTTCTTTTATCTGTATTTTAAATTCTTCTTCTCTTCCAACTAAACTTGCTAATCCTTTTTCACCCTTTGTTTCTGATCCAGGTGATATGTTAAATAAAACCTGCCTAAGTTTTTCTTTGTCTAGTATATTTTTTAATAACAATGGGTCCCACTTATAAGGGAATAAATATTCAACGGCTGTAAACCCATTCTCAGAAGCTACTTTGAATCTGTCTAAGAAAGAAAATTCTGTAAATAGAAAAGATATATTTGCAGAAAATTTAATCATAAGTCAGTATGATATTATAATTACTAATCATCAATAATAATTTATGAGGAAAAATTGAAAAAATATTTAAAACTGGTTTTTATTTTATTTTTTTGCACTAATTATATTTTTGCTGAAGAGAATCTTATTCCAGAGGATGCAAAATTAGTTAATGTTGAAGTTCAGTATGATCAACCCCCTATAATTGTAGAGAATGAGATAGGTGAAGACACAATAGCCGTGGCAACTATTCGTGGAAAAATTCTTACTGATGGCTATCTAAAATCTGGGACAGTTGATTGTAGATTGGTAGGCCATGCTGCTCCTGGTAGAGTATTTAGCTGTGGTTTTGCACAAGTTGAGAGTGTGGAGGGATACTGTATTTTTAAAAATTCTAGTGATGAAGGACTCGTTGCAAAGCTTAGCTGTTCAACAGCAGCTAACGGCATTGAAGGAGCAAGTTGTCAAGGTAGGCTAGATTTTTTATCTGGATCAGGAATTTTTGCTGGCGTATCAGGAAACGCAAAGTTAAATATGTCTCAAGTTTTTTCTACTGATGATAGTTTCTTAAAATTTGATGGTTTTTGGAAGTTACCTGCTCTGCTATTAAGATAAACATTTATATAATTATATTGGCAGAATTCCACAAGCAGCTGGGTCATTGTTTTTTAGTTCAAATATCATTAAAGGATGACCTTTAAGGGATTCCACTGATAAAAGAGCTCTGGTTTCTTCTGTATATATCTCAGGTTTGATATGAAGAACTATATTTAATTTTCCATCTTCTTTTACTTCAAAAATAAGTAGTTTGGAAGTGTTCCATGCTTTCAAAAGAGGATTATTTTCATCTGAGGTTGGACCAAAGTTTTTGCAAGAATCCCCGTCATGCATAGCTAGTCTATATGTACCAGGCTTCATGTCTTCAAGTTTAAATCTAAAAGCCGGAAGGCTAAGGAACCAACTAAAAAAAACTTCTGCGCTTCCAAGCTTTTTGCCAGTTGGAGAGTGAAAGTCAACATTATCTATTTTAGCTGAGGCATTCATGGTATAAAAAGATAATAAAAAAAAGACAAAAATAAATTTCATTTATATTTTAACCATATGTTAGTTTTAATTAATCTCATGGAACTCTATAATTCTAATTACAATTGATTAGTTATACAAGACTTTAAAATTTAAAAGAGATATTTTAGAAAATATTGAAAAAATAATTTGTAAAATTCTATTTATTTTTTTCTTTCAATGACGATTTTTGCTAATGATATTAGGGCAGTTTTCCAAATCGAATTTGGAAAAATTTTTAAATCTTCAATAGCTTGTAAAGCATAATGTTGGGCTTTTTGTTTGCTGATTTTTATAGCATTACTTTTTTTTATAAAATTTATAGCAATTTCAAAATCCCCATCTTTTTGTTTTAAATTTTGCATAGTTCTTTCCCAAAAATCTATTTCTTGTGAGCTTGCGTTTTTGAGGCATACTATTACAGGAAAAGTTATTTTACCTTCTCTAAAGTCGTCTCCCAAAGTTTTTCCTAAAGAAGTTTGGCCTGTATAATCAAGTAAATCATCTATTATCTGAAAAGCTAATCCTAGGTTTTTTCCATAATTTTTGAGAGCTATTCTCTTTTTTTCTTCTTCTTGAGATATGATAGACCCAATTTCAGAAGCGGCTGAGAACAGACTGGCTGTTTTTGCATAAATAACTTCTGTGTATTTTTTTTCTGTTATATTGCAATCATTTGAAGTGGTCAGTTGTAAAATTTCTCCTTGTGCAATTATAGAAGAGGCTTTTGATAATAATTTTAATACCTCCAAAGATTTACTTTCAACCATAAGTTCAAATGCTTTTGTAAAAAAAAAATCACCCGTTAGAACACTCGCCTTATTTCCAAAAAGATCATTAGCTGTAACATCTCCTCTCCTTAGCTTGCTCTGATCTACTACATCATCATGGAGCAGAGTGGCTGTATGAATAAATTCTACTGTAGCCGCTAATAATAAGTGCTTATCTGAATTGTAATTACATAAATAACTAGATATGAGAGTTATGATAGGCCTTATTTTTTTTCCACCTCCTGACAATATGTGTTTTGTTAAATCATTTATAAGTGGAATTTCACTTTTTAGTTTATTAATAATAATATCTTCTACCTTAAGTAAATCCTTTGATAGCAAACCTTTTATTTCACTGAATTTATACGTAGATTTTAATTGTATATTTTGCAATTTTTACCTCAATTAATACTGTAGTATTTTATATATCTATATCTTAAAGAAACTAAAATAGACATATTTATTATAAAATAATAATAACTATCATTTATGTTAGCTTTATTGTTAATATTTAATGTAATATTGTATTATCTTTTACGTTTTCTTGTGATGGAATATTGAAAGAATTATTTAAAGATCTTAGTACGGACAAAGTTTTAGGTGGCTCTATATCACTTCTTCAACCCAAAAAAGGTTTTAGAGTGGGCATAGATTCAATTTTACTATCATCATCAATTAAAAAATTTACTAACTGTCTAGAACTTGGTTCTGGATCAGGTGTTATTTCCATATGTTTAGCAAGTAGAATAAATGATTCAAAAATTCTTGGAGTAGAAAAAAATAAACTATTAGTAGAGATAGCTAAAAGAAATTTAGTAAATAATGATTTATCAAGATCAAAAATAAATTTTCAACATTTTGATATTATGGGAAAAGAATTTTCCAAAATATATAATAATTTTTTTGATCGAGTAATTATGAATCCTCCTTATTTTAATAAAGCTAAAATTAATTTATCAAAAAATTATAATAAAGCTTCTGCAAAATACTTAAATGCTAGTTCTCTATATGATTGGATAGAAATTGCCTACAAAAAGTTGGAAAAAAAAGGATATTTAAATTTTATTTATAGGACAGGAGATTTATCTAATGTTTTAACTTTATTAGATAGCAAATGGGGCGATATAAAAATATTTCCTCTATGGCCACAAATACAAAAACCATCTAAATTATTTCTTATACAGGCCAGGAAAGATTCTAAGGCTGAAACAAATTTGTTACCAGGATTAGTATTGCATAATGAAGATGGCAGTTATACTAATGATTGTAATAATGTACTTTTAAATCGAGATCTAGTAGAAATGGAATAATGATTTAGTTAGGAAGTATTATGAAATTAATAAAAAATATATTTTTTGATAAAAGGCCTTTGGTTAATGTTGTTAGACTGCAGGGGATCATATCAAGCTCTTCACGATTTCCTGGTTCAAATAATATTTCTTTAGAGAATTTAGAAAAGCCTTTAGAGAGGGCTTTTTCTTCTAAGAAAGTTTCTGGTGTAGCTTTGGTAATAAATTCTCCTGGAGGATCTCCCGTTCAGTGTTCTTTGATTTCTGCAAGAATTAATCAATTATCTAAAAAATTTAATGTGCCAGTTTATTCTTTTATAGAAGATATTGCTGCTTCGGGAGGATATTGGTTGGCCTGTTCGGGGGATAAAATATATGTAATGCCCTCATCCATAATTGGCTCTATAGGAGTTATATCTTCGGGTTTTGGTTTTGTAGAAATAATTAAAAAAATAGGAATAGAAAGAAGAGTTTATACTAAAGGAAAAAATAAGGGAATACTGGACCCTTTCCAACCTGAAAATGAAGAGGATATTAATCTTATTACAAAACTACAAGAAGAAATACACAGTAATTTTAAAGATTGGGTGCGTGAAAGGAGAGGAAAAAAACTTGATGATACTGTTATTGATAGAGAGGGGATATTCGAAGCAAAAATTTTTTCAGGAACAAATGCTTGTAAATTTGGCCTAACTGATTCTATTGGAGAAATGCGCTCTACTATGAAAGATTTATTAGGAGAAAATGTTGTTTTTAAGGAAGTATCTGGAAGGAAGAAACTGAGTCAAAGGTTGGGCTTATCTTCTTCAGTATCTTTAAGAATTGTTGAGTATTTAGAAGAAAGAATAGCTTTTAGTAAATTTGGTCTTTAATTTAAATAAAAAGAGGAAATTATGTTTGGTTTTAGTATACCTAAATTATTAGTTTTATTTGTAATAATATTGGTGGTCTGGTACTTTTTTAAGTTTATAGAAAAACAAAATAAATTATCTAAAAATAAAAAAGATAACGTAAAAAAGAATCCTGACAATGATGAAAGCAAATTTAAAAAAAATGAAGTTGAGGATTTGATAAAGTGTCCAGAATGCGGAAACTATTATGCTTCTGATTCAGCTTGCACAGTTTGTGGATCAAAATAATTAAAGGACATAAAATGATTAAAGGTGGAAGCTTTCAACAATTGATCTTTAATTTACAAAATTTTTGGTCTAGAAAGAAATGCGTTATTTTACAACCACTGGATATGGAGGTTGGTGCGGGTACTTTTCATACAGCTACTATCTTAAAAGCATTGGGAGAAGATTCTTGGAAGGCAGCTTATGTTCAACCTTGTAGACGTCCTACGGATGGTCGTTATGGAGAAAATCCGAATAGACTGCAACATTATTATCAATTCCAAACTGTTCTAAAACCCTCTCCAGAAAATATTCAAGACTTGTATTTAGAAAGTTTAGAATACTTAGGAATAAGCAAAAATTACAATGATATACGTTTTGTAGAAGATGATTGGGAAAGTCCCACTTTGGGAGCTTGGGGATTAGGATGGGAAGTTTGGTGTAATGGAATGGAGATATCTCAGTTTACTTATTTTCAGCAAGTATGCGGAATTGACTGTAAACCTGTTACAGGAGAGATAACTTATGGCTTAGAACGATTAGCAATGTATATTCAAGGAGTGGATAATGTATTTGATTTAGATTGGAATAGTGATGGTGTAAAATATGGGGATATCTTTTTAAAAAATGAAAAAGAACAATCAAAATATAATTTTGAAAAAGCACCCTATGATATATTAATTAAAAATTTTTCTGAATATGAACAAACTTGTCAAATATTGATTGAAGAACACTTAGCACTGCCTGCATATGAGCAATGTGTGAAAGCTAGCCATGCATTTAATTTATTGGATGCGCGTGGTGTGATAGGTGTAAATGAAAGAGCAAATTATATAGCCCGAGTAAGAAGTATGGTAAAACTATGCGCGGAGCTTTATATTAAAGGCCTAGGTTAAAATAAAAAATGCATGATTTAATTATAGAGTTTTATTCTGAAGAGATTCCTGCAGGAGTCCAGGAATGGGCAGCGTCTAAAATTGATAAAAAAATAAAAGAAGACTTTAAGGAAGCCAATCTATCTTATATGCATTCTAAATTTTATTGGGCTCCTACTAGATTATCAGTTCTCTTTTATGGGGTTAGTAAAAAATCCTCCGATGTTTTAATCGAAAAAAGAGGACCAAGATTAGGAGCAAAATCTGATGCTATAAAAGGTTTTGCTAAGAATTTAGGTATTAAAAAAAATGATCTAACTATTCAAAAAACAAAAAATGGTGATTTTTACTTTTATAAAATTACTAAAAAAGGATTAGATGCTAAGTCTATAATTGAAGCATCAATTAAAAATGTTGTAAAAAATTTTTCTTGGACAAAATCAATGAGATGGGGTAGCGGAGACTTAAGATGGATCAGACCTCTTCGTAAAATTCTTTGTGTTTATAATGGGCACCCAATAAAATTCAAAATAGACAATATCAGTAGTGATAAAATTACTTTTGGACATAGATTTATTTCTAAAAATAAATTAATAATAGATTCCAATGATGACTATATTAAAAAACTAGAAAAATCATTGGTAATAGTTGATGCAAAAAAAAGAATTTCAAAAATTGTAAAAGACGGAAATTCATTAGCTCTTTCAAACAAATTATCATTTAAACCTGATTTAACTCTAATCAAAGAAGTTGCTAATTTGGTAGAATTTCCATATGTTTTTATTGGAGAGTTTAGTGAAAAATTTTTAAAGTTACCTAGTGAAATATTAGAGTTAACACTCATAAAACAACAAAAGTATTTTCCTCTTTATAATTCCAATGGTAGTTTGAGCAGAAAATTTTTAGGTGTATCTAATGTAGCCATTAAAAAAAATTCGGGGATTATTAAAGGAAACTCTAGAGTAATAAAAGCTAGATTATCGGATGCACAATTTTTTTATGAAAATGATTTAAAAAACGGTTTAGAGAGTATTTCTAAAGGTTTAAAAAATATAATATTTCACAATAGTCTTGGATCAATGCTTCAAAAAACTAATAGAGTTTCAAGAGTTTGTGAAACATTTTATAAAAATTTTAAGGCTAATAAAAAATATTGCATAAGATCATCTAAGTTATTTAAATCTGATTTATGTAGTCAAGTAGTACATGAAATGCCAGAATTGCAAGGCTTGATTGGTAGCAAATATGCATTGTTGAATGGAGAACCAAAACAAGTATATAAATCTATTAGAGAACATTATTCTCCGCTTGGTCCTTCTGATAGTATTCCCAGTATTCCAGAATCTTCATTGTTAGCATTTGCCGATAAATTGGATAGTTTAATTGGTTTTATTTCTATTGGGCTAAAACCAACAGGCTCAAAAGATCCTTTTGGAATAAGAAGAGCTGGTTTGGGAATAATTAGGATCATTATTGAGCGAAAGTTAACAATTTCTTTAAAAGATGTAATAAATTCTTCTATCAAATCTTATAATTCCCAAAATATAAATTTAGTAAAAAATAAAGAGGAAATTTTCAGAGAATCTATTGGTTTTATCTATGAACGTTTAAAATTTTATATGCGAGAAAAAAATATATCAAATGATAGAATAGAAGCAGTAATGACTTTGCAAGATAATTATGATTTGTATGATGAGTATCAAAAGACAATAACATTGAATAATTTTTTAAATAAAAAGGATGGATTAGAACTTATTGCAGTCGAAAAAAGAACTAGAAGAATTCTTTATTTGGAAGAAAAAAAAGTGAATAAAATTTATAAAGGAAACGTAAAAAGTTCACTATTTCAAGTTTCTGAAGAAAAGGATTTATATTTAACTTGCAAAAAATATTCTAAATTAATAAAAAGTGCAATTAAAAATAAAAATTATAAAGAGTCTCTGGATCTCTATAAGGATATTAAGTGGCACTTAAATATTTTTTTTAATAAAGTTCTTGTAAATGTGGACCAATCTAATATTAAAGCTAACAGACTAAATATTTTATCTTTAGTTAGAGAAATTTTTTCTGAGTACGCAGATTTTTCTATTATAGATTTAGGAAATGAAAATAAATAAATACAAAAGAAGGTTTTGGCATGAATAAGTGGGTTTATAGTTTTGGCTCGGGTAGTTCCGATGGTAATTCTAAATTGAGAGATTTACTAGGTGGTAAAGGCGCTAATTTGGCTGAAATGGATAATATAGGCATTCCAGTTCCTCCAGGTTTCACCATTACTACAGAAGTTTGTAATTATTTCTATAACAATAAACAAAATTATCCTGAGGAACTAGGACACCAGTTGCTGGACGCTCTTAGGCAAATAGAACAAACAACAGGTATGAAATTTGGAGATAAAAACTCCCCATTACTTTTGTCTGTTAGGTCCGGAGCCAGAGCTTCTATGCCAGGAATGATGGACACAGTATTAAATCTTGGATTAAATGATGAAACTGTAGAAAGCTTAGGAAAAACTAGCAGCGATAAAAGGTTTGCTTATGATAGTTATAGACGTTTCATACAAATGTATGGAGATGTGGTATTAGGTATAGACTCAGGTGAATTCGAGGATATTATCGAGGAAGAAAAGAGAAATTTATCTATTGTTTTAGATACAGAAATTACGGCTGAAACTTGGAAAAAAATTATAAAATTATTTAAAAGTATTATTAAAAGATCCATCCAAAACGAATTCCCCCAAAATCCTCTGGACCAATTATGGGGAGCGATAGGTGCAGTATTTAACTCTTGGATGAACCAAAGAGCAATAACATATAGGAGTTTAAATCAGATTCCAGAATCCTGGGGAACAGCTGTAAATGTTCAATCTATGGTTTTTGGTAACATGGGCAGTGATTGTTGTACTGGTGTTGCATTTACACGCAATCCTTCTAATGGAGAAAAAAACTACTACGGGGAGTATCTGGTAAATGCTCAAGGAGAGGATGTAGTTGCAGGAACGAGAACTCCTCAAAATCTAACAAAAAAGGATCGATTATCTCAAGGAATTAAAAATCTTTCTCTAGAGGAATACATGCCTAATGTTTTTAATGAATTAGAAAAAATTTTTGTTCAGCTAGAAAATCACTACAGAGATATGCAAGATATAGAGTTTACTATTCAAAAAAACAAGTTATGGATTTTACAAACAAGATCTGGAAAAAGAACTACTTCAGCAGCAGTCAAAATAGTAATTGATATGGAAAAAGAAGGATTAATAAGTAAAGAAGAGGCCTTGACTAGAATAAATCCTTTAAGTTTAGATCAATTATTGCATCCTACTTTAGACCCAAATGTCAATAAAATGATTTTATCTAAGGGTTTACCAGCTTCACCAGGTGCTTCTTCAGGAAAAGTTGTATTTAGTTCAGAAGATGCTGTTTTAATGGCCAAAAATGGAGAGGATGTAATTCTTGTTAGAATGGAAACTAGCCCTGAAGATATTCATGGAATGCATGCTGCGAAAGGAATTTTAACTAGTAGGGGAGGAATGACAAGTCATGCTGCAGTCGTTGCTCGAGGAATGGGCAGAGCTTGTGTAGCCGGGGCAGGAGAAGTAATTATAGATTATGATAAAAAGCAATTTATAGTTGATGGC
>CAZUXH010000010.1:12336-26451 GCA_964624655.1 uncultured Rhodospirillaceae bacterium | reverse complement strand
ACTATAATTTGAAAATTAATATAAAACAGATTTTAAAACTTTCAGCGATTTCTTTCGATAAGAAAATAAGAAAGACCATAAAATCGGTATCTACAAATCTGAATTTTTCTCACAAAGAAATTATTTCAGGAGCAGGTCACGACGCTGTAAATATTAATAAAATAGCTCCTACTGGAATGATATTTATCCCTTGTGTGGATGGAATTAGCCATAATGAAATAGAAAAAGCTTTAGAAAAGGATATTTTTTCAGGAGCCCAAGTATTACTGCATTCTATGATTGCACTTGCTGACGATTTATAATTTTTTTAATATTATATTTAAGGAAAAAAAATGGCATTTAATTGGACTGAATCTAGAGTAAAAAAACTAGAAAAACTTTGGGCTAAAAATATTCCTGCAAGAGACATAGCTAAACAACTAGGCAATGGCATAACAAGAAATGCTATAATAGGCAAAGCAAACAGATTGGGGCTTCCAAGGGTTTCTGTAACTAAAGAAAAAGTTAAACTATATGAAAATGATGATGCCCTACTTGAAACAAAGGGGTGCAGATGGCCATATGGCGATCCAGGAGAAGAAAATTTTCATTTTTGTGGATCAACCCAAGTCCCTGGGAAGCCCTATTGCTTGGAACATTGTCATTTAGCATATAGAAGAAAAGAACCAAAAAAATAATTAGGCCTTATTGTTTTTTTGAAGCCGCTTTTTAACCGTCTTATTCAGTTCTTCCCTAATAACTTCTTTAAGGACCTTATCCATATTCTTATTCAACCAGTTTTTTAATGCTTCGTTTACTACTTCATTTACAACTTCTCTAACTATCTTTTGAGTATCTCTCACTTTAAAAATTTCCGAATATTTTGCAAGTTCTGATTTTACTGCTTTAGCTGTTTCATTAGAAAGTACTTCTTTATTATTCTTAGAGGTCATTTTAAATATACCTAAATAATTAATTATGTTCCTACTTTATAAATCTTCTTACTATAAATCTAATAATATTTTTTATAAATAAAATTGCCATTGGACTCTTCAAAACCCTTAATAAAAAAAACCTCAATTTAGGAAATAATTTCCATATCACAATTATGAAAACTATAAATACCAGGATTAAAAGAGCGATTCTAATCATAATTCCTAATCCAATAAATTTACTGCCTAATAATAAATTTTATCATATAGTAATTTTATATTTAATTAAATATGAGACAAATAAAATGTTATCAAATAATGATAAGTTTGATTCCTTTAAAAACTATTATATTCAAAATGGTGTTGCTGTTCTTAGAAATATTATTGATGAAGAATGGCTGACACCTATGAAAACTGCAATTGATAATGTTTTAAAAAACCCTGGCCCCGCTTCAATAGAATACACTCCCCAAAACGAAAAAGGCAGATATTATGGGGATTTTTTTATTTGGAGAAACAATGAAACTTTCAAAAACTTTGCATTTAATTCAATCTTACCAGAAATTGCAGCAAAAATTTTAGAAAGCAAAAAAATTAATTTTTTTTATGATCAGCTACTTGTCAAAGAAC
The DNA here is from genome assembly GCA_964624655.1 of uncultured Rhodospirillaceae bacterium. Taxonomy (GTDB): domain Bacteria; phylum Pseudomonadota; class Alphaproteobacteria; order TMED109; family TMED109; genus CAZUXH01. The sequence continues at coordinate 24,910 of CAZUXH010000010.1, read as the reverse complement.
CCAACACTAAAGAACCAACGCCATGGCATCACGACCTACCCTATTGGCCCATCAAGGGAAAACAAATCATTTCTATTTGGATACCTTTTGATGAAGTTAGCAAAGAAACAGGAGCAGTCGAATACATACAAGGTTCTCATAAATGGGGGAAAATGTTTGCCCCCACCTCATTTGGAAAGAAAACTAAATTTTCTGATTTATATGAAAAAATGGGATTAGAAAAATTGCCAGACATAGAATCTAACAAAGAAAAATATGATATTATTTCTTGGAATGTAAAACCTGGAGATATAGTTGTTCATCACCCCTTAGTAGTACACTCTTCTTCAGGAAATTTTTCTTCCAAATATAGAAGAAGAGGCCTAGCTCTTAGATATATTGGTGAAGATGTTACTTGGGATGATAGAGAGGGGACATTTATGGAAAACAACAAAATTAAAAAAATGTTACCAACTATAATTTTTAAAGATGGTGAAGAACTTACTAGCGAACTTTTTCCAATAATTTGGCAAGACTAAAAACTGTTATGTTAAATTATATAAGCAGTCCAAATAAAAATAAAAACTCATTAGTTTTTATTCATGGAATAGGTAGCACATCAAAAATTTTTCAAAAACAAATTAAAGAGTTTGGAAAAAAATATTATACAATCTCACTAGATTTACCAGGTTACGGTAAATCTAAAACTATTGAAAGCATCACTATAGAAAATTATGCTAATGCAGTTTATAATTTTTTAGAATCTATTAAAATAAAATCCCCTATACTTTTAGGTCACTCTCTAGGAGGCATGATAGTTCAACAAATATTGAGCAACCACCCTTTTTATGCAAGAGCCGCAATATTAGTTGGCACCACTTCTAAATTTGGAGGAAAAGATGACATTTGGAAGAAAAATTTTATAAATTCTAGATTAAAACCTCTGAAAGATGGAAAAAAATTAAAAGAGATTTCTAAAAATTCTATCATGAAAATAGTAGGACCAAAAACCGATAGTAAAATTATAGATTTTGCTTCTAAAATGTTATCTTCCATATCTGAAAAATCTTACATATCAGCAGTAAAATCCTTAAAGGATTTTGATCTCAAAAATGAATTAAAAAAAATAACTATTCCTACTTTGATAATTGCAGGAGAGAATGATAATCAAGCCCCAGCAAATATGATGAAAAACATGTCACAAAATATAAAAAAAAGTGAATTTAAAATAATAAAGGAATCTGGGCATTTAATAAATATTGAAAAATCTAAAGAATTTAACGAAACTTTACAAAATTATTTTTTAAAATATAACTTATAAATTTGGAATAAACATGAAATCTAATTTTTTAAAATCCGATGATGAGCCTATGTTTGAAAGTAAGAACTTTAATTTAACAAAAGAGGAAGTAGAAATTTGTGAACAAGCTCGCAAATTAGGTGTTAACAAATTTGGCCCTAGAGCAAAAAAATATGACATAGAAGCAAAGTTTCCTACTGAAAACTACAAGGAATTGCGTAAAGAAGGATTTCTGGGAATATGCATACCTAAAGAAAATGGAGGATTGGGTGCAAGCTTTAGAGCCTATTGTTTAGCCGCTGCAGAAATAGGAAGATATTGTGGATCTACGGCACTTACTTGGAATATGCACGTTTGCTCTACTTTATGGACTGGATCACTTGCTGATAGTTTAAAAATGCCAAAAAAAATTAATGAAGAACATAATAGTTTGAGAAACTTCCATTATGAAAGGATTATGAAAGATGGTGCTATTTATTCTCAACCATTCTCAGAAGGCGGAAGTGCTGCTGCAGGTGCGATAGCATTCAGCACTACAGCCAAACCTACCAAAAATGGTTGGATCATAAATGGAAAAAAAATATTTGCCTCTTTAGCGGGACATGCCTCCTACTATGGGATTTTATGTACAGAAAATTTTTCAGGAAAAAAACTTAACCCAAAAGATACACTTTACCTGGCTATTCCTGCCAAAGAAAAAGGAGTTAGGGTAGAAGGCGATTGGAATCCACTAGGAATGAGAGGAACAGTATCTAAAACTCTTGTTTTTGACAAAGTATTTGTTCCAAAAAAAAATGCATTAATGCCAAGAGGAATGTATTTTCAAGCTGCACGAAGGTGGCCTCATATGTTTTTAACTTTATCACCCACTTATGTTGGTTTATCTCAGGCTGCAATGGATTTTACTATAAAATATCTAAGAGGAGAATTACCAGGAACACCACCTGTTAAAAGAAGAATGTATCCAACTAAGCAAATAGCCGTAGCAGAAATGCAAATAATGCTGGAATCATTAAAATCTTTATGGTTTCAAAGTATTTCTGAAGCTTGCGTAGACCCTAGTCCTTCCCAAATTAGAAGAGCATACGCCACCCAATATTCAGTTATGGAAGGAGCACATAAAATTGCACAATTGGCAATGAGGACTTGCGGTGGACAAGCAATGCTAAAATCTTTGTCTTTAGAAAGAATTCTTAGAGACAGTAGATGTGGATCATTAATGTTACCTTGGACCGCAGAAATATGTCTAGATAGATTGGGAAAAGCTTCTCTATATAACCCAGGGGAAAAAGACTAATATTATTATTATGCAAAATAATCTACTAAAAAATATAGAACAACATGCATTTAATAGCCCTGAAAAAATAGCAATAAACTTTGAAAAGACGTCATTAAATTATCTTCAATTATTAAATAATATAAAGCTATTAGCATCCTACTTATCAAAAGATTTAAAGTGCAAGAAAGGAGATAGGATAGCTATTTTATCTACTAATAGAATAGAATATATAACCCTTTTTTATGCCTGTATAAAGCTAGGAACTATTTTAGCACCTATAAATTGGAGATTAACAAATCATGAAACAATAAATATTATTAAAAATATAAATGCAAAAATATTATTTATAGAATCTGACTTTAAAAAGAATTTAGAATATATAAAAAGTAAAATTCCTAAATTAAAAACTATTGAAATCGACTTAATTCCAAAAGCAATCAAAGAAAACTATCAAGAGAAATCCTTCATAAATGATAACAATAACTTTAATACTACCTTATTAATAGTCCATACATCTGGAACTACAGGAAAACCCAAAGGAGCGATGCTGTCTCAAAAGGCAATTTATTATAATATATTGAATAGTATAGAAATGCATCAATTCAAAAAATCTGACCATATATTAACAGTAATTCCTTTGTTTCACGTAGGAGGATTAAATATTCAAACTATACCTGCTCTTCATATAGGAGCAACGGTAACTATTCATAAAAAATTTGAAATAAAAAAGACCTTTAAAAGCTTAGAATATTTAAAACCCACATTTACAGTATTTGTACCAACCATTATGGAAGTTTTAATTAAAAGTAAAAACTGGTCCTCCTCAAAATTTAATTCATTAAGGGCAATTACTACTGGCTCAACAATAGTAAGCCCTGATTTAATAAAAAATTATGAAAAAAACAAAATTCCAGTGATTCAAGTTTATGGATCTACTGAAACTTCTCCCATTGCTGTCTGTCAAAAATTAACTGAAGATAGAGAACCATATGGAAATTCTGGAAAACCAGCTAAAAATACAAAAGTGGAAATATTTGATGAAACTAGAAAAATAATTAATAGCAATGCCATTGGTGAAGTGGGTATAAAAGGACCAAACTTATTTTCTGGTTATTGGAATGATAAAGATGCAACTAATAGCGTTTTTTATAGAGGTTGGTTTATGACAGGTGACTATGCAAAAAAAAATAAAAAAGGCCAGTTCTTTATAGTAGGCAGAAAAGAAAACTTAATTATTTCTGGTGGAGAAAATATTTATCCCGCTGAACTAGAACAAACTCTTTTGAAAGAAAGAGAAGTCAAGGAAGCAGCAGTTATTGGAATTCCTGATAAAAAATGGCAAGAAGTTCCTATTGCTTTTTTAAAAATTAAAGATTCAAATAAATTTTTTGAATCTCGAATCCTAATAAATTTACAAAAAAAATTATCTAAATTCAAAATGCCAAAGAAACTTTTCAAAATAGACGAAATACCTAAAAATGCTTTAGGAAAAATTGATTATAAATTATTAAAAGAGTACTATAATAGCTTCAAAAAATAAGTAATTTAAAAGAGGTAACAATGTTATTCAGGCTGGTTTTATTCATATTTATATTTTTTACCTCTACCAACTCTTATGCTGAAAATATAACTTTACGTATGGCAAATTGGCTTCCCCCTACACATCCTTGGGTAGCTAATATAATGATCCCATGGATTGAAAAAGTTAAAATTGCTACCGAAGGGAGAATTACCATAAACCTATTAAAAGCGCCATTAGGGCCTCCCCCAGCTCATTTTGATTTTGCAGCAAAAGGGATAGCAGATATAACTTATGGGGTTCACAATTATACTTCTGGACGCTTTATTACTACCCAAATTACCGAATTACCCTTTTTAAGCAACAGTTCAGAAATTTTATCAGTTGCCTGGCAAAGGATATATGAAAGAGAATTACTTGAATTAAATGAGCATAGGGATACACACCTTTTAGGAGTATATACTCATGGACCTGGTCAATTATGGCTCAGTCAAAAATATGACTCAATAAATAACGTTAAGGGATTAAAAATAAGAATTGGGGGCGGAATTGCTCAAAGTTCTGCTAGAGCTTTAGGATTAGTTCCCCTCCAAGCTCCTGTAACAAAAGCATATGAATTATTATCAGGAGGTGTAGCAGATGGAATTACATTGCCTGCTGAAAGCATCCACTTTTTTAAGTTAGATAGAATAATTAAACAAGGTTTTGAATTTGATGGTGGTCTGTATAACACAAGTATGTTCCTTGTAATAAATAAAGAAAAATGGGATTCATTATCTGAAGAGGACCAAGAAGCGATTAACTCAGTATCAGGCGAAGAATTAGCAAAGCTTGCTGGTAAAGCTTGGGATGAAGCAGATAAAACAGGAATAAGTATGTCAAAGAAAAATGATATAGAAATCTTAAAATTATCTAAAAATGAAAAAGAAATAACGAGAAAACTTTTGTTACCGATTATAAATGAAACGCTAAATAAGATAAAAATTAAAAAAAATATAGATGCTTTAAAAATATATTCAATGTTAATTAGAGAAATAGAAATTCTTGAAAATAAATAAAATTTTAAAGTTATGCTTAAAAATATAATAAACATTTTTAATAAAATATTAATAACTTCATGTGTATTATTTCTATCAACACTGGTTATAATAACAGTTATTGATGTTTTTGGACGTTATTTACTGGGACTGCCTTTACCAGGAACTTCTGAAATAACAGAAATCATTTTAGCTGTATTAGTTTATATATGACTCCCATATATTAGTAGGTATGAGTGGCATGTTACAGTTTCTATTATTTCTATTAATTTAAGATATTCTCTTGCTCGTGTGCATAGTATAATCATCAATACCTCTATAAGTATCATTTTACTTATTATTGGACTGCAATTGATTGAATATGGAATAAATCTAAACTCATACAACGATATAACTACTTTTCTGGAAATTCCAAAAGCTCCGATCGCTTTTATTTTAGCATTTCTAACTTTATTAGCCTCATCAATGAATTTATTAAATTCCTATTATTATTTTACAAACAAAAGATCAGTCAAAACTCAAACTCCAGAAGATATGATGTATGCAACATATAAACGCCCAGGGATTATAGAATCTTCTTTAATGGATAAAAATAAAAAATAATTGATAAAAATTATAAAATGGATAAATTTTAAATGTTAGTATGGTCAGTTGGATTATTGGCAGTCATTTTACTTATTGTCTTAGGTTTACCAATTGCATTTTCTATGATGATAGTAGGGTTTTTAGGTCTCACTTACATTATAGGCTTGGATCCTGCTTTATCTATGGTAGGTCAAGTATTTTTTGATAATGGAATGAGCTATTCTCTTTCTATATTACCTTTATTTTTATTAATGGGAAATTTTGTTGTAAAAGCTGGCTTAGCAGATGAACTTTATTATGCCTCCAATGCTTGGCTGAGACATAAAAGAGGAGGTCTAGCAATGGCTACAGTGATAGCATGTGGTGGGTTTAGTTCTGTATGCGGATCTTCCTTAGCAACAGCTGCTACGATGGCTAAAATTGCATTACCATCTATGAAAAAATATGGTTATTCTGATTCACTTTCAGCAGGAGTAATAGCTGCAGGAGGTACTTTAGGTATTTTAATACCTCCCTCTATGATACTTGTAATATATGGGATAATAACCAGTCAAGATATAGGAAAACTATTTTTAGCAGGCATAATTCCAGGATTGCTCGGAATTATAGGCTATATAATAGCTGTAAAAATAACTTTATGGTTTGAAAAAGGATCTAAAAAAAAGCTTACTGCCTTACCTACTTTAGAAAAAGTTAGAGCACTAAAAGGTGTAACAGGCATACTTGGACTTTTTATTCTTGTTATGGGAGGAATTTATTTAGGAATATTTACAGCAACAGAAGCCGCCGGTATCGGTGCATTTGGTGCTTTTATCATAGTAATTTTAAAAAGAAAATTATCTCTGAATTCGTTTATAGATACCCTCATAGAAACAGTAAAAATCACCACAATGCTATTCTTTTTACTCTTTGGAGCTATTCTTTTTTCTAACTTTATAAACTTAGCAGGTTTACCTGATGATTTAAGAAATTTTTTATCAGTTTTTAATTTTAATATTTACACGTTATTAATTGGTATATTTATTATTTACTTAATACTTGGAATGGTCTTAGAGAGTCTCTCTATGATGCTTCTCACGGTCCCAATATTTTACCCTTTAGTATTAGAAATGGGAGGTAATTTAATATGGTTTGGTGTTTTGGTCGTCGTTGCTGTGGAAATTAGCTTAATTACCCCTCCAGTAGGTCTGAATGTTCACATATTAAAAACTATCGTAAAAAATACAATTAGCTTAAAAACAATATTTAGAGGAGTAATTCCTTTTGTATTTATGGATATAATTAGGTTGATAATCATCTTACTTATTCCTGGTATTGCTCTAATTCTTCCTAATAGTATAAATTAACAATTTAACAGCTTTTCTTTTACTACTTACTAATCGTAAAATTATTTTATAAAATTGATTGCAGATAGAATGATGTTAAAGTTATCATTATTGCTATGAAAAAAAATTTAAATCTTAAAGGTGGGTGCCATTGCAAAAAAGTAAGATTTGTTGTCGAGGGCAATAATAGTATAGAAGTTTTAAAATGTAATTGTTCAATATGCTCCTTAACATCCTACTTGCACTACATTATACCAAAAAGTAAATTTAGACTTATTAAAGGGAAAAAACATCTCAGTACTTATAAATTCAATAAAAATATTGCTGAACACTATTTTTGTAAGACTTGTGGAATTAAATCATTTTATATCCCAAGATCTCACCCAAACTACTTTAGCGTAAATGCAAGATGTTTTGATGAAGGGACAATAAAAAAAGTAAAAATTACTAAATTTAATGGGAAGAACTGGGAAAAAAATATAGATAATATAAAAAATAATTGAGGAGTTGATATGAAAAATAAAAAAAATAATTTAAAAAGAAGAGATGTTCTTATAGGAGCATCAGTTCTAACGGGTGCTGCATTGCTCTCCTCGTGTGATGATAAAGTAGACGGGGGGACTCCTGATGAACCTAAAGAATCAGCCGCTATTTCGAAAAATATTATTAGTTGGAGGATGGCAACTGCATGGCCTAAAAATTTTCCAGGAGTAGGAATGACGGCAGAAAATATTGCAAAAGATATAACTCAAGCTTCAGGAGGAAGACTAGAAATAAAAGTTTATGGATCTGGAGAGATTGTTCCAGCATACGAAGTTTTTGATGCTGTCAGACAAAACACTGTAGAGATTGGTCATAGTTGGAGTGGGTACTGGATTTCTAAACATCCTGCATTAGCATATTTTGGATGTATTCCTGGAGGACTTAGTCCATCTGAACAAAGCTCATGGATTTCACATGGAGGAGGACAAGAATTATGGGAAGAAATATTAGACCCCTTTGGAATACAACCTTTTCAAGCAGGAATTGTGCAGACTGAAATGTTCGGATGGTATAGAAACCCTCTTAATTCAGTAGATGATTTAAAGGGTTTAAAAATTAGAATGGCTGGTCTGCCTAATGAAGTTCTTAATAGAATGGGAGCAACAGCTGTAAATATACCTGGTGGAGAAGTGTTAACCTCTTTTCAATCGGGAGTAGTTGATGCTGTTGAATGGGGAGGACCTTGGATGGATTTAGCATTTGGTTTCCCCCAAATTGCAAATATTTGTTATGGTCCAGGCATCCATAGCCCTGGTTCAGTGCTTGAAATTCTTGTAAATAAGGAACAATATAATTTACTTCCAGATGATCTTAAAGAAATTATAAAAATTTCTGCAAGTAGCAATAGTATACAGTCTTATGGAGAATTTATTAATCGTAATTCTATAAGCTTTCAAAAAATGATAAAGGAACATAATGTTGAATTCAAAGTGCTGCCTTCAGAGATAATAACAGAATTTTTAAAAGTTTCTCGAGAAGTAGTTTTAGATAATGCCGAAAAAGATCCTGCTGCCTTGAAAACACACGATCATTACCAAGAGTTTTTAAAAAAGGCAATTCATATTACTAGGTACCAAGAATTTGGCTATTTAAATGCAAGAGAAATGGGTGCTAACATATAAAAATTCAGTTTTATTCTCTAGCCCATATGATTATAAAAGAATAAAAAAAAGACTTATTTACTTAATCTACAAATTTTGAAGCATGCTCAATAAAGGCTGAATCTTGTTGTTTATAAAAGCTAATACCTAGAACTAGTAGTATGTTTATAACTAGACCTATTAAACCAGGATGCAAATCAAAAGGAGAACTAGAGCTCAAATATTGAAAGTAGATGGTAACAACTACTCCACCTATTAAACCTAAAATTACTCCAGATGTTGAGGCCTTCTTCCAAAACAAACCAGAATAAACAGCTGGTGCTAATTGTACTATGGGTCCATAGGCTCCTAATAAAAGAGCTATCAATCCATCACTTCCAAAGATTGCAATACAATAAGCAATTGCTCCTACTCCTAAAACAGCACCTCTCATGATCCACAATTCTGTGTTTTCTTTTATATTAGGAAAAATTACTTTACAAATATCTCTACCAAAAGAAACAGAAGCTCCATGAGTAATAGCATCAGATGAAGACATTGCAGCCGCAAGAGCCCCTGCTCCCACAATTCCATAAAGCAAACCAGAATCAGTCAAATGATGAGTTATCAAATAAGGAAGAACTTGTCCTGAATGCTCCAAACTATCAGGATCTACCACTCCAATAGCAGAAAAACCAATGAATAAAACCGGTAAGAGAAAAATTGCAAATATCGGATAAACAGCCACTGTAAGCTTTATTCTCCTTTCAGTAGTTGTATATGACTTTGTAAAAAGATGAGGCCACATTAAAAAACCTAACATAGAAACAAATATGTTACTGCTGTATCTAGCAGAAGATAATGCTGAACCTTCACCACCAATAATTAAAAATTCAGGGCTTTCATTTGCTATTTTTCTAAACATATTATCTAGTCCACCATGCAACGTTTCAACAAAATAAATTCCTAAAACCCACGCAACGATTAACATTAAAATTGCTTGAAAAACATCACTCCAAGCAGCTCCTCTAACACCACTAGTTGCTACATATATAACAACTATTCCAAACGCTATTAGTGCACCTAGCCAGAAAGAAATATGACCATAAGTTAAAACATTAAAAATATAGGCCATACCTTTAATTTGAAGTGTTAGATAAGGAATAAAAGCCAAAAGTGAAACAATACCAATAATAACAACTAAAATTTTTGAATTATATCTATCTCCCAAAAAGTCTCCCATAGTTATATAATTTGATTCCCGACCTAATTTTGCAATTTTTGGTCCAATTATATACCAAGGTAATAAACCCAAAGTACAATAAGCTAAAATATATAAAGAAGCAGCACCTTTAGAATAAGCCCAGCCTGGCCCGCCTAAAAAGGAAAATGCAGAAAATATAGTTCCACCCATAAGAAACCACATTACAAATAAGCCAAAACCCCTGTCCCCTACTGCATATTCAGAAACAGAAAACATTGATCTACCTCTTCCAGCAGCTAAACCAAGAGCAAAAGCTAAAATTAAATAGATTGACATAGCTGTCAAAGCAATTTGCCAAGCTTCCATTTTATTCTCCCTCTGCTTTAGAATCTAATTTTATAAAAATAAGCAAACCTATGAACTCTATAATTATCCAAAATAGAACCCATATCATGGAAAAAGGCATACCAAAAATGAATGGATCTACCCTATTTCCTATCGAAAAAAAAGGAAATATTAGCATAGCCAGTATAAAAATTGTAAATACAACAAAACTCAATTGATTCTTTTTCAAAATAACCTTCCCCTTCAAACAGATACAAATTTAAACTAGATTCTATGAATTAATCAATAGTAATTTATTTTTATGGAAAAATTTATCTTAATTTTTTTTTTAATTAGGATTAAGATACATTTTGGAGGTACAAATGAATAAATTAGATTGGCGCAATCTTAGCTCAGATGAACTAGAGTCTAACTTTAATCCAAGAATTGCAGTTCCAGATTTTGCTTCTTACCTTGAAGAAGCACAAAAGAAAGCGTCTGAAGCTAGAAAATATATACCTGGTAAAATTGATATAAGTTATGGAAGCCATCCTATACAAAAACTTGATGCGTTCTATAAAGATAAATTAAACAATGCTCCCATTCATATATTTTTTCACGGAGGTTATTGGAGAGCCTTGGATAAGTCCGATCATAGTCATCTGGCAATTCCTTTTGTAGAAAATGACTGTTTATATTTCTGCGTTAACTATGCATTATGTCCCTCTGTAACTTTATCAGAAATTTATTCTCAAGTGCATTCATCTATTGAATGGATATACAAAAATTGTTCTAACTATGGAGGCGACCCAGAACAAATAACTGTATCAGGTCATTCTGCAGGTGCACATCTCTGTGCCCTTTTAATTAACGAAAATTGGACAAAACATAATTTACCTCAAAACATAATTAAGTCAGCTTTTTTAATTAGTGGAATTTTTGAACCCGAAGTCGTTTTAAAATTATCCCTTAATAAAGAGATACAACTTAACAAACAAGAAGCAATAAACAATACTCCTCAACCAAAGTCAAATATTCAATCAAATATATTTATTTCAGCGGGAGACAAAGAACCTCCTGCATGGATAGATCAATCTAAAAAATATGCTAATAAATCAATAGAAAAGAATAATTCTGTTAGTTTTGAACTATTAAAAAATCATAATCATTTTTCAATGCTCAATCTTCTATCTGATCCAGACTCTTTGTATACTAAAAAAATGGTGACCATTACAAAAAATGCATAGAAATACTATAAAAAAACTTAAAAATATAATTAATAATAATAAGCTTAATATTATGCCATGCTGTTACGATGCTCTTTCTGCAAAAATGATAGAACAAGCGGGTTTTGAATTGAGCTTTATGAGTGGGTTTGCCACCTCTGCAGCTAAACTGGGATTGCCAGATACAGGGTTAATATCTTATGGCGAAGTTATTGAACAAGGCAGAAACATTTGCGAAAATGTAAACATACCTATTATAGGAGATGCTGATACTGGGTATGGAAATGAGTTAAATGTGAGAAGAACTATTAAAGGATTTTATAATGCAGGATTCTCTGCCGTAATGATTGAAGATCAAGTATCTCCTAAGCGTTGTGGTCATACGAGAGGAAAAGCCGTTGTTTCAGAAAAAGATGCAGTATCAAGAATGCAAGCGGCGATTGATCAGAGAAACGAAGGATTAGATATTTTAATCATGGCTAGAACTGATTCGCGTTTCGACTTGGGAATAGATGAAGCTATTCATAGAATGAAAATTTTTGAAGAATTAGGAGCAGATATATTATTTATTGAAGGACCTCAAAATAAAAAGGAAATGAAAAAAATATGTAGTGAATTAAAAGCTCCTAAAATGATTAATTTAGTAGAAGGAGGAGACACGCCAATTTTAAGTTACAAAGAGTTAGAAGATATGGGGTATAGCATCGCAGCTTTTCCATTAACTATACTGTCTGCATCCATGAAGGCCACCCAAAAAGTATTAAATAATTTTAAAAACAATATAACTGACCAAAAGGGTCTGATGTCCTTTGATGAAATGCAAAAAATTATTGGTTTTAAAGATTACTTTTCTTTAGAAAAAAAATATGTAAAATCAAAAGATAATGAATAAGAATATTTTTTACTTTTTTTTGTATATTATTTTAGTAGCTGTAGGAATTCCTTGGTATTGGCCAAAGGATTCCCAATCTCTTTTACTAGGTGTTCCCACTTGGGTAATAATAGCAATATTTTGCTCACTATTAGCATCTATTTTAACTGCTTACATTCTTATTAAACCCAATACTGATGAGGAAAAATGAATAATTTATTGCCATTAGGATATGGTGCATGGGCATTTATATCAGTATATTTATTATCACTTTTAGTAATAGGCTGGTTTGCAAAAAAATCA
>CAZUXH010000010.1:0-12326 GCA_964624655.1 uncultured Rhodospirillaceae bacterium | reverse complement strand
ACACTTAGTGACTTTTATCTTGCTGGAAAAGGGCTAGGTTTAAGTGTCTTGTTTCTAACTCTTTTTGCAACTCAGTACAGTGGAAATACTTTTTTTGGATTTACAGGAGCAACTTATAGAGTAGGTTATTCATGGATACTTAGCATGCACTTCATGACTAGCATAGTGGTTTGCTACTTATTATTTGCTCCCAAACTTTACAGAATATCTAAAACTCAAAATTTTATAACGCCTGCTGATTACATTCAACATAGATTTAACTATAAAGCATTAAGTATTATAATATCTATTATCGGCTCTGTTGCTTTAAGTAATTACTTATTAGCACAATTGATGGCTATGGGGAGGGCCATGCAAGGCATCTCAGCCGGAGGTGATATCTATTATATAGGCGGAGTAATTGCACTGGCAACAATAATAGTAATATATGGGACTATGGGTGGACTGAGAGCTGTTGCATGGACAGATGCAATTCAAGGAGTAGTTCTTTTGTTTGGTTTTTCGGTTTTATTGATTATGCTATTTGAAAAATTTGGAGCTTTGTCTAAAGCAACAGAAATTATAGCAAATATGGATCAAATTAATGGCACAAGAAAGGCTTCAGTTCCTGATGCACAAACTTGTAGAACATGGCTAAGTTATATTATAGCTTTAGGTTTTTCACTTTCCTTATATCCCCAAGCTATTCAAAGAATTTATGCAGCTAAGTCTGAAAAAACTTTAAAGAAAGGTCTTGCAGTAATGGCTTTTATGCCCATGCCTACGATGATAATTGCCGTTATAGCTGGCATTTTTGCCTTAGCTTATATTCCTGGATTAGAAGGAGCTGCTACTGACCAAGTATTTGGTCAAGTCTTGAGAGTAATACAAGAATATTCAATACTGGGATATGGTATTAGCATACTTATTTTATCTGCTATTTTGGCAGCAATGATGTCAACAGCCGATTCAGCGTTATTAACTATTTCCTCTATGTTTACCAAAGATATTTATACCAAATTTTTTAATAGTCCTCCCAGTGAAAAAACTTTGACTCTTGTTGGAAAATTTTGTTCTTGGGGATTTCTTGCTCTTCTGATCATTTTAGCCATAATGCTTAGAGATAATACCTCTTTGGTTAAATTAATAGATAGAAAAATAGATTTGTTGATACAAGTTGCTCCAGCTTTCATGATAGGCATTCACTTCACCTGGCTTAAAGCAAAACCCGTTTTTTGGGGAATAGTTTGTGGTCTCATTATAGCGCTGGTCATTCCTTATCTTGAATTAGACTTTATATCAAAAGGCAAGGTATTTGGTTTCCATGCTGGTTTAGTGGGTTTAATTCCTAATTTAGCCATAGCTTTAATTGGCTCTTTTATTTATAGAGAAAAAAAATGAATGCAATATTTTATTTAATAAATAGTATTATAGATTTGCTTTTTTTTATCGTTATAGTTCAGGTCATTATGAGTTGGCTTATAGCTTTTAACATTATTAATACTTACAATCAATTTATAGGTCAGATTATTTATTTTTTGAATAGAATAACCTATCCCTTATTAGCACCAATAAAAAGAATACTTCCCGACTTAGGACCTATTGATATATCGCCGGTTATTTTATTAATTTTTCTTAAAGTAATACAAGTTTATATTAACAATGATCTAAGACCATTTTTACTTGCTAATATGTAATTATTTATTCCTATTTAATTTCAGTCTTAATGCATTTAATTTAATAAAACCACTTGCATCGCTCTGATCATAACCCCCACCTTCATCAAATGAGACAATTCCTTGATCATAAATACTTTTTGAAGACCTTCTTCCCAATAAAATGCAGTTTCCTTTAAAGAGTCTAACTTTGACCTCTCCTGTTACATTTTTTTGACTTTCATCTATTAAAGATTGAAGCATTTTTCTTTCTGGAGAGAACCATAATCCATTGTAAATCAATGATGCATAGCGAGGAATACACTCATCTTTTAAAAGCATAGTAGGCCCGTCTAAAATCAATTGTTCAATTCCTCTATGAGCTACTAGAAGAACTGTGCCCCCTGGAGTTTCATATACTCCTCTGGATTTCATCCCAACATATCTGTTTTCTACTATATCCATTCTACCAATACCGTGCTTTCCAGCTACATCATTAAGATGCTGCAATAAAACTGCTGGACTCATTTTTTTTTCATTAATCGCAACTAAATCTCCTGACAAAAACTCTAGTCTCAAATCTTCAGGCTCATTTGGTGCATCTTTTATACCCACAGACCTGGTGAACATTTCCTCATCTGGTTCAACCCAAGGATCTTCAAGAACTTTTCCTTCATATGATATATGCAAAAGATTTGCATCTGTAGAATAAGGCGGTTCTCCTCTTTTATCTATTGGAACAGAAATACCCTTCTTTTCTGCCCATTCCACCAATTTTTTTCTTGAATTTAAATTCCATTCTCTCCAAGGAGAAATAATTTTAATACTAGAATCTAATGCCGAATATGCCAATTCAAATCTTACTTGATCATTACCTTTACCTGTTGAACCATGTGAAACAGCAAATAAGTTCCTTCATAAAGAGCATTAGCTCTAAACATAGGGAAAACATAATCTTTCACAAAATCTTCTTTAAGATCTTCTATAAAAATATCTTTAACGCCCATATTTCTTGCACGCATTTTAGCCGGCTCAATTTCTTCTCCTTGCCCTATATCTGCAGTAAATGTTACTATTTCACATTCATATTTTTCCTGAAGCCATTTCAAAATTACTGAAGTATCCAACCCTCCAGAATAGGCTAAAACTATTTTTTTAAACTTTCTCATTCTTAAATTCCAACATGTAAACTCAATTTATTTTTTCTTTTATTTTTATACTACTGCTTTTTAGCTGTCCGCACGCTGCTAAAATATCTTGTCCTCGAGGTTGTCTGACAGTAGCAGTTATTCCTCCATCTTTGCATACTACAGTAGCAAAATCATTTATAACATCTATAGAAGAACATTTGTATTTGCTGCCTGGCCAAGGATTGAAAGGAATAAGATTTACCTTAGCATGAAGTGGCTTTAAAATTTTACTCAGCCTTTTAGCATCTTCCATAGTATCATTTACGCCTTCTAACATAACATACTCAAAAGTTATTCTCCTAGAATTATTAACTCCAGGAAAATTAGTCAAAGCATTTAAAAGCTTTTCTATTGGCCACTTACGATTTATAGGTACAAGTTGATTTCTTAGCTCATCTTTTACTGCATGCAAACTTATTGCCAAACTAACATCTACTTCTAGCTTTAATTTCTCTAAAACAGGCACTACTCCTGAAGTTGACAGAGTGATTTTTCTTTTAGAATAGCTTAATCCCTCATTATCCATCAAAATATATAAAGATTTCAAAACCTCATTATAATTATATAATGGCTCACCCATTCCCATAAATACTATATTTGTAATTTTTCTATTATTTTTTTTATATTCACAATCATCTAAATAATCCTTAACTACCAATAATTGTCCTATAATTTCATCAGAAGTGAGATTTCTGACTAGTGCCATCGTTCCAGTATGACAAAAAGAACAATTCAGGGTGCATCCTACTTGAGATGAAATACAGAGAGTACCTCTTTCTTCTTCTGGAATAAAAACAGTCTCTATTTTATTGCCATCAAAAAGTTCGAAAACCCATTTTTGAGTTCCATCAACTGAAACTTGGTGTTGGGAAGTTTTCAATCTTTGAATACTATTATTATCTGATAGCTTAAGTCTTAAATTTTTTCCGATATCAGTCATCTCTGAAAAAGATTTTGCACCTTTTACATACAACCATTTCCATAGCTGTTTTGCTCTAAATTTTTCTTCTCCTAGACTTATTATATGTCTCTGTAATTCTTCCTTCTTAAGACTATTTATTGAATGAGTATTAATAGTCATCACTTGCAGGTTTTACTTATTGCTTTGTGAGATGCAGTGAATCCCCTTAAAGAATACGTATCTTTCGTTTTCGTTCCTTTTGAAGACACCCCATTTACTACCATAGTTGTTCCTTTTTTCATTGCTTTAATTAAAATAGCATCAAACTTCACGTCTGAAGCCCAAGCCATTTGATCTCTCAATAAATCAAATTGAGCTATTGTCTTGCCATCAACAATAATTTCAATCTTTGAACCGGGTTTAATTGGATAACCTGCCTTGAAACTTACTATACCAGACTCAGGATAATCTTCCTTCATAGTTACTTGTGAAAGAACTTCTCCCCTTACACTATATTTTCCTTCTTCCTTTTTAGGATAAGAAAGTATACTGCAAACTTTTCCTCCTTCTAAATTCCAGGAATAGGCACCCCAGTCATTATAATTTCCGAGATTATTTGCTACCGGATCCTCAACCGCCTGAGCTGAAAAGCATATAAATAAATATATATAGAATATATTGTTTTTTAAAAATTTTATCATTTATCAAATTACCTAAATATTTCTATAATACATTAACAAAACAATGTATAATTAGAATATAAAAAAATTTAATTATCTATAAATATTCTGAATAATATAATGAAACGAATAATTGTAAACAAATATGGTGGGCCCGAGGTACTAGAAATAGAAAATTTTAACAATATAGAACCTCAAGGCTCAGAGATTAAAGTAAAAGTCAAAAATATTGGTGTAAACTTCGCAGATAGCTTAATTATAAAAGGAAGATATCAAGAAAGACCCCGCCCACCATTTTCTCCTGGTCTCGAGTTTTCTGGTAAAGTTTTGGAACTAGGAAGCGCCGTAAAGAATTTTAAAATAGGTGACCGGGTTATCGGTATAGCAAAATATGGCACTTACACTCAAGAAATCATCATTCCCGCTGAGAATTTATATAAGATTCCTGACCAAATGGATTATGAAACCGCATCATCATTTCCGGTTGCATATGGTACAGCTCATGGCGCAATCTTTTGGAAAGGAAAACTTAAAAAAAACCAAACTTGTCTTATTCTAGGGGCTGCAGGAGGAGTAGGCTTAGCTGCAGTTGATATTGCTAGCAATCTAGGCGCAAAAGTTATTGCTGCTGCAGGTAGTGATCAGAAATGTAAAATTTGTGAACAGTATGGAGCTTCACATACTATCAACTATAACGAAAGTAAAGTTCGTCACGAAATAAAAAAAATTGCTAAAAATGGAGTAGATTTAGTAATAGATATGGTAGGAGGAGAATCTGCGGATGATGCTTTAAAAAATTTATCATGGGAAGGTAAATACGTTTCAGTAGGATTTGCAAGTGGCATCATTCCCAAAATATCTGCTAATAGATTACTATTAAAAAGTTCTTATGCTATAGGACTATACTGGGGTGAATATGCTTTTTTAGATCCAAACTTAATTGAAAACTCTTATAATTATTTATTTCAACTATATATTGATAAGAAAATTAAGCCACTAGTCGGAAAAACTTTTAAACTTGAGCAAGCTCAAAGTGCAATAGAGTATCTTCTTAGCAAAAATAATGTTGGTAAAATTATTTTAAGTAATTGAATTAGGAAAAAATATTTGCTTCTGACTTATCTCTAACTTCATCAAAGGAAACATTTGGAGCAAGCTCAGCAATTTTTACCCCTTCGTCAACAATTTCAAAGGCTCCTAATTCAGAAACTATTATATCTACTACCTTCGCTCCTGTTAAAGGAAGAGTACAATTTGCCACCAATTTAGCAGAACCATCTTTAGCCACGTGTTCCATTAATATTACCACTTTTTTAACTCCTGCTACTAAATCCATAGCACCTCCCATGCCCTTAATCATTTTTCCTGGTATCATCCAATTTGCAAGATCTCCATTTTGTGCAACTTGCATGGCTCCCAAAATAGATAAATCTATATGCCCTCCTCTTATCATTCCAAAAGAATCCGCACTAGAAAAATAACTAGACAAAGGTAGTGATGTTATTGTTTGCTTTCCCGCATTTATCAAATCAGGGTCCTCCTCACCTTCTAAAGGGAAAGGTCCCATTCCTAACATTCCATTTTCTGATTGCAATATTACGTTCATATCTTTAGGTATGTGATTAGCAACCAGAGTAGGCATTCCTATACCCAAGTTAACATAATAGCCATCTCTTAACTCTCTTGCTGCTCTTGCACACATTTCATCCCTACTCCATGCCATAAATATTCTCCATATATCAATTATTATTATTTCTAATAGTTAAATTTTCTATTTTCTTATCATAAAAACTCCCTTGAATAATACGCTGAACAAATATCCCGGGAGTATGAATTTGATCAGCATCCAATTCCCCAAGTTCTACTAATTGTTCAACTTCAGCAATAGTAATTTTTCCTGCAGTTGCCATTAAAGGATTAAAATTTCTAGCAGTTTTTCTATAAATTAAATTTCCCTCTGAATCTCCCTTCCAAGCTTTAATTATGGATAAATCAGCTTTAAGGCCAGTTTCCATCACATACTCTCTACCTTCAAAATTTTTTGTTTCCTTTCCTTCAGAGATCTTTGTACCTGCACCAGTAGGGGTATAAAAAGCTGGAATACCAGCTCCACCTGCCCGAATTCTTTCAGCTAAGGTGCCCTGAGGATTAAATTCTAAATCAATTTCACCATTCAAATATTGAGAAGCAAAAATTTTATTTTCTCCCACGTAAGATGATATCATTTTGGAAATCTGCTTAGTCTCAAGTAATAAACCTAAACCAGCTCCATCAATTCCTGCATTATTACTAACGGCTGTAATATTTTTAACACCACTATCTTTTAGAGCATCTATCATCCTCTCTGGGACTCCACATAAACCAAAACCTCCACACATAAGGGTCATTCCATCAAAGACAGCCCCTTCCAAGGCTTCTTTGCAATCTGAGTAAATCTTGTTCAAAATAATTCCTTTAATTTAAATAACTAATAGTTTTATTTATATAGTAAATATATAAAAAACTAAAAGTAGAATTACCAAAATTTAAAAACTCTGTTAAGTAGAATTATGATAAAAAAAATATTTACTATCTGGGCTAAATCACCGAATAATGTAAAAGGATTCATTTTCATATTGGCGGCTTCTGCCAGCTTTCCTCTTATGGGTACGATAGTAAAACACTTAACAGAAGATTTACATCCTTTGCAGATCGCATTTTTTAGATGTTTTTTCGGCTTACTCATAATACTGCCTTTATTTATAAATAAAAAACCTAAAGAACTTATTTTTACTAAAAGGCTTCCTATGCATTTGATTAGAGGTGTGCTTGGTATTGGTGCTATTACCGCTGGGTTTTATGCTTTATCCATGATGCCTTTAGCAAGCGCCGTTACTTTGGGCTTTACTAGAATATTATTTTTAGTACCTTTGGCGATAATTGCTCTTGGAGAAAAACCAGGATATGTAAGAATTATTTTAACATTAATAGGTTTTATTGGTGTCGCTATAATGATAGACCCCTCCAATGACAAAGGAGTTACTATAATAGCAGCAATAATAGCATTAATTGGAGCATTTTTTGTAAGCGCTGTGAAGCTGAGTGTAAAATCATTGTCTTCAACCGAAGCGACTCTTACAATTCAATTCTATTATGGAGTAATTTCAAGTTTGGGTTTGGTAATTCCTGCCTACTTATTTTGGTATCCAATAGAATTAAAACATATATTTTTAATTTTAGTAGGAGCTTTGTTCGGAACCCTAGGACAAATGCTTACTATCTGG
The DNA here is from genome assembly GCA_964624655.1 of uncultured Rhodospirillaceae bacterium. GTDB lineage: Bacteria > Pseudomonadota > Alphaproteobacteria > TMED109 > TMED109 > CAZUXH01. Next base: position 4,658 of record CAZUXH010000010.1, on the reverse strand, counting down.
GGTTTAAGACTAGGAACTACAACCGTGGTAATGCCCGCTGATTATTCAAGACTTATCTTTGCAGGCATATATGGTTACTTTTTATTTTTTGAAATTCCTAGATTCAATGAAATTTTAGGATCTTTAATAATTATTTTCAGCACGATTATAATATTGTTTAGATCTAATAAAATATCTTAATAGTACAAAATTAGATAATTTTGTTATTTATTGCCATAGCTACTAAACCTAAACAAATGAATACTACTACACTTAATATTTTTCTAAGTTTTAAATACCACAACGGAAATATATTCTTTTTTGTATAAAGTAAATCTACGTAAAAAGTTAATGCAAAAGCTAACATTAAAAAGATAATAATTAATAGATAATTAGTTGTGAAACCAATCAAAACAACCCAACCAATAATCGCAGGTAATACAGACCATAAATATGACCTAAAATCAGTATTCTTATTGTGAATAGCAACTCCCCAGTGAATTGCTCCTATAAAAGATAAAATAATAACTGAATAATTCAATAAATTATATAAACAAATTAGTTTCCATTCGTAAGAAAAAAAGTAAACTCCGAAGCATAAAAAAATAAATGGGGTAAGACCGCAAAAGCCTAAAATTAAGGGAGGAATAGGAACTTCTGAAAGACCAAAAATTTGAATAATTTTTTTTCTTAACATTCTCTATTTTTTTTCAATAGAATATTTTAGGAATAATTCATTCATAATCTCTGCGAGCAAAAAATCTTTTTTTGTTAGCCCTTGAACATCATGGGTAGATAATAAAACGTCAACTTTATTATAAACATTTGTCCATTCAGGATGATGATTCAAATCTTCAGCATATTTTGATAAAGATATCATCCAAGAAAAAGCATCTGCAAAATTTTTAAATACAAATGCCTTTTTAATTGCTTTTTTATTTTTGATTAATGCCCAACCTTCTAGTCGAGAATTACATTCTATAATTTCTTTAGAAGATAGTTTTAAACTGTCTTTTGAGTCCATAAATTTATCTCAATCTATAAAAATTAAATTAATTTTAGATTAAATTTAAAAAAAAATACATGTTTTACTTGTATATGTTTATTTTTTAAACAATATATATATTAGTACAGTTTAACAATGGAGTTCATAATATTATGGATATCGGACATTTTACTTCAAATACAAACAATCAGGCTCGCGCCCGATCTTTGAGTTTAGATGATGCTGGTCTAAGAGAGTATATGCAAAGAATTTATGCTTATATGACTGCTGGACTAGCTATAACTGGTTCTGTTGCATGGTTGCTTCCTAATACATCGATAGGAATGGCTATAATAAATTCGCCTTTATCATTTATTGCAATGATAGCCCCTATTGGTCTGGTTCTTGTGCTTGCAAGTAGAATTCATAAAATGAAGGCTAGTACTGCACAAACTATGTTTTGGATTTTAGCAGCATGTTATGGAATATTTTTTTCAAATATTTTTTTACAATATACTGGGGAATCTGTTTTTAGAGTATTCTTCGTTTCTTCATCGGCATTTCTTGGTGCTAGTCTTTACGGGTATGTTACAAAAAAATCTTTGGCTCGATTAGGCTCATTCTTATTTATGGGTTTAATAGGTATTGTTATGGCCATGATAGTAAATATATTTTTAGGATCTACTGGAATGCAATTTATAATATGTATTTTGGGAGTTCTAATTTTCACAGGATTAACAGCATATGATACTCAGACTCTTAAAGAAATGTATGTAGCCGGAGAAAGCGGAGAAACACAAATAAAAAAAGGAGTAATGGGAGCTTTAAAATTATATCTAGATTTTATAAATCTTTTTATTATGCTTTTAATGCTACTTGGAAATAGAAGATAAAATATATCTAAATTTAATATTTAAAAAACGCTAATCTTGATGATTAGCGTTTTTTTTATATATACTATTTTAGTATAATAATTATTTGGAATTAAATAATGACTTATGACGAAGAATATAAAATTTGGCAGAAAGATCCTGAAAAATATTGGGAAATAAAAGCTCAAAATATAATTTGGAATAAGAAATGGGATGCAGTCTTAGAAAAATCGAGAACCCCTTTTTGGAAATGGTTCCCAGGAGCTGAATTAAATACCTGCTACAATTGTCTAGACTTCCACATAAATAATGGAAAAGGAAATAAAACAGCCCTAATATATGATAGTCCTGTAACTGGTCAAAAAAAATATTTTACATATAACGACCTCTTAAAAAAAACGGCTAGAATAGCTGGTGCATTACAGTCTTTTGGAGTAAAAAAAGGAGATAGAGTACTAATATATATGCCTATGATTCCTGAGGCTGTTTGTTCAATGCTTGCTTGTGCAAGATTGGGGGCAATTCACGTAGTAGTTTTTGGAGGATTTGCTCCTAATGAGTTGGCAACAAGAATTGATGACTCCAAACCTAAAGTAGTTATAGCTGGATCCTGTGGGATAGAACCTGGAAAGATTATTGAGTATAAACCTATGCTTGATAAGGCATTGGAATTATCTACACATAAGATAAAAACTTGTTTTATATTCCAAAGACCAGAAAAGACAGCAGACATGAAAAAAGGTAGAGATCATGATTTAGAAAACCTTATACAAATTTCGGATCCTGCCTCTCCAGTATCAGTAAAATCAGATGATCCTCTATATATTTTATATACCTCAGGTACTACAGGAGACCCTAAGGGAATGGTTAGAGATAATGGGGGACATGCAGTAGCACTTAAAAATAGTATGGAAATGATATACGGCTTAGGAATAAACGAAGTGTTTTGGGCTGCCTCCGACATAGGATGGGTTGTAGGTCACTCGTATATAGTATATGGACCACTTCTTAAAGGATGTACAACAATATTATTTGAAGGAAAACCAGTTGGAAACCCTGATGCAGGAACTTTTTGGAGAGTTATCAGCGAACACAAGGTGTCTGTAATGTTTACAGCACCTACCGCATTAAGAGCAATAAAACGTGAGGATCCAAAAGGTATTGAAATAAAAAAATATAATTTAGAAAATTTTAAAATGCAATTTTTAGCAGGAGAACGTGCAGATCCTGTTACTATAGTATGGTCCGAAAATCATTTAAAAGTTCCTGTTATTGATCATTGGTGGCAGACAGAAACAGGATGGGCCATAGCAGGAAATTTTGCAGGATTACAATTATTTAAAACAAAACCAGGCTCAACTGGGAGGCCTTCGCCAGGCTATGATGTTAAGTGTTTTGATGACGAAGGAAAAATTAAAAAGAATGGGGAAATAGGTTCTTTAGTGGTTAAGCTACCTTTACCTCCAAGCTGCAGCTCTACATTATGGAATAATGAAGAAAGATATAAAACAACATACTTAGATCAATATTCTGGCTGGTATACTTCAGCAGATGCAGGATATATTGACGATGAGGGTTATATATGGGTAATGGCTAGAACAGACGATATAATAAATTGTGCCGGCCATAGGCTTTCTACAGGAGCAATGGAAGAAGTATTATCAAAACATCCAGATGTTGCTGAATGTGCTGTATTAGGAATAGAAGATGAGCTAAAGGGTCATGTTCCTATGGGGTTTATAGTTCTTAATTCTGGTACTCAAAATAGCGAAGATAATATTATATCGGACACTATTAAAATGGTTAGAGAAGAAATTGGCGCTGTTGCAGCTTTTAAAAATGTTAAAGTTATTAAAAGATTGCCAAAAACAAGATCTGGAAAAATATTAAGAAGCACTATGGCCGCTATAGTAGATAATCGCCCTTTTAAAATCCCCGGAACCATAGAAGATCAAGATGTAATAGAGGAAATTAAACAAGTTTTATAAAAAATGCAGAATAAGAATATAAGAGCTTATGGTTTAATTGTTAAAGAAGGTAAAATATTAGTATGCAACGAAATTATAAATAATTTTCATGCTACAAAATTTCCAGGTGGTGGATTAGAAGATGGTGAAAACCCTAATGATGCGTTAAAAAGAGAAATTTGTGAAGAATTACAACTTAAAGTAGAGAAAACGTTTTTACTACATGCCCCAGGCAGTCTTTTGTCTCCCTGGAATAAAAAAATATACACTCCTTTATATTATTATGTAAAAGCTTCTGGATCTCCAAAAGTTCCAAAATCTGAAACATTAACTATAGATTATCTATTACCAGAAGAAATATTGAAAAAACAAAATATTGCTGAGCCTGAAAAAAAAGCTACTAAACAATTGTTAAAACTTAAACTAATTTAGATTAATGTTTTTGAAGAAAAAATGTATTTTTTAAAAAGGATCCCAACAACTATTATAAAAATCCCTCCAATTATATAAGGACTATTTTTTCCTATATTTTCAAAAAACAATCCTGCAAGCCCAGGACCTATAATTCTAGCCAAAGAAGAAATTGACTGAGTAACTCCAAGTACCCAGCCCTTTTTTTCTTCATCAACCATATTTATAATAAGAGCAGAACTGGTAGGCAGAAATAGACATAATCCACATGCAATCAATAACATTGATATCAATACTAAATAAAAGCTAGTAGATGAAATAGAAATACCGAGCATTCCTATCCCTAAAATTAAGGTTCCTAAAAAACACAAGACAGACTCACCATAATTTTTTACTAAAGGACCTATTAAGAACCCCTGTACGACTACACCACAAAGCCCAGCC
>CAZUXH010000009.1:22304-26685 GCA_964624655.1 uncultured Rhodospirillaceae bacterium | reverse complement strand
CAACTATATTTTTTACCTTTTCTGAAATATCTGTCATTTATTTATCCTTTATTTATCGTTAAAGCCTAAATAGCATTAACTAATTACTATTCACACTTTTTACAAATTTTTTATATCTGATCAAGTAATATTTAATATACTAAATGTTTAACAAATTATAGTTAAATATTTATTATTACACTAAATCATTGCTAATCCTCCATTTACATGAATAGTTGTACCATTTATATATGATGCTTCTTCTGACGCTAAAAAAACACAGGCAGAAGCAACATCAATTGGAAAACCAAGTTTCCCAGATGGAATTTTTTTTAAAAGAGTATCTTTTTGAGTTTCTGTTAATTTATTGGTCATAGAAGTTTGTATAAAACCAGGAGCAATACAATTTACTGTAATATTTCTACTGGCTACTTCTAACGCCAAAGCTTTTGAAAAACCTGATAATCCTGCTTTAGATGCTGCATAATTTGTCTGACCAGGATTTCCTGTATAACCAACTACAGATGAAATTTGAATTATTCTTCCATATCTTCTCTTCATCATACTCTTAACAGCCAACTTGGATATTTTAAATGCGGAAAACAAGTTAATTCTCATAACTTTTTCCCACATTTCATCCGTCATACGCACAGCCAATTGATCTTCATTAATCCCTGCATTATTGACCACTATATCAACAGGTCCCAAATTATTTTCTACTTCAGGCAGTAAATTCTCTAATTCCTGATTTTTTTCTAAATCGCAAACAACCGGCAAAAAAGATTCAGGCTTACTTTCTTTTATTAATTCAAGAGCTTCTTTACGAGTTCCAGAAATAGCTACTTTAGCGCCCCTATTAGCCAATTCTATAGCAATTGCTTTACCTATTTCACCTGAGCTTCCGGTAACTAGTGCAATTTTACCAGTATAATCAAACATTAATCTCTCCAATAAACTTTACCACTAAACTAATTTAGCAAAATTTTCAATATCAGTTATAGATTCTAGTGAAACACTATCTAAATTGCTGTCAATACGTTTTATAAGTCCAGAAAGCACATTACCAGCACCAAGTTCTACAAATTTTGAAACTTTTCCTAAATCTCTCATATTTTCCACGCTTTCTCTCCATCTTACTCTTCCAATTATTTGTTTCAAAAGACTATCTTTAATTATTTTTACATCAGAAAGAAATTTTGCATCAACATTATTACAAAGCAGAATTCTAGGAGAATTAATATTAATTGTAGCTATAGTGCTCGTCATTTCTTCTAATGCAGAATTCATCAAACTACAATGAAAGGGTGCGCTTACAGGTAATTTTAATACTCTTTTTATTCCCATATCTTTTGAATTTTCAACTGACTTTTCTATAGCAGACATGTGACCTGATATAACTATTTGGCCTGGTGCATTATCATTGGCTATTTCAAGCACTTCTTCTTTAATAACAGATGCATCAATAAGTTTTTTTACGGTATCCATATCTGAACCAATTACAGCAGCCATTCCACCTTCATTTACAGCAACAGCATTTTGCATTGCATTACCTCTAAGTCTTAATAATCTTGCTGCATCAGATAAATTTAGAGATCTTGAAGCAACTAAAGCAGAATATTCTCCTAAAGAATGTCCCGCAACAAACTTTCCCACTTGATCAATATTTTTATCTATAAAACTCTCCAAAACTTTCAGAGCAGCAATAGAAACAGTCATTATAGCTGGTTGAGCATTAAAAGTTAAAGTTAAGTCTTCCAAAGGTCCTTCAAAAATTAATTTAGACAAATTTTCATTTAAAGAATCGTCAACTTCTTGAAACACCTCTTTGGCAACACCAAAAGAAGAAAACAGTTCTTTTCCCATGCCTATTTTTTGAGAACCCTGACCGGGAAAAATAAAAGATAGATTCATTAAATACTCCAAAATATAAAGAAAATAAAAAATAATATAATTAAAAATATTATAAGTTTGTTAAATTTTTTTTCATAGAATTAATATCAATACTTGCCGAAAGTAAAAAATTAATGTACATCCAATGCTCTAATATAAAAACAAGTAATTTAGATAATTAACTATATTAAAGAAAGAAAACTATGTCATATTACGAAAATGTATTTATAACCCGACAAGAATTAGGAGATAAAGATATTGATGGAGTTATAAGTAATCTTACAGCTATATTAAAAAAGAGTAATGCTTCTGTAATGCATACTGAGATGTGGGGATTAAGAAATCTTGCCTACAAAATTGATAAAAATAAAAAAGGCCATTATATAATGCTTCAAATTGAAGGTGACGGTGCCGCAATAAAAGAACTAGAGCGTAATATGAGAATTGATGAAAATATAATAAGGTTTTTATCTTTAAAAATTGATAGTATATCTCAAGAACCATCCATCATGGTGAAAAAAACATTTGAACCAAGAATAGAAAAAAATAAAGAAGAGATTAAAAAAGACAAAAAGGAAAAAAATTCTCCAGGCGATGAAAAAGAAGCAGACAGCAAAAAATTACAAAAGACTTCCAAAAACTCAGAGAAGCCTTCTGACTCAAGCAAACAAAAAAACACTGAACAATTAGAGGTAAAAGAAAGTGAATAGAAGAAATAATAATAAAGATAATGAAAATCTTGACAGCATGCAAAATGCAAAATCTTTTTTTCGTAGAAAGAAAACATGCCCTTTTAGTGGACCCAAGGCAATACCTATTGACTACAAAGATATTAAAACTTTAGAAAAATTTATTTCAGAGAGAGGCAAAATCATTCCTGCTAGAATAAGTGCTGTTTCCTCTCCTAAACAGAGAAAATTGGCCCAAGCTATAAAAAGAGCTAGAGTATTGGCATTGCTTCCTTTTATAGGCTATTAATTTTATTGAAAAGGACTATTTCCATGGATCCTAAAGGTAAATTGATATCTTTTGGAATGGGTCTACTAGCTGCACTTATAATGATAAGCTTTAATATTTTCAGTCCTTTTACTTTTTTCCTAGCTTATTTCATACCTTTAATTTTTTTTTCTGTTTCTTTATTTTACGGCATAAAAGGTATTCTTATATCAGCAGGTTTGTCAGCACTAATAATGTTCACTTTTTATGGGATTACAATATCATCTGAATTTATATTTATTAATGCCTGTCCTGCCATTTGGTTATCTTTAAGAAGCACTTATTTCAAAATGAAATATAGCCTTGATAAATTTTTATCTGAAATATCAATAGTGGGCGTATTTTTATATTTATTTTTTTCGTTTTTCTTTGTAGAAAAATTAACAGTTTTCACAAATTCTTTTGAAAATATTATGAACCTAAATTTCAGTACAGCTGTAGATATTCCAAATCAGATAATATCGTTACTTCCATCAATTATAATAGCTACTTGGATTACAATATTGTTCATAAATCTTTCTATAGCCAAAAAAATATCTACCAAGTACAAAATTCAAATTAATAATTATAATCATAAATTTTCTCATATTTTTTTGCCTAAAGTATTGATTTATTTATTTTTAACATTTTTGATGCTGTCGATTTTATTTACTGAAAATTACAACATACTATTTCAGTCAATATCAGTTATTCTTAGTATTCCTATCACTTTACAAGGATTAGCATCTACTCACTCGTTATTTAAAAAATTTAGTGTTAATAATTTTTTAACTAGCATTTTTTATTTAATAGTTATATTTATACCTTTTACACTTGCAATAATTACGGCAATAGGTGTACTAGATCATTTTTATAATTTTAGAAGATTGAAATTATGATAAAAAATGAAAAAGAAATTATCCGCGGAGATAGATCATGGAAGTAATTCTGTTAGAAAGAATAGAAAAAATTGGTAAGCTCGGGGATGTGGTCAAAGTTAAAGATGGCTATGCTCGTAATTATTTACTTCCTCAAAAAAAAGCACTTAGGGCTAATAAAGAAAATATTGAGGTTTATGAAAAACAAAAGAAGAAATTTCAAGAAAAAAATGATAAATTATTAAAAAGTGCACAAGATATAGCAAAAAAAATAAATAATTTATCCGTTTCCATCATAAAGCAAGCAAGTGATTCTGGGCAATTATACGGATCAGTTGCTGCCAGAGAAATATCTGATTCTTTAAAACAATTAGGACACGAAGTACAAACTAAACAAATTCAATTAAATAACGTTATTAAAACCATAGGAATTCACGAAGTCAAAATCGTTATACATCCTGAAGTAATTTCTCCTATCAAAGTTAAGGTGGCAAGGAGTGATGAAGAATTGATTTCAAATGAATTGCTGAAAGAGACAGTTGATAAACAGGAAACTGAAAACAACCAAAGTGAAGATAAAGAATCTAAAAAATTTGAAGCCAAAAAAAATAAAAAAGAAAATATCATAAATGAGACGGAAGATGATTCCTTAAATAAAA
>CAZUXH010000009.1:0-22204 GCA_964624655.1 uncultured Rhodospirillaceae bacterium | reverse complement strand
ATCCACATTAATTAACGTTTTTCACAGTAGAATCTATTTAATTTTATGATAGATTTAACTTATGGTAAACAATCCAAATCAACAATCTTTAAAAGAGATATCATCAAATTCCATGGAATTGTCTGGGGTTACCATGCCCCACTCTTTGGAAGCAGAAGAAGCTCTTTTGGGAAGTATATTAGTAGACAATGAAGTCTATAACAGAATAATTTTTGAAGTTCCTCTAGAACCTAGTCATTTTTATCTTCCCTTGAATTCAAGAATTTTTGAAGGGATAAAAAAACTTGTAAATCAAGGACAAATAGCTGATCCCATTACTTTAGCTCAATATTTTGAAAAGGATGTTGACCTTATTGAAATTAATGATGCTAATTATCTTTATAGACTAACCGAAACAGCAGAAACTATTTCAGGCGCAGACCATTATGCAAAACTCATTTATGACTTATCAATTAGAAGAGAACTAATCAGATTAGGGCAAAATGTTGTTTCAGAGGCTAGCAATGCTGATATAGATGATACTTCTATGTCTTTAATAGAAACTGCTGAAAGTAATTTGTTTTCGTTAGCTGAATCTGGAGAAAATAATAAAGGTCCTATCCCTTTTGAAGAATCAGTTGTGCATGCCCTCAACAACGCAGAAATAGCTCATAAAAGAGACGGCCAACTATCTGGTGTATCAACTGGTTTATCGGCAATGAATGAGTTATTAGGAGGATTACATAAATCTGACCTAATAGTTTTAGCTGGGCGACCTAGTATGGGGAAAACAGCCTTGGCAACAAACATCGCCTTTCATGCCTCTAGCGATGATAAGGAAGAAGGTGCAATCTTATTTTTTTCCCTTGAAATGTCTAGTGAGCAATTAACGAATAGAATACTTGCTGAACAAGCAGGCGTTTCTTCAGAAAATATTAGAAGAGGTAAATTAAACAATGAACAATTTATAGAATTAGTAAGAGCTAGTAAAAATATTACCAACAGAAAATTATTTATAGATGAAACTCCTGCTATATCCATACCTCAGGTAAGAACAAGAGCAAGAAGAATAAAAAGACTACACAAGTTAAATTTAATTGTACTGGACTACTTGCAGTTAATGCTAGCTATAAATAAAAGTAATAACAGGGTCCAAGAAATTTCTGAAATAACACAAGGTCTTAAGGCGATAGCAAAAGAACTTAATGTACCAATATTGGCACTAAGTCAATTGTCTAGAGCTGTTGAACAGAGAGAGGATAAAAGACCTCATTTAGCAGATCTAAGAGAATCTGGTACTATAGAACAAGATTCTGATGTAGTAATGTTTGTATATAGACAAGCTTATTACGAAGAAAGATCTGAGCCTATAAAAATTAGTACAGAAACAGAAGAAAAATTTCAAGAAAGGTATCTTAATTGGCAAGATACACTCGAAAAGGTTCAAAATATTGCTGATGTGATAGTAGCCAAGCAACGACACGGACCAATAGGTAACATAAAACTTCATTTTGAGCCTTCTATTACGAAGTTTTCTGACTTAGCAGATAAAGAAAATTACCCAGATGCCTAATAATATTATGGAAATTATTGAGAAAAATTTCTCAAAAAATTCCACAAAGCATTTTAATTCTATTTTATTTATAAACGAAGAAAATTTAAGTTTTAATACAAAAAAAATTGCCAAAATATGCAGAAACACTGAAATAGCACCTGTAGTAAAATCAAATGGATATGGAATTGGAGCAAATTTATTAATAAAATATTATATTAAAGAAAACATAAAATCTTTTTTTGTAGGGAATTTAAATGAAGCAATCAAAATTAGAAATTATTTCAAAAATATAAACATTTATATTTTAAATTGCAAAATTAAATCCAATTTAAGATTATTAATTAAATACGATTTGGTTCCTGTAATTAATGATATAGAGGAATTAACTAATTATTCTAAAATTAAATCTACTAAGGTCCCTTGTATAATTCATGTAGATACAGGAATGAATAGACTAGGCATAGAATACCAACAAATATTTGATGCAACTAATAATATAAATTTTAAAAATATAGAAATACTTTTTTTAATGTCACATTTAGCTTGTTCTGAAGACAAAAATAATAAAATGAATTTACATCAACTTCAAGCCTTAAAGAAAGTTCAAAAAAATTTGAATCAACTTTATGGCAAATTTATTAAAACAAGCATAGCTAATTCTTCTGGAATCTTGCTAGGGAAAAAGTTTTTTTTAGACCTTGTAAGACCTGGTCAGGCTTTTTTGGGAACAAATCCAACAAACAATAAGAAAAAACCCTTTAAAACTGTCATTTACTTTTTTGCTCACATAGTTCAGATAAAAAATGCCAATAAAAATTCATCTGTAGGATATGGTGCAACTTACAAAATAAAAAAAAAGAAAAAGATACTTACTATTAATCTTGGTTATGCGAATGGATTTCCTAGGTCTTTTTCAAACCTAGGAAGTGTTTTTTTTAAAAATAAAAAAGTAAATGTTATTGGTAAAATCTCTATGGACTTAACGGTAATAGATATTACAGATATTGACGAATTTAATATTAAGGTTGGGGATCCAGTAGAGATATTTGGCATAAATAGATCATTAGAAGAATTTGCTGAGCAAAACAACACAATCCCTCATGAAATTATTTGTTCAATTGGAAAAAATTCTAAAATAATCATTGCAAAATAATTTATTTATAGTTCTTTTTAAAAAGAATTTTTGTATTATCTATTTAAATTAAATTGGTATTGACAAAAAATAATAGAATGAGTTTGAGTATTATGGATATAAACCATGTAGATATTTTATTTTTACTAATTTTAATAGTTTCCGTCTTGTTTGCTTTTTCCAGAGGAATAGTAAAGGAAATATTTTCTACAGGTAATTGGATAATATCAGGCTGGTTGGCTTTTAAATATTACTTAGAAATTCAACCATATTTTTTAGAATATATTTCCCCAGAAATTTTAGCAGACATATCTTCATTTTCATCATTATTTATAATATTTCTTTTTATAGGAACATTAGTAAATCAATTTATAAGTAGTAGAGTCAAGAATAGTGTATTTGCTCCTTTAGATAAAATTTTAGGTTTGTTTTTTGGAACACTCAGGGCACTAATATTGATCAGTATAATTGTTCTTTTAGCTAATAATACAATATGGAAAAACAAATCCTTACCAGTTTGGCTAACCTCAGCCTATAGTTTTCCAATTATAAAAGAATCATCTGACTTATTAGTTCATATATTTCCATATTCTTCTTCTTTATTAGATGGAGAAAATCTAGATCTAGAAAAATTAAAACAAAATGGAGTAGATAAAGTAATAGAAAGACTTATTGATCCTCCTATAAATAACAGTCCAAATGAAGATGGATACAATGCATCTGAAAGAGAAGCCATGGATAGATTACTAAACTTAGAAACCACTGATGATACAATTTTAGAAAACAATAATGAGTAAGTAAAAAAACTTTTATACTAAAAAATTGATTTTTACTCTAAAGTTTCCTAAACAATACATATTATATCATGTGAGATCTAAAATTGAAGCTTTTAAAATAAAGTTTATATTTAAATGTACATAGAAAACCTTAAAGAAGAATGTGGCATATTTGGAATATTTGGGCACCCTGATGCTGCAGCATTAACTGCTCTTGGATTACATGCACTTCAACATAGAGGGCAAGAAAGTGCAGGAATTGTATCTTTCGACGGTCAACACTTTAATTCTGAACGTCATTTAGGATTAGTAGGAGATCACTTTACTAAATCTTCTGTAATAGATAGATTGACAGGAAATTATGCCTTAGGTCACGTGAGATATTCTACTACTGGAAGTACTTCATTAAAAAACATCCAACCGTTATTTGCAGACCTTTTAGGAGGAGGAATCGCTTGTGCACACAATGGAAACCTCACTAATGGTATAGATTTGAGAAATAAATTAGTTGAAAAAGGTTCTATTTTTCAATCTACTACTGATACTGAGGCATTTATTCATCTCATAGCGCAAAGTGAAGAAAGAATTATAGTAAAAAAAATAATTGATGCTCTTTCTCAAATGGAAGGTGCTTATAGTTTAGGTGTGCTAACTAATAAAAAACTTATAGGAATAAGAGATCCCATAGGAATCAGACCACTTGTTCTCGGTGAGCTTAATGGTGCAAAAATTATTGCATCTGAAACATGTGCGCTCGATATAATAGGAGCTAAATTCATAAGAGATATTGAAAATGGAGAAATTGTTGTAATTGATGAAAAAGGCGTAAAATCATACAAGCCTTTTAAACAAACTAAATCTAGATTAGATATTTTTGAATATATCTATTTTGCAAGACCTGATAGCATTGTAGAAGGAAAAAATGTTTATTCGTGTAGAAAATCTCTAGGCAGACAATTAGCTAAAGAATATAAAACGTCGGCACAAATAGTCATACCTGTGCCTGACTCTGGGGTACCAGCCGCCCTTGGATATTCAGAATATTCAGATATTCCTTTTGAGCTAGGAATAACTAGAAATCATTATGTGGGCCGTACTTTTATTGAGCCAACTCAGACAATCAGACAATTAGGAATAAAACTTAAACATAATGCCAACCAATATAATATTAAAAATAAGAAAATTATGCTTATTGACGATTCTATTGTAAGAGGCACTACTGCTAGTAAAATTGTTCAAATGATTAGGGATGCAGGTGCATTAGAAGTACATATGGGAATATCTAGCCCTCCTATCCTTTTTCCTGACTATTACGGGATAGATACTCCCAAAAAAAACGAATTAATAGCTGCTAATCATTCTGTAGATGAAATAAAAAATATTATGAACCTTGACAGTTTACACTTCTTATCAATTGATGGGGTGTATAAGGCTATGGGGCATAAAAAAAGAAACAAAGATATGCCCCAATATACAGATCACTGTTTTACTGGAGAATATCCAACAAAACTTAAAGACAGGGATGGGGGTTCCTTAGCAAACCAATTGTCTTTTTTACAAGAAAAAATATAAATATCTTATGATTTTGAATAAGGATTTTTTTGTTGCCTAAAAATCATTCGTATAGGAACTCCACTTAGATCAAACGTTTCTCTTAAACTATTAAGCAGATATCTTTGGTAAGGTTTTGCAATACCCTTATTTATATTAGTAAAAAATACAAAAGTTGGGGGTCTTTCATTTACTTGAGAACAATATTTTATTTTAACCTCCTTCCCAGATTTTAAGGGTGGTGAATTTTTTACTTGAATACCAGTTAACCATTCATTTAATTTTGAAGTACTAATTTTTAGGTTCCACTTCCTGTAAATTTTGATCATTTGAGAAGTAAGGTTTTTTAGTCCTATTCTTTTTAAAGCAGAAACTTCTATAACTTTTACGCCCTTAAGTTGAGATAAACTAATACTTAGCTTATCTCCAATATCTTTTCGAAGTGCAACAGTATTTTTAATTAAATCCCACTTATTGAATACTAAGACTAATGCCCTCCCTTCATTTACAACTAAACTCGCTATAGATAAATCCTGCCGAGATATAAATTGAGTACTATCTATTACTAATATTACCATTTGTGCATAACGTATAGTGTTTAAAGTAGAGCTTACAGACTTTTCCTCTAGAGTATCTAGTATTTTACTTTCCCTCCTCATTCCCGCAGTATCTATTAATTCAATTATCATATCATTCATTACTATGTCATCTACAACGGAGTCACGAGTAGTTCCTGGAATATTTCCCGTTAAAACTCTATTTTTATTTAATATAGAATTAAATAACGTAGACTTTCCACTATTTGGCCTCCCAACAACAGCTATCCTAAATTTTTCACTATCTGTTTTTGGATCTATAAATTTATAATCTTGGGAAATATCAATTATCTTTTTTATCTCATCTATAATTTTTTCTTCAAGAGACTAGAGCCCAACTCCATGAGTAGCAGAAATATATAAAGGTTCACCAAATACAAGTTTATAACTTTCATTTGTAAAATTTTCCTGAATATTTGATTCTGATTTATTAGCAACTAATAGTACATTAGAATTTTTCTTTCTTAAAAATTTAGCACACGAAGAATCAGTCGGTAATATACCTTTTCTTGAGTCTAATAAAAAAATAATTAGATCCGCTTTTTCTGCTGTCATGACTAGGTTTTTCTGTATATCTTGCTCAAATTGATTTTTATTATTCAAAATAATAAATCCTGCTGAGTCATATAACATAAAAGCTATATTATCTCTTTTAACTTTATAAGAAATTGAATCACGGGTTACACCTACAATATTTTCAACAATAGCTGCTCTTCTTTTTACCATTCTATTAAAAAGAGTAGACTTTCCTACATTTGAACGACCAAAAATTACTACTTTTGTTAACATGTTTTTTTTCTAACGATACGCATATATTCGAGCATTTTTTGTGTAAAACATAATTACACCCTCTACTACTATAGGAGGAAAAATTATAGGAGATGAAATTTTAAAAATGTTTGCTATAGATCCATCATTTACCTCAATAGAATAAATAGACCCATCAAGACAAGATATCCATAATTTATTTGCTGCTAAAATTGGCCCGTTACAGCGTGTTTTATCAGATTTGAATGAGCTAAAAAAAGAAGATTCTTCAAATTCATTTGCTTTTTTAAGATCTTTCATCCAACGAACGCCTCCTGTATCTCGAACTATATTTACTAGCACATCTTCTTCAGTTAATACAAACAACGAATTACCACTAATGACAGGATTATGCGTGGTTTTTAATGGAATATCCCATATTACCAAGCCTGTTTGATAGTCTAGAGCCCCAAATCTTCCCTTAACTGTTC
Source organism: uncultured Rhodospirillaceae bacterium (assembly GCA_964624655.1). GTDB lineage: Bacteria > Pseudomonadota > Alphaproteobacteria > TMED109 > TMED109 > CAZUXH01. The sequence continues at coordinate 15,377 of CAZUXH010000009.1, read as the reverse complement.
CTGCAAAAATAAGGTTATTATCTATAACTGGTCCAGAATCAATGTCATTCAAGTCTTTATCTATAGAACCGCTTCCTATTGTAGACAGCTCTGTTGTCCAAACTATTGACCCTAAATTTTTATTAAAAGCTATTAACTCTCCTGAATTACTAGGAAATACAACTATATTATCGTCTACAGCTGGAGAAGATGCCCCATTTAAAATAGCAGGTTCATAGGATCCCGCATATCTCCACAATTCATTTCCATTTTGTAAATCGATGACTATTAGACTATTATTAACTGTCATCTGAAAAATACTATTTTCTATGATAGCTGGCGAACCCTGAGCTGGAATTCCTAAAAAAACCTTCCACAAAATGCTACCGTCTTCAGCTCTTAAAGCGATCATTTCTCCGTATGATGTTGAAACTATAAGAATTCCATTCTCTAATGCTATGCCTCCATCTATATTTGAATTAATACTTTCCTCCTTAGGCATAACCTTTTTTTTCCATAATTTTTGTCCAGTTGCTAAATCTACAGAAAATATAATTCCTTATGAATCTAGAGAAAAAACTTTTCCACCTTCTGAAACCAAATTGCTAAATAATATAGAATAACCATCATCTCCCTCTCCAACTCTTGCATCCCAATGCGGCTGAAGATTTTCACGTAGAAATAAATTGCCAGATGAATTATTTGGAGTTCTACCTAGTTGATTCCATGAAGAATTTTTCTCTATAGGACCTAATACTACACTAATTTGAGCAGATTCAGAATCTACTTCTAATTTATCTTCAAATGTAAGAATGTCGTAACGCTTGCCCTGCAGAATTTCTTCTTCTTTTCCATCAAAATAGTTCAATGGGTTGCTGCAGTTATTTAAAAAAATAGCGATAAAAATAAGCGTTATTAATTTTTTAATATAAAAAAACATTTTATGCCTTTAGAAAATTTACTACTTCAATGTTACTAGAATTTCTTTTATTCTGTCTTTTATAGTATTCTGAACAGAAGCATCATCTACGACTTCCTGAAATATATCTTTAGCTTTACTTGTATTTCCTTCATATAGCTCTATATACCCTGTATATTCTTTTGCTATATTGGAAAATAAAGAACCAGTTACTTCAGATAAGAAAACTTTAGCCTCTTTATAATTTTTTAACTCCATTAATACTTCTGCTGACTGAATCTTTGCATAATCTTTATAAGTAATATCAACATCTCCACTAATAATAACCGAGTATATTTCAAGGCTATTTTTAAGATCGTTATTATTTCTTCTTAATGCCGCTTCAGTAAAATTAGAAATCATAGTTAAATAATTTTCATTTTCCCCATTTTTCTCTGAAAACGTAGTTAATGCTTGTATACCTCCAATACCACCATCTTGATTTATTAGATCTATGGCTTTGAAATAATTCTCCGAACGTGTTTCTAAATTTTTAAGTTTATAATAGTCCCAAAAAGATTTAATTCCTACAGAACAAACAATTAATAAAAGCAATAAAATAATATATACTCTATATTTTTTCCAAATAGACCTTACTTTATCACTTCTAATATCTTCTTCTACTTCTTGAAAAATATCACCCAATAGAAAAACTCCTAATTTATTTACTGATTAAAATAAAAAAGTATACTTTTAACACTTTCTCACATTAAAATAATAATTACTAACAGATATAACTAATATTTAAAGTATTCACATTGATAAATAATAAAATAGTTACTAGCAATAAAAAATTGAATAAAGATAATTTTATATCTTTTATTAAAAAAAATGACTTTAATATGCTGATGTCGTTATTTTCTAGGATGTTAATGAAAAATGAGTGGAAAGACTATAGCTTCCAAGCAAAAAATAATGAAATAATTTTTTGTTTTTATAAAAATTCTCATGAAAACCCTTTATACAAAATAACCTATTCCAAAAGAAGTAAGAAATACAAAGAGTGGAAGATATTTTATAAAAATAAAAAAGTTAGAACTTCTATTTATCTCATTCAAATAATCCAGTGGCTAGAAGGGCAACATTTAAGGGTAATTAAATAAAAAATTTATTAACAAGATAGTAGTTCTAATATCGATTTTTCTTTTTTTGACTCTTCAGGGTTTGCTTCACCAAGAGTTTCATCTAAAAGTTCTGATATAGAATCAAACAAACTGCCAAACCTAAACGTTCCTTTAATTAGCTTTCCACAAACAAATATATCTTCAAATTTTGCTTGATCTAAATTAGCTCCTGTTAAATTAGCATTAGATAAATCACTCTTTATAAATTCTGCATTGTACAAATCTGCACCGGTTAAATTAGCATTAGTTAATTTAGCACCAGTAAAATTTGTATTTTTTAATATTGCGCCACTTAAATTCGCATTAGTTAAATTTGCTCCAGTAAAATCAGCTAATTCAAGATTAATTTCAAATAAAATTGAATCTCTTAAATCTGCTCCTACAAAAGAGGATTTAGTCATTGAAGAGTTTTTAATATTAATATTTGTTAAATCTGCACCTCTAAATGAAACTCCTCTCATATCAACATCTGAAAAAGTCGATTCTCGTAAGTTAGAGCCGTCAAAATTTGCTGAATTCATCCTACTATTTAAAAAATTAGATTTAGTGATTGTTGCTGAAGTAAAATCAGCTGCTATCAAATTTACAGTATCAAATGTGCTTTCTGTTAAATTGGAATTAACTAAGTTTGTTTTACTTAGATTTGAATCAGAAAACTTAATTTTTTTCATATCCCTGTGAGATAATACAAATTCTCTTAAATGAACGCTTGAAAACTGGCAATTTGAACAATCTTGAGAATCCAACAGGCGATTTAAAGAAGAATTTTCATCTGAAAAAACATTACTTACAAAAAATACAGTTAAGAAAAAAACAATACATCTAAACAACATAATCCGTTTACCTTCTTGTTAATTACATGCTAAGTATAATTTCATATATTAGGGAGGAAGTAAAGTATGCGTAATATTTCCTGGATCTGGATTGTAGCTCTTTCATTATTGGTTTTTGGTTTATCTTGGAGATATTTTAGCGGAGCTCCAGCGCCAGAATGGATGCAATGTAAAGAGTCTCTTCTAGTACAAGTATTTTCAGGCAAATGCACACCTAGTCAACTCGCAGAATAAAATAAATTATTCTATTTTACCCCACAAATTCTACATCCAATCCTAGGATCCTAATATTTTTTCCCATTTTCAATCTTTCTTCTGACGCCTTTAAAGTTATGCCAACTAAATCTGAATAATCACTTTTAGCTTCCACAAAAGTTATAGAGGCATTCTCTAATACAACTTGAGGTAAGTTGTTTTTAATTATTAATTTACTATCTAAGACTTCTGACCATACTTTACTCAATTTATCGGGATCCTTATTAGCAATTTTTGCACCTACTATACCTAGCACATAATCCTGATTTATTTGTTGTCTCCAATTTGGTCCAGCAGGAGGCCAATCTGCATACTTTTCTTTGTAATTAGTATGAGTTACAGAATCTATTTCCAACAGAGCACCGGGTAAATCTTTGGGATGGAATTGATTGTTTATAAAATTTCCTTTATTTTCAAAGGCATTTAAAGATCTAATGCCCATCCCTTCTATAAACTTTCTCCTTTCAACAGAATCTTCACACTGAAAAATGGTCATATAGCCTGCAGGTCCTTTTTTCTTTTCAATAAATCTTCCCGCAGTAGTGTCTAAAGCATAAGGAGAAACTACCTCTAAAAATTCTCCACCAACTGGGCATACTATATTATTCAGACCATACTTTTCTACTTCAGCATCCCTATAAGCTGTTTTTATTTTTAACTCTTTAAATAATAGTCTCTCAGCTTTATTTAAATTATAACTAGCTATAGCAATTTGTCTCAGTCTCATTTTACTTCCTTTTAATAAAATATTTTAAAATATAAATACTATTGTATAGTAATTTTTTATTTTAATATAAGGGGAAATCTATGGTTTATGCACTAAATGTTTTCAACTTCTTGAAAGGAAAGGAAAATGACTATAGAGATTATTCAATAAAAGCTGGTAAAATTATATATAGCAAAGGAGGCAAGGTAATATCTTCTGGGCGGAATCCTATCAGAAACATGCATGGGGACAGAGAACGTCGATATATGATAGTAGTTGAGTTTCCTAGCGAGAAAATTTTCCAGGACTTTTTAGATGAGGCAGAAAATCAAAAGATTCATCCACTAAGAGAAGATTCTACAACAGACTACATCTGGACATTATATGAGCCATGGGATATCAGAGAATGGGTGAAAGATAACTAGTTTTTTTCTTTAAGTGCTTTTAAGAAAGAATCTATCAATCCATCAGGTGCTTTAATAACATGCTGTTCCTTTGGAAAATTTCCTTCTTGAACATCTTTAATAAAATCTTTAAAGCCTTCGACTCTTTCCTTTTGCATTTGTTCCTTCAATTTATACATTTCTCGATATTGTTTTGAATGCCTAGGATAAGGAGGCCCATTATTACCTAAAATATCTTCAGCAAACAAAAATTGTATATCTCCACCTTTTCCTGCTCCAATGGATGAAGTCAATAAGGTCGTTCTTTTCGTTATTTCCGAAAGTAGTTCTTCAGGAATAACTTCAACTTCAACCGCATATGCACCAGCTTCTTCAAATTTTCTAATTTGATCATAAATCCAAATAGCCTCATCGATAGTTTTTCCAACTGCTTTTAGACCTCCAGTCCATGTGCTGCGTCTAGGAACTAATCCTGCATGGCCTTGAACAGGTATCCCTGCATCTGTTGCTGCTGCTATTAGTCGAGGGCTCCACTGACACATAACTGCATCAGCTCCTATTTCCATAGCTCTATATCCCAAACGAACAGCTTCTGTTTCACTTGCAGCTGCTATTAAAGGTACTGAAAATGCCATAAATGTATTAGGAGCTGCTTTTCTAATGGAAATTGCCATACTAGGATTATTTGGATCAAAACGTACCTTCATAGTATCTATTCCTGCTTCTTCTGCTGCCATAGCTTCTTCAACAGAAAACGGGACTGTTTCAACTAGAATCTTTTTTCCTTTTACATTCCTTAAATCTTTGACTGTGTAATTTCTTGTCCCATAAGCACCGCCCAAGGTCATAATTCTAGTTAAACCTTTTTTTTTCGCATCCCTTGACGGAATACTTCCATCTCCAGTAGCATGACTTGCCATTTTTCTCTCCCCAAGTAAAAATCGTTCTTAGAAGAAATATTTAACAACAGAAGTGAAAAAAGTGAAAGTTTTTTTTATAATTATATATTTGTGATTTTTGTAATACTTAATTGATATATAATTTAGTTAAATTTTACTACATTCATATAGATAAAGTTCACCTGAAGGAAACCTCATAAAAGCCGTCATTTCTATTAAATCTATTTCTCTAAACCATTCGGTTTTTGTATTATATAATTTTATTTTATCTTTATAAAAGGATATTTGCCAATCTTTAGCGACTCCTTTATCAGATTTTGCTAATTCATACCACTTACTATTGTAATACCAAGAAAACTCAGGTTCATTTATTTTAAAAATATCATGACGCCCTGTCCCTGTAGTTTCTTTGCATTTCAAAATTATTTCTTTCGAATGGACAGAAGTATAAAAAAAACAAATGAACAAGCAAATATATAACTTCATATTAACAGTATCTCTCTGGTCCTATCCACTGAGTTTCAGAATAACGATCACCGTAAGCCCAACCTAAAGGCAAGATTTCTTCAATTTCGTTAATTATTTTTGTTGTCATATCAAAATCCATGGCTGCCTTTAATTCTTTTAAGTGTTCTGGAGATCGTGTACCAGGAATAGGGATAATATGATCGCCCTTAGACAAAATCCAAGCTATTGCTAAAGATGCCGTCGAAACTCCCAAATCTTTTGCATATTTTCTAAATAGATTAGTAATCAAAATATTTGCATCGTAATTTGGATGTAGAAACCTTGGATTGTTTTTTGTAAAATCTAAAGTTTGAGAAAACTCATAAGTTAATGGATTATCGGTAAGAAAAGTTCTACCAACTGGACTGAAAGCTACTAAGGCCGTACCTAGATTTTTACAAGTTTGTATCAATCCCATTTCTGGTGAACGAGTTGATAATGAATATTCTGATTGAACTGCTGCTATATGATGAATTTTAGAAGCCTCAATGAGGGAAGAAGGAGCAATTTCAGAAAAACCAATATTTAACACCTTCCCTTTTTTTACTAGTTCACCCAGAGATGATGTTACTTCTTCAATAGGTATTTTTTGATCTCTACGATGAACATAAAATAAATCAACATAATCTATATTCATACGCTCCAAGCTTTTGTCTAATTCACTCTCCAAATGTGATAAAGTGTTATTAAAACTTCTCTCGCCCGTCTCTGGATCTCTACAAATTGCAGCCTTCGTAGCTATACTAAATAAATCATTTGCTTGTTTTCCTTGTTTTGATAAGAAATATCCTATTCTTTTTTCTGATTCACCCATACCATAAACATTAGATGTATCAATATGATTAATTCCCAAATCAAGTGCCAATTTTAACACATTATGAGCTTGTTCATCATTGCAAGGTCCATAAAAATTTGTAAAAGACATAGCCCCTAATCCAACAGGGGTAACTTCAGGTCCTAATTTTCCTATTTTACGAAGATTATTAAATTTCATGATTAATCCTTAATTAAGTTATGTATTATATTCACTAAAGTAAAATTTAATATTCATAATTAAACCCCTTAACAAAATTACTATACGCCTTCAACTAAAATTAAATCTGTTTCTGCAGAAGATTCTCTAACTTTTTTGGCTTTTGAATATTCTTTAGACTCATAAAATTTGCGTGCTTGATTCATATTATCAAATTCTATAACAGTTACTATACCTGATTGCTTTCCTTCCTTATTTTCTGGATTATAGTTTCTTACTAGAAGTTTACCTCCGTGTTCATCGACTAAATTTTTTGTAATATTTAAAAATTTATTAAAACCAGCATCATTTTGAATCCGTACTCTAGCTATAAGATAACCTTTAGACATCAATAGATTCCTCCGAGGATGATTTAATTTCTATTTCAATAAATACCAATAATTCTTTTCCTGCATTTATCACATTATGCTCTACGCCAGCCTCTCTATAATAGGAAGCGCCAGCAGTAAGGTTTGATTCGCTCTCCTTTCCCTCTGCATCTATAAGAAGCAATTTTCCATCAGTCTGAGGAATAACTATATAATTCCATGAATGTCTATGAAATTTTGTTTCCGCATCAGGTTCAAAACGATATTCTGTAACTCTCACACAATCATTATCAATTTGTATTGTAGAAAGTGCAGATTTTCTTTTTTTAATTTTATTCATTACTTTTTAATATTAATAATCAAGATATTTTTAAATTTAAAAATTAAAACTAGCGCCAATGGGCAGGGTAAGTCTTATCATACGAAGGTCGAGCCGACAATGTAGAACGCCATTTTTTAGTCCAGCCATATTTTTTGTCATCTATACCCGCTCCTGCGCGACCAACTAGTTCAACAAATGGCAACCAAGTTAAGTCTACACGAGTCATATTTTCACCCATAAGATAAACATCTCCTCTTGAAGAACCGCGTTGTTCCAATCGATCTAACTCCAATGAAACATCATGTAATGCGCTCGAAACTTTGTCTTTATCTCGGTTTTCCGGAGCAACCATAAAAACAGCTCGTGCCAATGCGGTCAATGCAGTACTAAAATAAATAAGACATTCCATTTCTGCAACTCGCATATGCCCCCTATCACCAAAATCCTTAGGAATCAAGGTTGGTTCAGGATATCGTTCCTCAATATATTCAACTATTGCTTGGGATTCGTAAAGGGTCAAATCTCCATCTTCCATTACCGGCACCCTCCCACGAGGGTTTTTTGCTAAATATTCTGTAGTTTGCAGGTCACCGTCATCTCGACTAAGGGCTATCAATTCATAATCTATAGACTTCTCAACCAAAACTAATTCTGTCCGTCTCACAAATGGAGAACCCGACATACCATATATTTTTATCATTTACTGTATATTGTCCTTAAAATATTACTAACTACTACTTACCTTCTAATAGTATCATAATTGTTGTTACACCTTTATCTCTTACTGATTTTGCTTGCTGATTTTCTACAGAATCGTACCATTTTCTTGCATCTTCAAGACTTGCAAATTCAATAATAGCTGTTATGCCTGCTATATATCCTTCCTTCATATCTGGATTAGGACTTGCTGCTAGCAACTTTCCTCCATGCTGTTTAATAATAGGCCCAGACACCTTCTTGTATTCAGCCATCACTTCTTTATTGTGAACATCCAAAAAAGCAAGTACATAACCTTTCTTGTTTTCGTGACCATCAGCATGTAAATTATTTATTAAAAACACAGATAAAATAATTGATAATAGTAAATGTCTCATTTTTCCCCCATAAAAATTTTATGTTATTAAAAAAATACTCTAATAATATTTTTTTTTAAAAGCAATCCTCTATTTTGCGAACCACTGCTGATATCGTTTCATTATAGGGGGCTACAAGTCCCATTTCTGCACTAACAACAGGAACCATTCCATTAATAACATCAATTTCAGATTTACGTTTTGCAATATGATCAAGTCGCATAGACGGACTTGCATTAGGCATATTCTCAGCAAATTTCATTGCATAGGAATCTTCATCTTCAAAGGAAAAATTAATTCCCTTAGCTTTGCCAGCCCGAAAAGCTTCACGCATACAACCAAGAGCAATTTCACGATATGGGAGATGACCAATTAACTCTCCTATAGTACAATCGAAAACGGTACAAGGAGCGCTAACAAACACGTTGCAGATATATTTTTCCCAAATAAGCTGATGGATGTCAGAAAAAGCATTTGCATTGAAACCTGCATTTTTCCATATTTCTTCAACGGATTTCAGTCTTTCAGTCAGTCCACCGTCCATCTCACCCAACCTTATCTGACGCATAGAATTATGGTGGGCATGTCCTGGGCTCTTAATGGATGCGCCAAATCCTTCAGCAACACCGAGTAGAACATTGTCAGTGGATATATACTGGGCAATTCGCTCACCTGCCCCTAGCCCGTTTTGAATAGTTAAAATAAGGCTATCTTTTTTCATAATCTGAGATATGGCTAGTGCCGCATCAGCTACACCATCTGCTTTTGTTGCAATAATATATAGATCACAAGCACCTGCTTTGGAAATATCGGTCGTTGCTTGAATCGAGGTTTCAGTATTATCTCCACTTGCTCCTTCAAGGCGCAAACCTAATGTTCTTATTGCTTTGATATGTTCCTTCCATTTATCAATTGCCCAGATTTCATGTCCTGCTTTTGCCAATAAAACAGCATAGACCGATCCCATTGCGCCTGTGCCTATTATTGCTATCTTCATCTTTATTCTTATTATCCTAATTTAAGAAAATCACAATTTAAAGACCGATTTTTGGTTTAACCCAATCCGCCATTTGCTTAATCGCCTTATCAGCTTCAGGTGCAGCACCAGCCATAAAATGCCATACATGTTGCATCTCTGGGAAAATATCTAGTTTGACCTCTACTCCAGCCTCTCTAGCTTTTTTTTCAAACCGAATAGAGTCATCTAGTAATGTTTCGTAACTACCTACAGTAATATATAATGGTGGCAACCCAGTTAAGTCTGCATAAAGTGGATTTGCTGTAGGGTCTCTAGGATCTCCACCGGCTAAAAATGCTTCAGCCATATTGTCAACAACCGCCTTCTTTACAAGACAGTCTTTTTCGTCATTGGTTGTCATAGAATCACCACTATTTTCTAAATCATACCAAGGACAAATTGGCATTCCTGCAGCTGGCAAAGGAAGACCTCTATCACGAGAAGCTATAAGAATTTCGGTGCAAAGGGACCCACCTGCTGAATCACCTGAAGTTGCGATATTTTCAGGGTTATAACCTTCTTTTAGTAGCCATTCATAAACCTTGATACAATCATTAAGTGGACCAGGATGAGGACTTTCTGGGGCAAGATTATAATCTACACTAAGGACTCGGCAACCAGTCTGCTTTGCCAAATGACCAACTAATTTCCTGTGTGAAAAAATAGAACCGGTCAAATAACCCCCTCCATGTGCATAAAGAATAACATGCTTGTCACTTCCTACTTTAGGATTAGCCCACATGCAATTAATATCATTGCATTCTGATTCGATATAATCGACACCACCTGCATCCAAACCTAAATAATCTTGATGATTAAAAAGAATCCTAATTTCATCTAATGGCATATCTGGATTTGCGCCCATCGTATTAAGTAAATAGCTATAATGAACATTTATCGCATTTGATTCTTTGCTCGCCATTTTTTTTTCTCCTGTTTCACTTTAATGTAATAATCCTGTTTGTTCTAATTCTATAAACTTTAAGAGAAGTTTTTAGCTAAATCAATAAATTAGATTTTCTTAGAACAACAATGATTCCTTCTCTATACCGTACACCCAGCTTTTGCTTCTACCAACCCAATCCGATGAACTACTTTTAAATGTTCCTTACCTCCCCTAGCAATCACTAAATTTAGTGAACTATGATGACTTTTTTCATCTATAGTTTCAATCCCAGTTGCTCCTTGAAAACTAAGGCCGGGAAGAGTCTTAAGAGCCGCATGGCCAGAAACCTCTCCAGCTTTCTTCCATGCCTCACCCAGAGCAGCTACCGCACTAGCATGGTTATGAGCATAATAAGTAACTGGAAAATTTGCCCCTCGAATATTCTTTACACGTTCAACAAATTCTACAGCCTCAGATCGATCATCAGACATAACAAAAGATGAGCATGTAACAATACGCTCACGTTCCTCAGTAGTTAGCACCTGGTGATGTGTTTCGTTAAACCCTATCCATGCAAAAGTAAGCCGGTCTAGTAAGCCCAGCTTATTTGCTTGTTTGATGAATAAAGGACCATTTTCTCTAGGTATACATAAAAGAACCACCTCAGTATCCGTTTGAGAAATCCATTCAAGGACTGGCTCAAATTTCTTCTCGCCTATATCTGTTAAAGCTTGCCCTCGCACTTTCCCTTCATGAGGAGCAATTTGAAACCTTGATTGACGAAACATTGAGTTTTGCCAACTAGAATATGAACCAACTAAAAAATATTTCTTACCTGCTCCACCATCTATGTAGTCAACAAGTGGTTTCACATCTTGAGTTGGAGTAGGACCTAAAGTAAACAAGTTAGAATGACAAAAGCGACCTTCATGGTTAGTTGCACTTATTAATGGAGTATTTAGGTCGGTCAAATAACGGGCGGCAAATTTACGACCAGCCCCAATGAAAGGTCCTATCTCTCCTGATTCTTTCTCGTCACGAACTAACTCTGCACATTTCTTAGCGAGATTGTTCGGATGTCCTTCAGAATCCTTATACACAGCTTCAACACTTCGACCTAGCACTCCACCAGATGCATTAAGTTTTTCTATACCAGCATCAATTCCTGCCTTCATTTGTTGCAATATATCATTAGCTTCTCCTGTTATAGGAATCAATACTCCTATACGTATGGGGCCCGCATTAGCTAAAGAAACAGAGACTCCTCCCAGTAGAGTGCTTGCTGCACCAGATCCCAGAACTTTTAGCACACTCCTTCGATTATACTGTCTAGGTTTAATTTGTTTAAATTTCATCTTACTTACCCCTTTCTTTTTCATCTTCATAAGAATAAAATTATGCGTTAATTTATTTCTTGTCCACACACAAAATTATTACATTCTATTTTACATAGTAACACACATTCAATAATCCAATTTAACTTATCCTCAAGAAGTTTTGCCAAAAAATGCTAGCATCTCATGCACCACAGTTTCGGGTTGCTCCTCTGGAAGCCAATGACCACAATTAGCAACCTCGCCTCCTCTCACATCGGTTGCCAATTCCTGCATATTTTCGAGTACTTGCAAACCCCGTCCTTTACCACCACTTCCTCCCAGAGCCAAAACTGGCATTGCAAGCTTAGTCTTCATGTTTTCATTATTGTGGGCAATATCAGTGGGAGTAGCACGATAATATTCGAAACCCGCCCTCATCACGCCAGGCTGGGAATATGCGCGTACATATTCATCAATATCTTCTGGCGTAATAGCCGAAGAATCATGAGCAAGGTTATTGTAAAACCAAGAGAGATACATTAGTTCTCGACCTGATACTAACGCTTCCGGTAAATCTTTAACCCAATGAAAGCCATGATGCCAACGCTTGCCGCCCCAAGTAAGAGAGTCTGAACTACCAAATGGAATAACCACATCGAGAATAGCAAGCCGAAGTACAGCCTCACCATGCGCATGAGCTAAAGCGTAGGCTACAGGCCCACCCCAATCATGGCCAGCCAGAAAAAATTTCTCATGGCCAAGCACCTCATGCATTAACCGCCAAATATCATTTGCAACATTGCGTTTGTCATACCCGGCAGGTGGACAAGACGAATCGCCTAGGCCCCGCATATCAGGAGCAATAACCGTAAAATGTTCAGCAAATACTGGCATAACCCGGCGCCATTCCCACCAAGTCTGCGGCCAACCATGGAGTAGGCAAAGTGCCTGTGGACCATTTCCTATCGTTACATAATGCAGCCTGACATCGCCAATCTCTGTGGTGTGGTGCTTGAACATAAAATACTCCCCTTCAGCAAAATATCTTTTATTACCCTTGTTAAATTACGGGTTAAAGTAGTAAGTCAACGCCGTGTTAAACCATCCTGCTCCAGACGCCATTGAAGCATATCAAACCGATCCTGACCAAAGAACGGTTCACCCTCATACACCATAAGCGGGGTACCCCAGTGGCCGATAGATTTTTGAGCATCCTGGTTGGCAGAAATAATCTGGTCATAGCGATCTGGGTCGGCTACGATGGCAGCATCCAACTTATCAAAATCAAGGCCAGCTCGAGTTACTGCATTCTTTAAGTGATCACCTTTATTCCAACCATCAACCTTGCCGTCAAAAATCAACGCGCTAACCTCACGAACCAATGGAAAACTACAGTCTGTTTCGCTAGCGGCAGCAGCTAAGCGAGTCAATCCTCGGATGTAAGGTTGGTCAGCAGCGATGACACCAGTAGCAAGATCCTGTATGATTGGATCAGGACGTGGTAAGCCAAATGGCACACCTAGAAATTTGGCGGTGCGTTGTTGATCCATCACAAAATAGGACATCCACAATGGATTTAGTGTCTTGAACCAATCGGGATCACGAGCGGCAATAGCGTAGACCGGTCGTGCTTTTATTTCAAGGTTATAATTCTCTGTTAGTGCTGCAAGACGAGGAGTCACCAAATAAGAATAAGGCGATCGCATCGAGATGTAAAAATCAATGGCCAGTGTAGGCATGTCTTAATAACCTTAATGGTTCAAAAAAAAATAATTATAACTAAAAAATTTATCATTACTAAATTTAATATAAAAATATAAAGTTTAAAATATTTTTTTCCTTCTACCTGCCTGCTTATTCAGAGGGAACTATGTCCACAACAATCACACGTGCCACCGTGTCGCCTTCGTTCTCCCACCAGTGGAGGGTGCCAGTTCGCTCCCAAACGGCGTCTCCAGCCTTTTTAACAACCGGCTTATCGACTCCGACTCGGTGCTCAGTCAATTGACCGCTAACGATATAAGCTAATCCAGGACGTCCGTCATGCCGATGAACAGCGACTCGGCCTCCTGGTTCGATATCGATTTCGCGTCCTCGCAGGACACGCTCTTCCGGATTTTCGAACTCGCCCGCCAACGGCACCGTGCCTAGAATCCGCAATGCCTTAATGCCGGTCGTTTTTCTTGGACCAGTTGCATCCATTTCAGCCGCTTGCCTTACTTCTTCCTCCGGTGTTACGGACGCTTGTGCGATAATGATGGTTTGATCAGTTTTTTTGTCTTCATTTGGCTCGTCATTAGCATACGCCGCCGCAATCAACGTTAGCCCAGCCAAAAAACTTAGGATTGTAAATAATGTCTTCATGGTCTATTACTCCTGTCTTTCACTCTTAACATAAATTCCTAATAGGCGGGCGAGTGAGGTACCAAATTCTGCCTACAAGTTACTATTATTTTCAGTAGTCACACGTTTGTATAACTTTCTTTGTAACTGTAAGAGAGATTTTTAGATAAATCAATCGGTTAGATTTTATGTGAAAGTTTTGTGTAACTAATAATCTATTTAATATCAATTAGTTATACTTTATTTCCTATTTCCATTTAATTATTCCTAGGGTTTTGAGTTCAGATTATAGCTAGCTACTTGTTTCAGTTTTTGTAGCTGATTTGATAGCGCTTGCCGCTACTTTTACCCGGTCAAATTCGGCACGACGTTCGGCAATTTCTTCAGATGACAATAACGCCGCATTCGAATAATCTTTTTTCCAGTCGGCTGCCCCCGACCAGACCAAAGGTGATTGTCTGGTGGTACGTGGCGCTGTTGCATCTGCAAGCAGATCACCAGCAAGTTTTGCAGCAAGATATTGTGAATCCGCATCATCTGGCAAACCTGCTGCATTCCCAAGTGGCAAATCATTAAACAACAGGCGGGGTACCCCAACATGTTCGATAATATCCTTGGCACACCCCATAATTACCGTGGCGATGCCGGCAGTTTCAAGACAATGTGCCGCTAGTGCCACCGATTGATGGCATACTGGACAATTTGGCACCAAAACAACAGCATCAACCTTATCTTCCTGACAAAATACAAGCAGAGCCTTACTATCAATGTCACGCGTTATGCGTTGCGATCGGTTAGTTGGCAACCCATAAAAACGCGGCGCTACTGACCCAATATAGCCCTCATCAGCCAATTTTGTAAGCGCTACCAATGGAAAATAGCTGGCGATATCACTGGCAGTTGTATGCGCCCGGTCAATCGAAATATGAGCAATGCGTAGATCCGGGAAAGGGTCGATAGCATCAGCATAAACCCGAAAAAATTTTGACTTGCCATTATAGGGCGCGCCTGGCCCCTGATCCCCTTTATCAGGTTGGAATGGTGCCGCCGTGGTAACAATAGCAATACGCGACCCAGAAATCGGTCTTTTAAGCAGCGCAAAAGGCACATCACCATGGCTCGCCCATTCATAGGGCGCCCCATAACCAAGAATTTGATAATAATTCCTGATACGTTCGATATACGGCAACGGCTGATCATGTTGCATAGCAAACTCCTTATATAAACCCTCGCAAGTGCATCAATTAACGTATTATTCCCATTCCTAAGTCCAACCCTCTGTATACCTTATTCAGCAAGTGTTTGAAAATACTTTGAATCAATTTAATATTCTATAATCCTTGGTGAGTAAGGATTTTAAAAAGGTTTAAATCAACAATTAACTAATATTATTAGTCTTTTTTAGATAATGTT